>CAXTOB010000410.1:0-5923 GCA_964245505.1 uncultured Acetobacteraceae bacterium | reverse complement strand
ACCCCCCACCGCCGCATCATCGGGCTGCCACGCTGGTCTCGGCGGCGGCCGTGCGGGCCATCACGTCCGGCTGATACATGTCCTGCACGACCGTCTCCGGCCGGACGAAATGGCCTGGCGTCACCGCGCGGACCACGTAGGCGATGCGGAACTCGCTTTCCTCCAGCGGATCGGTCTTGTCCTCGTCCACCTCGCGCCAGCGATGGCGCGGGTTCACGCCCACGTCGAACGCGGCCAGGAAGCGGTCATCCCGCTCCTCATGGGCGCGCAGGTGCGTCAGCTCGCCGATGAAGGGGTAGCTGTCCTCCCGCAGCACCGGCGCCTCGATCTCCAGCCCGGCCGGGAGCGGATCAACCACCATCGCCCGGCGGAACTCGCCGGAACTCGCGTTGCCGGACAGCACCACGATGAAGCGGTCCGTCTGACGCAGCGCGGTATCGTCCATCCGCTCCCCCGTCAGCGTGTAGGCCTCGCGCCGCAGGCTGAAGCCGTTCTCGAGCGCCGGCGGTGCCTGGATCGGGGCGCCCCGCAGCGTGACTGTGCGGAACAGCGGCTTGTCGTCCATGTTCCGCACGCTGGTACTCTGCGCCATCGCATCCGCGGTGGGCGATATCGCGTAGGGCAGCGTGACCGTCTCCGCCGCGCCCCCATTCAGCGCCACCGAGCGAGCCGTGCCGCGCTTGGCCAGCGCATGGGCCGCCATCAGCAGCCAGGCCTTCTCCTGCGTGTTGAGCTGATCGGGATCGAGGTGCTCGTGGGCGAGCCGCGCCATCAGGGCCGACACCGCCGCGTCATGCCCGGTTTCAGCCGCCACGGCCAGCACGCCCGCCTCCTCGCGCAGCGGCGACCAGTAATAGGCGTTGCGCCACCAAGACGGCACCGACGAGGCGCCCAGATTGGCGATGGCGCCCTGGAACGTGCCCTCGGCCAAGCCGGCCTGGCCCATCAACGATTGAGCGCCAGCCAGGTCGGCCAGAGCCATCGGAGCGGCCATGTCGCCGTCGCGCCAAGATACCGTCTGGTCGTCCGAAGAAAGATTGGCGGCCAGTGCGCGCAGGCTGGACGGATCGACCCGGCTGGTGCGCGCCAGAACGTAGGCCGCATAGGCCTGTGTCGGCGCACGCGGCTGGGCATAGGCGCCGTCGGAGTCGTCGCTGCCGGTTTGCAGGCTACGCTCGATCCAGTGGGAGGCCCTGCTGGTGACGCTGTCCGGCACGGCGAACCCGGCATCCCGCGCGCGCAGCAGGAAGTCGAGCACATACACGTTCAGCCAAGTCGAACCGTTGCCGTCCCCCACGCGCCACAGCCCGAACCGGCCGGCCGCATCCTGCCGGTCGATGATGGTGGCAATGGCTGCCTGCACCCTGTCATGCACGCCGCGGTCGCTGGCGGGACGACCCAGCAGGCGGGCGTCGTTGAAGTAGAGCAGCGGCAGGGCCGAGGAGGAAAGCTGCTCCGTGCAGCCGAACGGATAGGTGTAGAGCGACTGCAGCAGCCCGGGCACGTCGATCCCGCCAGTGGCGGAGTAGCCGACCGTCACCTGCACGCTGCCCGGCACGAACGGAGCCAGCAGGTCCGGCCCCAAGGTATATGTCTCGCCGGGCGCCTGTATCGCGGCTTGGCTCAGGACCAGGTCGGGATGCGGCGAGCGCACCGCGATGTCCCATTGATGGGTGATATGCATGCCACCCGGTCCGGTCAGGTCCGCCGTCAGGTGGGCGGTCCCGATTTCGGTGCCGGCCAAGTCGAGCCGGGCCTCACGCCGCTGGCTGGGATCGAGATGCAGGTCGATCGTGCCGGGTCCGCGCCAGGCCGCCGCGCCGCTGGCGGTGACGGCCAGGTGATAGTCCCCGGCCGGCGCATCGGTGTCTTGCAGCGAGACGCCTACGCTGGCGACGTCGCCCGGCGCCAGGAAACGCGGCAGCGCCAGCTCGGCCACCACGGGGTCGCGTATGGTCAACGCCGCTTCGGCATGGCCCGCCGCCTCGTGGTCATACGCCACCGCCATGAGCCGCAGCTCCCCCGCGAAGTCCGGCAGGTCGAGCGGGATCGCGGCATTGCCGTCCGCGTCCAGCTCCACCGGGCCGTGGAACAGCGAGACGACCTTGGTCGTCGTGACCGGCAGGCCGGCGCCGCCGAGCGAGCCCTCGTCGCCGCCCTCATGCAGGGCGCCGGCGTCGGCGGTCCCTTCCAGCAGGCGGCCGTAATCGTCGCGCAGATCCATGGCGAACCGGGTGCGGCCGAGCAAGGCTGCCACCGGGTCCGGGCTGGCGAAGTGGGTGAGCTGCAGGACCCCCTCATCGACCGCCGCCAAGGTGACGAAGGCGCGGCCATGCGATCCCGCCACGTGCACCGGCATGGTAATGGATTGGCGCGGGGTCACTGTGGCAGGCAAGCCGACGCTGACGGCCAAGGTGTGCGGCGCCGGGTCGGTCGCAACCCAGGCGAGACCCACGGCGCGCACCGGCTCATGCGGCTTGCCCGCTGCGGCGAGCGGACGGAACGCCTCCGCCAGCACGTGCACGCCAGCACCCCAGCCGGCGTTTGCGACCAGGTCCAGCGTGGCGCCATCCGCCGCCATCTCGACCCGGCGCGTCTCGATCACCCGGCCGGCGTTCTCCACGATGACCTGCGCCGGGCCGGCGAACGGGCCGCGGACGTGGATGTGCGTCGTCTCGCCAATCCGCACCACGGCATGGTCGGTTTCCACCGCCAGCCGGTCCGGGATGTCGGCATCTACACAACCGTTCCAGCCGCTGGAAAACCGCACGCTGCTGGCGGCGCCCGTCGCATCGTCGCTGACCACAAGGCGGTATTCGCCCCAGTCCAGGGTCCTCGTGAGCTCGGCGGGTGCGCTGGACAGCGTGTCGAGCCTGCCGGACGCGATTTCGTCCTCGGTCGTGTAGGTGTGGAACGTCCACCCGCTCCCATTCTCCCGCCACCAGTCCCAGCGGTGGTTCTCGGTGTACAGGCGCCAATGCAGGCCGGCTGCGGCCACCGGCGCGCCGTCGGCGTCAAAGGTGCGGATGGCGAGCTGGGCGGGGCTGCCCTCGTTCACCTGGTCGCCGAACAGCTTGCGGATGCCGACCAGCAACGGATGGTTGTGGATCGGCAGGGATAAGGCCTGCTTCACCGCCCGCCCGGTCGGTTCTACTAGCCCGGCGTTCACCACGGCGCGCAACGGCGAGCCGATGCCATCCGGAACTGTCAGCGCCGTGTTGATGGCGACATGCCCGGCGGCGTCGGCGTCGGCCAGCGTCAGGGTTTTCAGAGCATCGGGGATCGTCTCGTCCGCATCGCCAAAGCTGTATTGCGGCGCGCCGGCCACGGGGTGTTCGTCACGCACTAGGCGAACGTCGCCCTCGGCATGCAGCCCGGCAGCGGGTGCGCCATACAGGAAGCGCCCGTCTATCGAACCGGAAAGCCTTGTCTCCGGCCCGACCGCCGCCGCGGTGGCGGTCAGCCCCACCTTCAGCTGCTGCGGCACGAAATCGGTCACCGAGATGGAAGCGCGGCCGACCGGCGGCAGGCTCGGGTCCAAGAACGCCTCAATCGTCCAGTTGCCCTGCGCCGCGCTGGCGCTGAGTGGCAATGCCTGCCCGAACCCCGCATCCGGCGCAGGCGGCAGCATGGTGCGGCTGGCCTCCACCCCATCGGGCCGGCGCAACACCAGGGTCAACGCCGTGCCGTCCACCGCAGACAGGCCGGCAGTGCGCAGCAGGGCGGTGACGTTGACCGTCTCGCCGGGCCGGTAGATGCCGCGGTCGGTATAGACGAACGCCTCGATCGGCCCCGGCGACACGCGGCCCTCGGCCCCGCGGTCCGACAGGTCGAAGCCCGGCGCCGATAGGCTCTGCAAGGCAAAATCACCCGCCGCGGTGCTCGCGATCAGCGTGGCGGCGGCGGCGGCGAGCTTGCCGCGCAGCAGGCCGGGCGCGAACACGGCGCTGCCCTGCGCGTCGGTGGTGGCCTCGGCCAGGGTGTCCTCCGACTTGGCGCGGAGTTCCAGGTGCACCCCCGGCAACGGCGCCGCACTGCCGAGCGAGCGGACCGTCACATGCAGCCCGTCCTGGCCCTGCAGCGAGGAGATCGCCAAATCTGTGCTCAGCGCCCAGTGGCCGGCGATGACCTGCTCGCCGTCATCGACGCCTGCTGTGTCATCGGAATTGGGCGTGAGGTTGGCCGCGGGCTTCGCGGCATCCTCGGCCAAGATCAGGTAGGCGCCGGGCTTGGCCGGGTCCACGATCCCTGCCAGGGGGAAAGCGGTCTCCACGGTCCGGTTGCGCCCGGGACCGGTCTGCATCGTGCCGGACCAGATCTGGGTCATGCTGGAAGCCCGGCCACGCAGTTCATACAACTGCCAGGACTGCTTCGAAGGGTCCAGCGAGTCGCCCCAATGGGCGTCTCCCCCGGCATCGGCCACGGCCTTGCGCGCTGCGAGCCGCAACACCCGGATACGCACGAGCGGGACGTTCACGGTCTGGATGGTGACGCCCGTCGCCCCCTGTCGCGGCAGGATCCAGCCGCGGCCGCCAACGGCCACCAGCGGGTCACGGTCGGGCGTGTCGGCCGTGGCGGTTACCTCGGCATCCCACCGCGAACCGATGAAGGCGAGGCCGGGATGCACGGTGATGCCGTAGTGCACCCCGTAGCCCAGCCCATCGAGGCAAAGCTGGCTTCCGCTGGCGGTGACCGTTGGACGCACTGCGGGCGCGATGGTCAGGAAGTCGCCGGGATGGGCGTCGGCGCTGGTGTCGAGCGCCAGGCCGCACACCAGGCCGGCGCGGGGGCGGTCGCCAATGGGGTCGGTGGGGCCCCGCGGCGGCGGGGCGGGGGCGGCGGGAGTGGAGATGGTGACCACGATGAGGGCGGCGGCGATGCTGGCCCGCATGGCACGAAGCTCCGATCTTTGGGTAGGTTCAGGATGCAGCCGGAGCGGCGCCCAGGAGGGCGTTGCAGGGTTGTTGGAGGTTTTCGGGTTCGCAGTGGTCTCGCTCATGCGCTTTGCTCCGGGTTGATTGGCTTGCCGTAGCAATGCCGCCATGCCGTGCAGCCGTGATGACGGCGCCGGCGAAAAGCGGTGGCATCCCGGTGCAAACCCGGTGCAAATGCGCCATGAGCCGTGTGCTGATCGTGGACGACGACCCGGCGATCCGGGAGGTGATACGGATCGCCCTCAGCCAGGCAGGGTTTGCCACGGCCGAAGCTGCCGATGGCGCCGCCGCGCTGGCGCAAATCGGTGCCGGCACGCTGAGCGCCGGGCCAGACCTGGTCATCCTGGACGTGATGCTGCCGGAAATGGACGGCACTGACGTTTGCCGCGCCGTGCGCCGTCATAGCACCGTGCCGATCCTGTTTCTGTCTTCGCGCGACAGCGAGGTGGACCGGATCGTCGGGCTCGAAATTGGCGGCGACGACTACCTCGTAAAGCCATTTTCGCCGCGCGAACTGGTCGCCCGTGTGCGCGTCCTGCTCCGCCGCGCCGCGCCGCAGCCGCTGCCGCAGGAGCCCGCCGGGGCGCTCACCCATGGCCGGCTGCGGCTGGACACCGAGACCTTGCGCGTGACCTGGGATGGGCGGGACGTGCCGCTGACCGCCACCGAACTCGGCGTGCTGCGGACCCTCATGGCCCGGCCCGGCCGCGTCTTCTCGCGCGACGAGCTGATGGACCGAGCCTACGTCAGCGAGCGCGTGGTCAGCGACCGCACGATCGACAGCCACGTGCGCCGGGTCCGCGCGAAGTTCGCCGCTGTCGGAGCCTCGCCGATCGAGACGCTGGCGGTGTTCGGCTACCGGCTTGGCCCGTGCAGCTAGGGTTTGCGGGGCGCAAGCGGCCACCGCTCTGGCTCCTGCTCCTGGTGAGCAACATGGCCGTGCTGGCGCTGCCGATCACCGCGCTCTGGGCGATGCGCGTCTATGAGAG
>CAXTOB010000409.1:1326-5930 GCA_964245505.1 uncultured Acetobacteraceae bacterium | reverse complement strand
CACCCCGGGCTGCGCCGTCCGCGGCCGCAGCTCCGCCTCCAGCGCCCGCGGCGGCTGGCCCAGCAGCAGCCCGATGGCATTGATCATCGCCGCCTCCTGCGCCCGCAGCGGCGGCACGGTGGCGGCGATGGTGGATTGCTGCGACAGCGCCCGCGCCGTGTCGAGCGTGGTGGCGACCCCGTTATCAAACCGGTTCCGCACCAGCCCAGTGTTCTGCTGCGCGATCGCCAGGTTGCGCTCCGCGATAGCCCGCGCCGCCTGAATACCGCGCAGTTGCAGGTAGTCCTGCACCAGGTCTGCCAGAGCCGCGAGCGCGATGCCGCGCCGGTCCTCCACCGCGGCCTCCGTTTCGGCATTCGCGGCTTCCACCCCCCGCCGCACCCGGCCGAATAGGTCCAGGTCCCAGGACGAATTAACGCCGTTCTGGTAAACGTCGAACTCCACCGGCGCGCCGGGGCGGATCACGACCAGGTCGGCCGGGTTGCCGACCGTGCTCAAGCGAGTTCGCTCATACGACGACTGGCCATTGATCTGCGGCAGCCCCTGCGACGCTACCACATCCCGCTGCGCCCGGCCCTGCAGCACCCGCTCGGCCGCGGTCTGCAGATCGAGGTTCTCCGCAGCGATCCGCCCCACCAGCGACGACAGCACGGGATCGCCGAACTGCGTCCACCACTGCGGGTCCGCCTCGTCCGTGCTGGTATGGCTCGGCACATCGGCCCGCACCGGCCCCCAGCTTGCCGGCCCGCCAGGATCGGGCGCATGGAAATCCGGCCCTACGGTGCAGCCGGCCAGCAGCAACGCGCCGGCCCAGCCCAGCCTCATGGGGACGCCGTGACGCGAACCGGCGTATCCCGCTGCCGGCCCTTCACGTCGGCCAGCCCGGTATGGATCGTGGTTTCCACCGAAAAGCCAAGCCGCAGCAGCTTCGCCTCATCCTGACCCGGCGAAACCAGAATCTTCACCGGCAGACGCTGCACGATCTTGGTGAAGTTGCCGGTGGCATTGTTGGGCTGGATCGCCCCGAACGCCGCCCCGGACGCCGGCGGCACGCTGTTTACCACGCCGTCCAGGTCCAGGTCATAGGCATCGACATGGATCGTCACGTGCTGCCCTGGCAGCACATGGCGCAACGCGACCTCACGGTAGTTTGCCTCGATGTAAATCTGATCCAGCGGCACCACCGACATCAGCGGCGTGCCGGGTCCGACATAGTTGCCCACCTGAACCGTGCGCTGCCCGACCACGCCATCAATCGGCGCCGTGATCCGGGTGTAGCTGAGGTTGAGCCGGGCCTGCTCCACCCGCGCCTTATCCGCCTTCACCAGAGCCTCCGCCGCCGCACGCTGCGCCTCCAGGATCGGTATCTGCCGCTTGGCCGCGTCCGTGGCGGCCCGGGCCTGGTCAACCGCCGACTGCGCTTGCTGCACCTGCTGGTCCGCCTGCTGCCGCTCCTGCACAGTGCCGGCGCCGGTCGCCGACAGGTTGCGGTAGCGCCGCTGGTTGGCCTGGGCCAAGGCGAGCTGCGCGGCGGCCGATGGATTCTGCGTCTGCGACTGCTCCACCACCGACGGCTGGCGCGTGATCGAGGCGCTGGCTTCCGCAAGCTGCGCCATGTCCCGCTCCAGCATCGCCTCGGCGCCGGCAAGTGCGGCGCGGAAGTCCCGGTCGTCGATCGTCACCAGCAGTTGCTGGGCCGTCACCGGCTGGTTGTCATCCACCTCGACCGAGACGACCTGGCCGGAGATGCGCGGGGCGATCGAGGCGTAATGCGCCGTGATGTAGGCGTCGTCGGTCCAAACGTCCGGAGCCGGGGCGAAGATAACGGCCAGGGCCACGGCGATGAAGCCAAGGACGACCGCCCCGCCCAACAGCCAGGGCCACAACGGCTTACGCTTGCCAGGCTTGCCGTCGTCCTTGCCGGCTTGCTGGTCCTTGCTCGACTGCTTGTTGTCAGACGGTCCCTTTTCCGCCTGATCCTTTTCCGCCTGGTCCTTGCCAGGCCGGTCCTTGGATTGCTGCTCCTTGCCTTCCGGCTCCGCTCGCGACCTGTACCTGGACGCGCTATAGCCCTTCTTGCCCCTGTCTTGTTCCACGTCGGCCATTCCGTCGTCCTACTGCTGCTGCGCGACGATGCGGGGCGGATAGGTGCGCACTGGCAGCGTCGCCAGCACGAGCACCAGGGCCAATCCCAGCGCGGCGATAATCAAGAAAGCGTCGCTCAGCGTCAGCACGGTCGCCTGTGCCTGCACGGCCCCCCGGAATGCGGCGACGCTGCCGGGATCGTGCCGCTGCAGCGCGCTGAACGATCCTTGCCCCGACTGGTCAACAATCCGGTTGAAGTGCAGCCCGCCGCGCCACCGCAGGATAAGCTGCACCATCCAGACCGCGACCGGCTCGGCCAAGCCACGCATGGTGTTGACCAGGGTGGAGGCGAACGGGCCATCCGCCGGGTTCTTGATGGTGTTCACCGCCATCATCAGCAGCGGCATCACGACAAGCGACGCCCCGGCCGCCTGGAACCCCTGCCAAAGCAAGAAGGTGACGGGGTCCCAGACCGAGGTAAGGAATGAGTTGCCGATGCACGCCGTGATGACGCAGGCGATGCCGGCAAACAGCACCCACCGCGCGTCCACGCTTTCATAGTCCAGCAGCAGGGCGACGAGCGGCAGCAGCAGGAACTGCGGCACGGCGATCAGCACCGTGACCAGGTAGGACTGCTCCGGCCGGAAGCCTCCGACCCGTTGCAGGTAATCACCCGGGATGGTCCCCGCCGACTGGCTCAGCAGCAGGAAGGTGAACAGGGTAATAAGTCCGAACAGGTAGTTGCGCCGCTTGAGCAGGGAAAAACGGTAAAGCGGCAACTCCGCCCGCAAGTCGGCCAGCACCAGCAGCGGCAGCGCCACGACGGATACGAGGGCGAGCACGCAGATCAGCTTCGAATTGAACCAGTCCAGCCGGTCGCCCTGCTCCAGCATGGTCGTGAGCGCCCCGAAGCCCACGATCACCAGCAGCGCCCCGGGCCAGTCGAACTTTTGGATGCGCTCGTACTGCGGCGGCTGCTGCGCGACACCGTACCAGACCAGCAGTCCCGCCAGCGTGCACAACGGCAGGTCCTCGAAGAATACGAACTGCCAGCCGACGAGGTCCGTCCACAACCCCGCCAGCGCCGTCGAGATGTTCGGCCCAAAGGTGGCCGTAAGCGCGTAGGCCGACAGGCCATACAGCCGGACCGGCGGCGGCAGCACCTGCAGCGCCACCGTCAGCAGCAGCGGGATCGTGAACCCTGCGGCCAACCCCTGCAGGAACCGGCAAACATACAGCAGCCCAAGGTTCGACGTGAACGGGATGGCCAGCGTGCTGAAACAGCTGAGCGCGATGGCAAACAGCACCCACCGGCGGATCGAGACGGTCACCGCCCAAAAGGTCGCCATCGACATACCGATCACCTGTCCCGTGCTGAACAGGCTGGTCACCCACGTGCCAGCGTCCCGGCTGATGCCCAGCCCGCCCCGCACGTCGGCCAGCGCCGCCGAGCTGACGCCGTCATTGAACTCGACCGTCAGCGCAGCCAGCAGCACGCCCGCAAGGCCCAGCATGGGCGCCAGCTTCAACCCTCCAGCAGCTTTGTCCGCCAAGTACAACTCCAGGGTCCGTCTTAGCAGCCGCTGGCCATCGCCGTCACCGGGTTGGCCCGGCTGCTGGGAGGCGAAACAATCGGTAGGCGCTCCCGTTGCAGCTCAGGCTGTTCACGGACGTATGTTCAGCAGCAGCATCGGACCGCCCAAGACTCCAATAGGTGCCGTGCCGGCTCCCTTGCGGTGGGATAATGCCGGCATGGATCGGGTGCCGAGAACGACCGGCATCCGGCCAGGTCTCCGGCCGGCCTGGCGGTAGTTGACGGAACACCTGCCAGTCCACCCGTATCCGCCTTACGACGTTACAGGGGAGCCCAGGCCATGACGGGGCGGACGCACCAAGTCACCCAGCACAAATCGGCCCTGCCCGGCATCGAGGCGATGACCCTGGTGACCGACCGTGCCTTCCCCGTCACGCCCACGACCACCTCGGCATCGGCGTCATGGCTGGCGGCGCCCAACGGTCCTGGAGCGGCATCGGCGCCGTGGAGTCCAGCGCCGGCGATATCATCACCGTGAACCCCGGCGAGATGCATGACGGCCTGCCCATCCGTGGCCAGGCCCGGGGTTGGCGCATGTTGTATCTCGACCCGGCCCTGGTCGCCCGCGACTGCGGTGACCTCGCCGGTGAGGCGGAGATGGCGCGGCCCGCCCTGCGCGACCCTGTGCTGGCCCACCGCTTCACCCGCGCCTTCGCCCGGTTGACGGCGCCGGCACCGGACCAGCTTGCGGCCGAGGCATCGCCGCTCCACTGCCTGTTCCACACCTTGGTCCGGCATGGAGCGCGGCGGCAGGCGCCCGGGGGACCGCTGTCCCCTTTCGCCAGGGCGCGGCAGCGCTTGGACGACGCGCCGGACCTGCCGGCCACACTGGACGAGCTTGCGGCGTTGCAGGGTCTCAGCCGCTGGCAGTTGCTCCGCGCCTTCGCGCGCGAAACCGGCGCGACGCCGCACGCCTACCTCATGC
>CAXTOB010000409.1:0-1316 GCA_964245505.1 uncultured Acetobacteraceae bacterium | reverse complement strand
GGCTGGCCCAGCGGAGCCTGGCGTCCGGCATGGCGGTCGCGGACGCGGCGGCGCAGGCCGGGTTTGCCGACCAGAGCCACCTGACCCGCGCCTTCGTCCGCCAGCTCGGCGTCACGCCGGGCCGCTTACCGGGCGACGCTCCTCTGACCGCCGCCTGCAATCCCGTTCAAAACGCCCGGCCGCATTCGGCCCCACTATGCCCGCGGGATCGGGAGGGAGCGGAATGGGCGACGGATACGTGCACGGCTACGACAGTGGGGAGGCTGCCAGGGTCAGGGCTACGACCCGGGTGGGGGCGCCTGCTGCACCATGACGTTCACCGTAATGCCAATGGCGTTCGGCTCCAGCGTAATGCTGAACCGGTCCGCCCCGATGTAGCCAGGCTGCGGCGTATAGGACACCACCGCCTGACGGTTGCCGTAGTCCAGTCCGGCGACAGCCTGCCCATGACTGGCCTGCCCCGTCACCAGCGCAGCATTGATCACGACCTGCAGGTCCGGATTGAGCACGGTAAAGGTGCACGCCGCCCCAACATTGCCCACCGTCATGTCCGTAGGGACCGACCTCGTCCCCAGAAGGAAGAACTTCTTCACCTGGCACGGCCCGCGCACCGCTTGCGGCTGCAGCCGTCCCTGGTCGTTCCGGTCCAGCCCGGCGCAGGACCCAGCCAGAAGCGGCAGGAGCGTCAGCCCGGCACGAAGGCCCCGCCAAGTGCCGCAACGTGCTTGGCTGTGCATTCAATTGTCCTTCCGCCGGAAACTCCTACCGAGAGCTACTGCGGCCGAGCAGCGGCGGCAACACGACGTTTACTGTAGAGCGGGATCATCGCAGATGTGGAGCGCTGAAACCGCCGCGCCCGCTTGACCGGCCTATCCTAGGGACGCCCGTGACCGGGATGACTCCAGCCAGGCCATCTGGAGCTTGTGCTCGATCAACCACCACTTACGCCACAATCTCCCCCGCCGTAGCCGGTGAGCACCCCGTCCGCTCCGATTACCCAATGGCACGAGATCACCACTGCCACCGGATTGGCGCCGTTTGCACACGCGACGGCCCGGGCGGGTCTTGGTGACTTGTGCCACTAGATCGTCCTCGGCCAGCCCAGCATGCAAGCGAGCCTGCGCGATCCAAGCGCACCCGTCATCCAGATCGAGCGACACATCCGCAAACTCGTGTACGCGGCCGGCAGCAACGTCGGCATGGCCAGGGACAAGCATACCCAACCAGGAGTGCGGCAGCGGTTGGGGGATGTCCGACGGCGCATCCACAAGGCGAAGTTGAAACTTTGCCTGCATGAATGCCAGCATGGCCCAGGG
>CAXTOB010000408.1:0-5944 GCA_964245505.1 uncultured Acetobacteraceae bacterium | reverse complement strand
GGGGCACTCCGGGAAATGTTCCAGTCTTTTGCGCGCTGGCGAGAGGCGCTGCCGCGGGACGGGCATGTGCTGGTCGCGGCGACGGTGCTGGACGAGAGCGGCTATACCGACATGTGGAAGGCCGACAAGTCGCCGGATGCGCCGGGCCGGCTGGAGAACCTGAAGGAGTTGGTGCGGGCTTTGGCCGACTTCGAGAGCTTGGCCGGGTTCCTGGACCATGTCTCGCTGGTGATGGAGAACGAGCAGAACGCCGATGGCGACCGCGCCAGCATGATGACGTTGCACGGGGCGAAGGGGCTGGAGTTCGACACCGTGTTCCTGCCTGGCTGGGAGGAGGGGCTGTTCCCCAGCCAGCGCACCTTGGACGAGGGTGGGCTGAAAGGGCTGGAGGAGGAGCGGCGCCTGGCCTATGTCGGCCTGACCCGGGCGCGCAAGCTCGCGGTTGTCAGCCATGCCGCCAACCGCCGTCTGTATGCCAACTGGCAGAGCAGCATCCCCAGCCGCTTCGTGGACGAGTTGCCGGAGGAGCATGTCGAGCGTGCGGGGTCCGTGGCCATGCAGCGGGAAACCCGGCTGATGTCAGCGCCGAGCGTGTTCCTAAACGGGCCGCTTGCTGCCCGGCGGCCGCAAGCCATCGCGGCGTGGGAGCAGCCGGCGCGTCCGGCGCGGGAGGAGCTGTTCGAGGTCGGCGCCCGGGTGTTCCACCAGAAGTTCGGCTATGGCGTCGTGCAGGCAGTGGACGACCACAAGCTGACCATCGAATTCGAGCATGCCGGGCAGAAGCACCTGATGGACAGCTATGTTGAGAAGGCACCGGGAGCTTGAGAGGCCGGACGATGCCGCGATCGGGCGCCCGCGAAGACCGTGAGCCTGCCTTCTCCCTCTCCCTCCGGGAGAGGGAGAAAGGGTTGCCCGGTTTTGGCGGGACGCGCTCTGTTATCGCGAGGCGATGGGCGTGAAGCGCCGGGCAGGGCCGTTGGAGACGCTGTCGGTCGAGGTGCCGGAGCCGGCGCTGGAGGCTTATGAGTCCGCGCTGAGCACCGTATGCGAGACGATCGGGTTCTTTCTCGCCGACGAGGACGTCCGCATCTGGCGGATCGAGGGCGTGCGCGACGTGGGCGCCGGCGACGACGCCCTGCAAGGCGCATTGGCGCTGGCGGCGATGCTGACCGGGGTCACGGCGCCGCTGAGCCGCGCGCCGACAGAGGCGGATGGCTGGCTGGCGCGGACCTACGCGGCGTTTCCGGAGCAGGCCATTGGTCGCCGTTTCGCCGTGCGCGGCACGCACAAGGACGGTGGGCGGACGCCGGGGCGGCTGGTGCTGACGTTGGATGCCGGGCTGGCGTTCGGCTCGGGCGAGCATGGCTCCACCCGAGGCTGCTTGCGTGCGCTGGAGATCGTGGCCCGGCGGCATCCGCGCCGCATCCTGGACCTGGGGACTGGATCGGGCATCCTGGCGATGGCGGCGGCGAAGCTGCTGCGCCGGCCGGTGCTGGCGACGGACATCGAGCCTTGGTCGGTCCGGGTTGCCGGGCAGAACGCGGCGATGAACGGCGTCGGGCGGCTGGTGCGTCCGGTGCTGGCCGATGGCTGGCAGGCCCGGGCGGTGCAGGCGGGGCGGCCGTATGACCTGGTGCTGGCTAACATCCTTGCCCGGCCGCTGTGCCTGATGGCTCGGGACTTGGCGGCAGCGCTGGCGCCCGGTGGGACGGCGATCCTGGCGGGGCTGTTGGAAAGCCAGGCGCGGCTGGTAGCCGCGGCACACCAGCGGCAAGGATTGCGGCTGGAGCGCGCGATACACGAAGGCACGTGGACGACGCTGGTGGTCCGCAAGGGATTTGCTGCTCCCTCTCCCTCCGGGAGAGGGAGAAGGGGGGGCGGCGGTCCCCTACCCTTGACCCACGGCCGTCACACCGTCATAACCCGGGCCTTGACCGCCGGGGCGCCCGCCCAGGGCGGCGCTTTGCATCAGGAATACACCATGTCCCGTCGCTGCCAGTTCACCGGCAAGGGCGTCCAGTCTGGCAACAACGTCAGCCACGCCAATAACAAGAGTCGCCGCCGCTTCCTGCCCAACATGCAGCAGACTTCGTTGCTGTCTGATATCCTGGGCACCACCATCCAGGTTCGCCTGACCACCCACGCGATCCGCACCATCGAGCATAATGGCGGTTTGGACTCGTTTCTGCTCGGCACGCCAAACCGGAACCTGCCGGAGGAGGCGCAAGTGTTGAAGCGTCGCATCCTCCGATGCCAGACCAAGCGTGCCGCGGCGCAGCCTGCCGCTTAACGCGGCGCAGCCCGGCGCAAAGGCCCGCTCCGGCGGGCCTTTTTCTTTGCGAGTCTCCCAAGGACTGAAACGGCTCGCCCGGCGACAACGGCTGGTCGCTGCCGCTGCACCTTCGCTGACAGTGCGCCTGGCGGATGGTCGGGTCATCGCGGTTGAGGAGTATGGCGATCCGGCCGGGCCACCGGTGCTGTATTTCCACGGCTGGCCGGCATCGCGGCTAGAGGCCGGGCTGATCCCAGACCTTCCCGTACGCTTACTGGCGCTGGATCGCCCGGGATACGGGCGCAGCACGCCCCAAGTTGGACGGAAGCTGCTGGATTGGCCTGCGGACGTGGCGGCGGTGGCGGACCGCCTGGGCCTCGCCAAGTTCCACGTCGTGGGCCTGTCCGGCGGCGGCCCTTATGCCGCGGCCTGTGCCCTGGCGCTGCCGGACCGTGTGCTGGGAGTGGCGATGGTCTGCCCGGTGCCGCCGCCGCACGGCATCCACCCGCGTACGCCCGGCATCGGCCACCTGTTCATGCTGGGCCGCCATCCCGTGCTGGCCCATCGCCTGTTCAGCGTGCTGCGCCCGTTGCTGCAGCGCCGCATCATCACGCCACGCACTCTGGTCGGCGACAGCCTGCCGGCGTCGGACCGTGCCTGCCTGACGCCGCAACTCCTGGCCGGCCTCAGCCGGGCCTGGCGGGAGGGCATCGGGCGCGGCATCCAGGGCGCCCTGTCGGACGCCGGCATCTATGCCCATGACTGGGGCGTGCCATTCGGCGACATCCGTGTGCCGGTGACGGTCTGGTATGGCGCCGAGGACTCGTTGATCCCGCTGCATGGCATGGCGCCGCTGGAGGCGATCCCCGGCATGGAGCTGCGGGTGGTGCCAGGCGAGGGGCACTATTCCCTGGGTATCCGCCACGCCAGCGAGATCCTGCGCAGCCTGACCGGCCTCTGACCACACGGGATTTCGCGCCTTGCGGGATACGTGCATATGCTCCTATCTTGCCGGCAATATCCGGAGCACGCCCCCATGACCCGCCGCATCCACCCCGCCTGGATCGTCGCCGCCTGCACCTTCTTGGTGCTGCTGGTTGCCGCCGGCATACGATCGGTGCCGAGCGTGCTGATGGTGCCGCTGGAGGCCGAGTTCCACTGGTCGCGTGCCACCATCAGCTTCGCGGTCGCGGTCAACATCCTGCTGTATGGCTTGGCCGGTCCGTTCGCCGCGGCGATCATCGAGCGGTTCGGGCTGCGCCGCACCATTGTTGCCGCGTTGGCGATGATCTCCGCCGGGGTGGCGCTGACGCCCTTCATGGTCGCGCCGTGGCAGTTGGTGCTGCTGTGGGGCGTAGTGGTCGGGAGCGGCAGCGGCGTGACGGCACTGGTGCTGGCCTCCATCGTTGCCGGCCGCTGGTTCAGCGCCAAGCGCGGCCTGGTGGTCGGCCTGCTGACGGCCAGCACGGCGACGGGGCAGCTCGTGTTCCTGCCGCTGCTGGCCTACCTGAACCAGACCATCGGCTGGCGCGCGGTCAGCATCACCATTGCGGCCGTGGCGTGTTGCCTGATCGTGCCGGTGCTGGCCTTCATGCGGGACCGTCCGTCCGACCTGGGTATCCCGCCCTATGGCGGCGCGGCTGTCGTGCCCTACGTGCGCCCGGCGGTGAACCCGGCGGTTCGGGCCGTCAACGCGCTCCGCACCGGCTTGCGGTCACGGGACTTCTGGCTGCTGGGCGGCAGCTTTTTCGTCTGCGGCGCCAGCACCAACGGGCTGATCGGCACGCATCTGATCCCGGCCTGTGTGGATGCCGGGTTCGCGCTGCAAACCGGCGCCACGCTGCTGGCGGCGATGGGGGTGTTCGACATGGTGGGCACCACGCTATCTGGCTGGCTGTCGGACCGGGTGGACAACCGGATGCTGCTGGCTTGGTATTATGGGCTGCGCGGCATCAGCCTGGTGTTCCTGCCCTTCGCGCTTGATCCGGCGATGGGGCCGGTGGCGCTTGGCGCCTTTGCGGCGTTCTACGGGCTAGACTGGATCGCGACGGTGCCGCCCACGGTGCGGTTGGCGGCGCGGTGCTTCGGCGAGGAGAACGCGCCGGTCATGTTCGGCTGGATTGCGGCCACGCACCAGTTGGGCGCGGCGACGGCCGCCTGGGCGGCCGGGCTGACGCGGGTTGAGACGGGCAGCTACTTCGGTGCGTTCCTGGCGGCGGGGGCGTTGTGCCTGGTCGCCAGCGTCATGGTGACGTTTATCGGCCGGGAGCGGCGCGCGGCCGTGCTGGCGTAACCGCCAGCCGGTGCGTGTGCCCGCCCCTTGGGTCTGGCACGAAACCAAGGGCTTCCCAGAACGCCGGTGCTGCCGGCGTGCCGGCGTTCACCAGCACGGGCCTACTTGTCCGCCGTGCCTCTTGCAGCAGTCCGCCGGCCAAAGCGCGTGCCGTGCCGCGGCGGCGATGGGCGGGTCGGACATAGAACCGGCGCATCCGCAACGCGCCAGAGGTTCCTGGGTCCTGCGTAACCCCGCCGATGCCGACCAAGGCGTCCACATGCCAAGCAACCAGCAGAGCTTCCCCGTCCCGGTCGAAGCGCTGGCCTGCATCCCACTCCGCGGCAAGCCGCTCCAGCATGCGATGCCCCTCGGCCAGCGCGTCGGCCCGTAGGGCATCGAAGCCTGGAGGCAAGGCGTGCCGCACCCATCGCAAGCGCAGGGTGGAAACCACAGCGTTCCTTATGCGATCAGCCAGGCCAGGAACGCGCCGACGAAGGTGAAGGCGCCCAGCAGCACCACGGCGCGCAGCGCGCCGGTTTGCAGGGTGGTGCCGAGGACCTTGCGGAGGATGGTATCGCTGGTATTCGCCATTGGTGATCTCCGATCTGATGGCGCGGATGTAGCAGCCCTGCCTTGCCGCGCGAAGCGGCAGCGGCGATACCAGCCCCATGCGCCTTGCCGCCGTGACGATGGCTTACAACGAACCGGTTTGGGCGCCTGCCTGGGCGCGGCACTACGCCGCGCAGGTCGGGGCGGAGCATTGCCTGCTGCTGGACCATGGCACGGACGACGGCAGCACGGATGGTCTGCCGGTGCCGGTGCGCCGCCTGCCGCGCTCGCCGCTGGATGACTCGTGGCGGGTGGAACAGGTACGTGCCGTCGTGGCCGAGCTGCTGGGGCGCTACGATGCAGTGATCCATACCGACGCGGATGAACTGCTGCTGGCTGACCCAGCGTTTTATCCCGACCTGCGCGCCTACGCCGCCGCCGTGCGGCATCCCGTGGTGACGGCCATCGGGCTTGACGTGCAGCATTTGCCGGACGAGGAGCCGGCGCTGGACCCCCTGGCGCCGTTTGGGGCACAGCGGGAGTGGGTGCGGTTCTCGGCGGCGATGTGCAAGCCGGCGCTGGTGCGGCGGGCGGTGGCATGGGCGCCGGGGTTCCACTGCTGCGACGCGCCGCTGGTGACGGCCCGGCTTTTCCTGCTGCACATGCGCTATGCCGACCTCCGGCTGGGGCTGCGGCGGCTGGCGCGGACGCGGGGGCAGGCGTTCTCGTCGCCGGACATCGCCGGGCACCAGCGGGTGCCGGATGAGGAGTTTGCGGGGATGGTGCGGGCGATTGCCGGGCTGCCGCGGCGGGAGTGCGGGTTGGAACCGGATGTGCCGCCGCTGCTG
>CAXTOB010000407.1:0-5945 GCA_964245505.1 uncultured Acetobacteraceae bacterium | reverse complement strand
TGCCGACACAGGCCGCTCCGACATGCGTCTCCCCTTCTCCCATCTCATCTCTCACATCTGTTCCGGCCCCGGTTTTTCAGCTGGTTCGGGTTGCTGGAAAAGTCTTTCCGTGGCGGGACCGAAAGCTTCAGTCCCATTGGAACAAACCCGTCATAGCAGTCAGAGAAAGCTCATCTGCCCGATCTTTGGCTCCGCGCATGCAAGCTGCTGGCGAGGCGGCCGGGCTGGACGGTCGGAAAGGGTCGAGCAGGGCTTGATCCAGCCCTGCTCCAGGGCGAGACGGTCCCGTTCGGCATGGACATCGCACTCATGCCCGGACGGCCGAACGCATCGCCGACCAGGGCCGCTGTCGCAGGATGGGCATCTAACTTCGAGTGCCGGATCGCGTGGCCACTGGTCGCCACAGAACGAACAGATCACCGTCATGGCTTCAACTCGGCCAGCAGCGCCCGCGCGCGAGCCTCACGCGCCCGATGCGCCTTGAGCTGCTCGTCCGTCATCAGGGTCGTGTCGGCGATCATGCCGGTGCGCCCCATTCTGCTTTGGGCGAAGGCGAGCGCCTCGCCGCGGTCCGTGAATCCGTGGGTGTGGTCGCCGCGGGCGCCGCTCAGGATGCGGACGGTGAAGCCGTCGTCCTCCGCGCGGTCTAGGTATATGTGTCGGGCCATGGTCGCCTCCGTCACAGGTTAGCGCCGGACATCGGGTCCGGCTGCTTGACGCTGAGGGCGACGGCCACCGGCTGCACCCAGATCGGCAGGCTGGACAGTATGAACCCGGTGCCGCTCCAGGCCATCAGCAGCGTGCGCCCCATGGTCTCCGCGACTGCCTGGGCCGCGCCGGGCGGCACGGCGTTGCCGATGCGCTCGCGCCAGGCGGCGTCGGACAGGCCGTCCAGCTCCAGCACCTCCTCCGGGTCCACCAGCGACTGCAAGGCGGCCAGCTCCAGCGTGGTGAACGGGCGGTGCCAGGTGCCGTCCAGCGCGCGGATGCGGCACGCCAGCCGAGCATCCGGCGACGGCAGGCCAGCGCGGGGGTCGGCAACGCTCCACCGGCCGCTGTCCGGCCCGGCGCTGCCGGTCACGGCCCCGGCCGTGCCGTCCCAGGGGACGACGCCATACTGGCCGCCGGCGGCCCAGGGCTGGCCGTCCTGCTTGGTGCAGGGCTGGCGCGGGTCGGCCCCGGCGAAGGCGCCCATGCCCGTGCTGCTGGCGGCGATCACGGCTCCGGCTGGCTCCTCCATGCCGGTGATGCGATACTTGCTCGGATGCGCGCCATCCGCGTGCCGCGGGTCGGCCACGCACCCTCCCGTGCCATGCGCGCTGGTGACGGCACGGGCCTGGCTGTTCCAGGGGACAATGCGGAACTCGTTGCAGTGCTTGGCCGGGCCGTGGTGGCGGGGGTCGGCGACCGAGAACGGGCCGTTGCTGGGGAAGCTCTCGCCCGCCACGGTGCGCGCCGCGTCGTCCCAGCCATGGACGCCGAGCGGGCCATGGCGCTGGCCGTCCACCCGCGGGTCGGCGACGCAGCCGGTCCCGTTGGTGGGCGCGTGCTGGCCGGTGATGGCCTGCGATGGGTCGGTCCATCCAACCGTGCGGAAGGCGTTGTGGAACATCGCATCAGCCGAGCGCGGGTCCGGCACGCTGGACCCGCCAGCCTGGCAAGCTGCGCCGGTCGTGCAGGATGCGATGGCATAGTCCTGCAGCATCCCGTCCTGGACCCGCAGCTTGTTGAGGCTGCGCCAGTCCGAGCCGGCCTCGACGAAGGCCAGGCGCACCCAGGTCTTCCAGGACAGGTTTGGCACCCGGTGCATGGGGCCGCTCCCGGGGTGGCCCGGCAGCGCCATGCGGCCGAGCACGTCGCCCACGCCGTGCAGGCCCCGCTTGGGCGGCTCGTAGAGGAAGGGCGGCACCCGCTCGATGTGGCGGGCAACCAGAAGGAAACGCTTGCGCGACTGGGCCAGCCCGCCCAACTCGCCGCAGTCGTGCGCGGTCTCCGCGACGGCGTAGCCGAAGGCGTGCAGCAGGGCCGTGATGCGGTCCAGCAACGCCCGGCCGCGGGTGGCGATCCGCGGCACGTTCTCGAACACGATCAGCTCCACGGGGTCGTCGCGGTAGGCTTCCAGTGCCAGCCAGACCCCGCGCAGGGTCAGCCGGTTCAGCGCCTGGTACTTGGCCAGCTTGCTCTTGCTTTCCGACAGCAGCCCGGAGAAGCCCTTGCAGGGCGCGCTGAGGAACAGGATGTGCGGGCGCTCCCCGCCGAAGGCCCGGCGCACCTCGTCCGGCCCGGCCTCCCGCCAGTCCGGCGGCGGCTCATAGCCATGGAAGGCCGTGTATTGCCCGCGATCGAACAGGTCGAGGCAGGTCCCGGGCACGCCGGCGAGGCGGGAGAAGTCCCGGATGGCGGCGGCGTCCACGTCGATGCCGCCCAGGCAGCGGAAGTCGGCTTCCAGGGTGCCGACGCGGGCGGTCGCCTGGTTGAACCCCCGCGCGCCCCCGCCGAGGCCGCAGAACAGGTGGGCGTGCGTGATCGTCCGGCGGTCCGGGGTCCTGGGGTGCATGGCATGGGTCCTTTCGGCCAACCCGTGCTGGGCTGGCGGTCGCTGCTGCGAGGGGAGAGGCGCGCGGGGTGTCCCGCCCGGGTCAGCCGATGGCGAAGGAGAGCTGTCCGGGATGTTCCGTCCCGCTTGCCGCGCGGGCCACGGCAGGGGCTGGCGGAGGCACGGGCGGGAGGTCAGGAACCGGCACGCCGCCCGGCTCGTAGCGGGCCTTCAGCCGGGCGAACTCCGCCCGGTCGGCGGCGTCCCGTTCGTGCCGGCCTTTCGTGCGGTAGAAGTCGAGCAGGTTCACCTGGCGCAGCCGCCGGCCGATCTCGCGCTCCACGTCGCTGAAGGTGTGCCGGGGATCGCCGTAGCAGGGGTGCCGCACGACCTGCTCGATGAACTCGACCTTGCCGGCGGTGCCGTTGAAGTACTCCCTCCAGAAGCCCGCCGAGTCATAGTGGGCTATGAACCCGAAGGTGTGCATCACCTGCCGGTAGAACCGCTCCGTGAACTGGTGCCGCGGGAAGTCGGCCGACACGAACCGCAGAAAATGACAAGCGAACCAGGACTTTGTGTCAGCGGGAGTGAACCTCATCGGCACGAAGTCGGCGGCGGTCGGCGCCGGCTCGCGCAGCACGCGGACGATGGCTGGTGGCAGCTTGCAATCCATGGTGCTTCTCCAGGGTTCCGCCCTCCATCCCTCCTGGAAGACCTCTCCCTGCGTCCGCGTGCGGGGGACGGCTGCAAGGGCGCGGCGCTTGCCGCGGGATCGCAGCCGCCCAGCGCAGCGGCGGCGGAGACCCACCCCTTGCGGCCGGCGCCCGGACGTGGTGCGTCCTAGCTTCTTATCTGGATTTCTTGCTTTCCTGCGTTCTGATCTTCCGCCGCTTGATACTGGCTATCCAGGTTCGGGGGGATCGTCAGCATTCGGAGTGTTCTCGATCTTGCGAAGCGCGTTCTGCAGCCGGGAGGCTCGGAGGATAAGGGCATTGAACCGGGTCTCCTTCCAACCGGCCGGATGCTCTTCCCCGTCCGCAGCCTTCTGCAGGCGGGTCTGCATGATCGCCGCCATCTCCCGGCGATGCAGCCGCAGGCTCTCGTTCAGCCCGAAGGTGATGATCTCGACCTCTTCGGCGTCGAGCACCAGGAAGCTGGTCACGGTCCACGCAGGAGGCGGTCAAGCTGGGCCGCCTCACGGCGCAGGCACTCCAGTTCGGGTCCGCGCTGACGGGCCTGGCTGATCGCCTCGGCAACGTAGCGGTCCCAGGTCTTGCTGTCCCAGAGGGAGCGGTCGGGTTGCGGGAGCCTGGTGTGGCTGCCGAGTGCGGCGCTTTCGCAGGCATGGTCCATCTGGTCCTCGATCTCCTCTGCGCGTGCCAGGCGGACTGCGGCACCCTTGGCTATGGCTTGCCGGTCCAGCGCGAACCGGGCTGCCCGCCACGGTGCAGCGTCTTGCGGGCTGTCAAGGTTCTCACTTCTGAAAAACATGGCGTTCATGGCCGTCTCTCCAACGGGTGTCAGGAGGAAGCGGCCCGGTGCATCGAGCCCCGGGCCGCCAGGTCCGTCAGGCTGCTGCCTGCACCGGCATCGCCGCGGGGGCGGCCAGGCTCACGATCCCGGCGTCGGTCTCCGCATCCTCCTGATCCGTCTCAACCTCATCCTGATCGGTCAGATCATCTCCCGTGGATGCGACTTCCGCATCCTCGTCCTCGGGCTGGCGGTCATCGCCTTTCCCAACGTCGGCCACGATGCTGGCTGGATTGCGTCGTGCCTCCAGTTCGGCCTCGGTCGGGGCAAAGCGGGCGGCCGGAAGAATGAACGTCCCGTTCCGAAAGTGCGTGGCGATGGCCTCCCGGGTGTCCTTCACCCGCGGCCATACCCGGATCGAGTGCCCGGCGGCGCACCCTTCCAGCGTGCTTCTCGAAAGCGCCGGCAGGAACTCGGCCGTCGCCATGTTCGGCAGGTAGGCGTCAGCGTCGATGGCGGCGCCGGCGTGCCTGGCGCCCATCCCGCTGGCCGAGTGGTTATCCCGGCACGACAGCACCTCCACCAGCGTCTCGCGTGCGGCGTGCCGGATCGCATCCAGGTCGCGCGTCAGCACCCCGCCCTCCGTCAAGGTCTCCGCGAGCGCGCCGAGGCGGCTGACCCCCCGCCTGCCAGTCACCCCGCTTTGCACGGTGACGTTGTTGCCTGCCAGGGCGAGCACGAGCATGCCGATCAGCTGGTCGTCGTCGATCGGTTTCTCGCGCAGCGCCTGGTGCAAGGCATCGGTCCGGAAGTCCCCGATCATGGCGCTTCCCTTGCCGGTCAGGTCAGGACGCACCTTGCGGACCGGCTCGTCCACCTTTGCCGTAGCGGTCTCTCCAGGTTCTGCGGCGGGCAGGGTGAAGTAGTATTCGCGGACGACGCCGGTGCGCTGATCCACCGAGAACGCCGTCATCACGTCCTCTGCTGTGTTGTTCCAGCGTTGCTGCGCGCCCCGTGGGAGCTTCGGGCGCTGATACTCGTCCATCTCCACGATGCAGCCGCGCTCGCCCATGTTCGCCTCCAGCCAGGCGTGCTGCGCGGCCAGGTAGGCATCCACCTGCGTTGTGGAGCGGCTGTCCTCGTCCGCCGGCGCGAACAGGTCCTCCTGCCAAACGATGCCGAATACCTGCGCCTCGTCATTGCCGAACTTGGCGTTGGAAGCCAACATGCGGACCTTGCTGAGGCCGTGCGCTATCTCGCCCCAGGGCGCCTGGTGCCCGCGTTTCGGCTTGTGCTGCTTCCAGATCTCGGTCTGCTCCTCCTTGGTGGCGGCAGCGATGACCCGGAGCTGGCGCCCATCCGGCACATCGTTCTTGGCCATCTGGTCCAGCATCGCCGGGCAGATGTTCGCCAGCAGCCGGGCTTGGGCGATGTTGCGCGGCGTCATCCCCAGCGCATCGGCGATGGCTGCCTCATTCCACCCTGCGGCGGCCAGGGCCTCCATGCTGCGCCAGCGGTCAACCTGACCCATGTCAGCACGGACCAAGTTTTCCGAGATGGAGCGCATCGGGTCGATCATGGCGTCAGCTTCCGCCATCACGAGCACCGGGATCTCCGGCAGGCCGGCGGCGACGCACGCCGCGGTCCTGCGGTGCCCGGCCTGGATGATGAGCTTCTTGCCCTCCTCCTTCACCAGCGGCGGCTGCAGCAGGCCGATCGCCTTGATCGAGGCGAGCATCTGCGCGTCGAGGTAGTCGCCGGCGCCGGTGCGCCGGGGGTTGTTCGGGTTGGCCTTCAGCTTGCGGGGATCGACGTTCCTGAGTTCCATGTCCTGGGCGCTCCTGCGTGGGTTCGGGTCTCGCCTTCCATTCCTCGGGAAGACCCCTCCCCCGCTGCGGGGCGGGCTGGCCGACACCATTGCGGGCGGGCGTCCCTGCCC
>CAXTOB010000406.1:0-5986 GCA_964245505.1 uncultured Acetobacteraceae bacterium | reverse complement strand
CCCCTCCGCCATCGCCGCCTCCACCTTGCGGCGCTGGCCGATATCCAGGCTGCCATGATGCAGCGCGATGGGCAGCGTGTCGGTATTGATCTTCCACAGCGCCTGAAACAGCAGCTCGCCCTGGGCGCGAGTGTTCACGAACACGATGGTCATGCCCTGCGCGCCGATCCGCTCCAGGATGGAGCCAGCGCTATTCAGGCCCATGTGCCCGGACCAGGGCAGCCGGTCCTCCGGCAACAGGATCGACAGGGCAGGGGGCGCACCCTGCGCCTGCTCCACCAGCCGCGGCGTAGTACCAGCGCCGACCCAATCCAGCAAAGCCTGCCGGTGCGCAACGGTGGCAGACAGCCCAACGCGCCGGGCGCCAGGTGCTATGGTAGTCAGCCGCGCAAGGCACAGCGCCAATTGATCCCCGCGCTTGGTGCCAGCCAAGGCATGTATCTCATCAATAACAACCGTGCACAGCCCGGCAAACAGGGTAGGCGCGTCCGCCTGCGACAGCAGCAGCGCCAAGCTTTCCGGCGTCGTCAGCAGCAGGTTGGGCGGTGCAGCCTTCTGCCGCGCGCGCCGGTTGGCCGGCGTGTCGCCGGTGCGGGTCTCGACGGCGATAGGCAGCGCCATCTCCTCAATCGGCGCGAGCAGGTTGCGGGCGATATCGGTCGCCAGCGCCTTCAACGGGCTGACATACAGCGTGTGCAACCCGGCGCGGGGGCGGGCCGCCAGCTCAATCAAGCTGGGCAAAAACCCGGCCAACGTCTTGCCACCGCCAGTCGGCGCAATCAGCAGCGCACTTTCCCCGGCATCGGCCGCCGCAATCATCGCCAGCTGATGGGGACGGGCGACCCAGCCGCGGCGGCTAAACCAACTGAAGAAAGGTTCCGGCAATGTTCCCACAGCCGACACTTAGCCGTTCACCCCACCGCATCCAACCCCGCTCGGGAATTGCCACCTGGCAACATATGTTGTTCGCCCCACCGTCGGTTAATTTCGTGTTGCCAATAACCAGGAATTACCGGACCTTACCCCAAGTTGCAGCCGAGAACTGCACGCCAGGGGAGGAAGCAAATGACGAAATTTGGGACCAGGGGCAAGCGGCCAAGCTTTAAAGCTTCGATACTCGTGGGAGCTTGCCTAGCGGCCTTCACCGTTGCGGCCCCGGCATCGGCTAGCCCAACCTACGCCTTCGATCAGACGATAGCGGGTCCAGGCGGCAATTCGATCAACGGCTACGACCTGTCGGTGTTCGACCCGTCCAACCAGCTGTTCTACTTCACCGACCGCACCAACAACGGCATCGACGTTTACTCGGCCGCGACGAACTCATACGTCACCCAGATCGGTTCAGGGCTGTTCGCGGGATCGCAGGGCGGCAACAATAACATTGCCGGGCCGAACGGGCTGTATCTCAGCACCACGACGGGCGGCGGAAGCATCCTGCTGGCCGGCAACGGCACCAGCAACGTAATCGGCTTCAACCTGAATGCCGCAGGCACCGCCGCCGTCGGTCCGACGATCAACGTCTCGACGGCCGTGGCGGGCACGCCCAACCCGCCGAACCGGGTGGACGGTGTCGCCTACGCGCCGGCCGCAAACACGATCCTCGCCGCAAACAACGCATCCGATCCAGGCTTCCTCACCCTGATCAACAACGCGACCGGCACCGTCACGAAGTCCATCGTGCTCAATGGCACCACGACCGACAGCAACGGCAACAAGTATCCCAACGTCGGCGGCAACGGCGTCGAGGCGACGATCTTCAACACGGCCCGCGGCACCTACTTCGTCGCCATACCGACCCTGAGCGTTGACGGCAGCGGCAACCCAGCCGACGCCGGCGGCGTCATCGAGCTGGACGCGACCAACGGCAACCTGCTCCACACCTACAGCTTCGCATCGCTCGGACTGAGCGGCGCTTGCAGCCCAACCGGCCTGGTCCAGGGCGCCGGTGCCTCGATGTTCGTGGCCTGCAGCGACCCGACAGCCTCCGGGAGCGTCTTGCTGGACCCCACCGGCAACGGCTCGATCAAGGTTGCCGCCGGCGTCGAGGGCGGCGACCAAACGGCTTACGACCCCACCAACAACACCTTCTTCGAGGCGGCACGGTTTGAGCCAGGTGGCCCGGTGGTCGGCGTCATCGACGCCAGCACCCTCGCGGTGCAGCTGCTGCCGGGCGCCTTCAACATCCACTCCGTCGCCGTGGACCCCGTCTCGAACGAAGTCTTCGTCGCGACCAGCCCGAGTTCGTTGGGCGTGAACCCATACTGCACCAACGGCTGCATCGCAGTCTTCGCCCCGGCAACGACGGCGGTGCCGGAGCCAGCCTCGCTGCCGCTCATCACCGCGGCGCTCGCCGGCGTGGCCGCGCTTGCCGGTCTTCGCCGCCGCGCCTAGCCCAGCGTCCCCCGGCCGGGATTGCGTCCCGGCCGGGGCCATGCTGCCTCGCGTGGCATGACCAACCAGCGCCTCCCGAATTGGCATCCCGAAAGCCTAGCCGCCCGGATGCCATTCCTGCGCCGCCGCGCCCTGCTGACCCAAGGTGTCCGCGCCTTCTTCGGCGCCCGCGGCTACACCGAAGTCGAAACCCCCTACGCCGTCGCAGCTCCCGGCGAGGAGGTCCACCTCCGCGCTTTCCGCACGCTTCAAGAATCACCCGACGGCGCAACCCGCCCCCTATGGCTGCACACCAGCCCCGAGTTCGCCATGAAGCGCCTGCTCGTCGCCGGCGCCGGCCCGGTGTTCCAACTGGCGCGGGTATGGCGCAACGGCGAGGGCAGCCCCCGCCACGCCGCCGAGTTCACGATGCTGGAGTGGTATCGCCCCGGCCTATCCTTCGCCGGCCTGATGGACGAAACCGAAGCCCTCCTGCGCGCCACCCTACCGCCAACGGTCCGCAGCGGCGGCGTGACAACCGCTTTGGCCCGTTTCGAACGCCTGACCGTCGCCGAAGCCTTCCAACGCCACGCCGGCGTGGATGTGCTGGCCACCGCCGGCGACGCCCCGGCCCTGGCCGCCGGCGCCGGGTCGTCGCTGCGGGACGGCGAAGGCTGGGAAGACCTGTTCTTCCGCCTGCTGCTCGAACGGATCGAACCCCATCTCGGCCAGGCGCACCCGACGTTCCTCACGCACTGGCCCGCCGCCCAGGCCGCCCTGGCCCGGCGCGACCCGGCCGACCCCCGGGTGGCGCTCCGCTTCGAGCTGTTCCTATGCGGCATGGAGCTGGCCAACGCCTTCGAGGAGCTGACCGACGCCGCAGAGCAACGCGCCCGTTTCAACGACGACCGCGCCCGCCGCCACGCCCTGTACGGCGCAGACTGGCCGCTCGACGAGGATTTCCTGGCCGCTCTCGCACACGGAATGCCGCCAGCGTCCGGCATCGCGCTCGGCTTCGACCGCCTGGCGATGGCTGCGTCCGGCGCGGACCGGATCAGCCAGGTGCAGTGGCTACCCACCGATTGAACCTGCCTCAGTCCGCTCCACCTACCTGGGGATGAAGCGGCATCTTACCTTGGCGCTCTGCCTCGGCATCGCGGCCTGTGCGTCCGGCCCAGACCGGCGGCAAGTCCTGGCGTCCCTGGTCGGCCAGCCGGACACCGAGGTCATCCGGCAGTTCGGCGTGCCAGCCCGGTCCTACGAAACCGGCGGCCGCAAGTTCATCGCCTATGACGAACGGCGCACCGACCTCCTCCCGGGCGGCCCGTTTTTCGGCGGCTTCGGCTACTTCGGATACGGCTATGGCGGCTTCGGTGGTTTCCCGCCGCAACTGATCGAGCGCGGCTGTGAAACGACGTTCGAGCTGTCTGGTAGACGCGTGGTGTCATGGGCCTTGCGCGGGAACGCCTGCGGCTAAGCCGGCCGACCTCCGAATTCGATGAACGCCGATCCACCCTTTTCAGCGGCCGAAAGTCCCGACCGCTGAAAGGACATCGTCATTGCGAGCCGCACTTGCGGCGCGGCAATCCAGAGCCGCCAGCGCGGTCTTCGCCCCCTCGGAGTGCCGCGTCACCGCGCTCCTTCCAATGACGAAAACAGTCAAAGCAAAGCGCATTTCATCTCAATAAGCCGGCTCCGCCGCCGCGCCAGCAACGGCAGCACCATCCCTATTCAGCCTTCCATAACAAACATGCCCTCAAGCCGGGTCACAGCCCCGCCCACCTTGATCGACCCAAGCCGCCGCTGCCGTCCCCAACCCCGTGGCAGGCAACTCCCACCAAGCCGAAGCGCCATCCAGTGAGCACGGTGGCCGGAGCCGGCGCCCGGGTCCCCAAGCCGTAGCCTCCAGCACGTCGGCATAATCATCCGCCGTGGCCGCTGCGAACGGCGCCGTCGCACCCGGCGCCAGCCCCGTCAGCAGCGCCGCCGTACGGGCCAAGGAGGCGCGCACCACGCATCCCCGGCCCGTCGTCAACCGCTCTGTCAGCCCCCGCACCGCTGCCGCTGCCATGATGTAGCCAGTCGCATGATCCAGCGCCTGGACCGGAAGCGGGGCCGGCCGGTCGCGGCCCAGCAGCGTCATCCCAGCCGAAGCGATGCCGCTGCTCATCTGCACCCGGCTGTCGAAGCCCCGGCGCCCCTGCCCCGGCCCCTGCCCGCCATAAGCATCCAGCGAAACATCGATCAGGCCAGGCCGCAACGCGCGCCGCCGCGCCTCGCCAAGCCCCAACCCTTCGAGAGCGCCAGGCCGGTAACCATGTACCAGCACGTCCGCGCTCCGCAGCAGTCCCTCCCAGGTATCGCGGTCCCTGGCCTGCCGCAGGTCCAACCGGGCGCAACGCTTACCCAGTATCACGTCCGGCACGACGGCAGGCTCGTCCCAGCCCGGCGGGTCGATCCGCAGCACCTCGGCGCCGAACCCGGCCAGGAACCGCGTCGCCACCGGTCCCGCCAGCACGCGCGTCATGTCCAGCACCCGCACACCCTGCAGCGGACGGCTCGCCGGGACGGTCCAGCGTGGCGCCAGGCCAGCGTCGCCCGCGTCCCGATGCAGCAGCGGCTCCGCAGCAACGGCCTGCCCCTGCGGGTGGGCGGCCCAGGCAGCCATATCCCGCATCGCCGCAGCGCAGCCCCCGGCCTCCACGACCGCAAGCTCCAGAACCTCGCCCACCCACCTGCTCACGGCTTGGGCCACCCGGTCGCGCTCCGCTGGCCCCCCCAGAACGGACAGGGCTGCAGCAAGGTGGTGCGGCGCGTTGGTATGCAGCCGGATCCATCCATCCGCGGCCTGGTAATCGCCCGCCACCGCATCCCAGATTGGCGGCAAGCTCCAGCCCTCCGGACAAAGCGAGCTTCCGAACCAAAGCGAGGCCAAGCGGCGGTCCACCGCCGCACCCGGCCACCTCCCGTGCCGGGCGGCCACCAATTCCGCCACCGCAAGGCAAGCAGCCCCAACCGAAGCACTCGCAAGATCAGTCACCGCAAACACCGAGGGCAGGTCCCCAACCCCAGCAACCCGCAAATTCCTCAGCCGCTCCGGCGCCCCGCCGAGCGCAGCCCAGATACCAGCCAGCGCAGCATCAACCGGCGACATCAAAGCGCCCCCTCCCAACAAAACCCTGCATCTTCTTCCCCCTCTCCCTCCGGGAAAGGGTCGGGGTGAGGGAGCCTCGAAGCACAATCCCTGCCAAATCAAAGCCGTATGCCAACAAAACCAACGGTGTCCCAAACCCCGGCCCACTTCCTAAGGAACAGGAAGCAGCGTCGCCCCCATATCCGCCGGTGCGCTGCCCCACGATGCGGGAACATCGAGGTTCGCTTAACCCGGTATTCCGTTCCCCCACCCGGCTAAGCAGGCTTTCGCGGCCTGTCACACAGATGGCCGGCAATCATGCGAGCCTGCTTAGCTTTTCACCTGTGCGCAAACCTCCAGAGGTTTGCTGAGAGCATGTTCGGAACAAACGGCTTCGTTTGACCGAACAAATGCTCGCAAAAACAGTAGTTAGAGTGGGTTTAATGCCTCTATCTGCACCAAGCCCGCTGTAGTCCCGCCATC
>CAXTOB010000405.1:0-6000 GCA_964245505.1 uncultured Acetobacteraceae bacterium | reverse complement strand
GTTGACGATCTGCCGCCTCCCGATCCACCGCCCGGACATCCCGCATGGGACACGCCGCCGCCTGCGGAGCCGGACCCCTTGGAGCCTGCCGAATGGGATGACGGTTGGCCTGTAGGTGCGTCCTGGGACGTGCCGGAGGTGCCGGAGGCGCTGGTGTGCGACGTGCCATGGTTGCACCCTCGCGTGCCGGCCTTTCCCGATCCTGGCGGCGGCGTCGTGGTGGCGTGTCCGCATTGCGGGTGGCAGCACCGGCATGGCGGATTTGGACACAGGCTATCGCACTGCGCGCTGCCGCGAGGAACGGGCTATGAGCTGGTGCCGGCCGCGACGCCGCCGCCGTGGCAGGTCCACCCGGCGCCGGGCGCGGAGCTGCGACCATGACGGCGGCTGGGCCTTGATGACGCCCCGACCGGGTTATTCCCGCGCTAAAAAGGAAATGTGAAAATAATCTTAGAAAAAGGACGCATTTATGAATACAGACACCACCACGACGGGCTTGCAGCATCAGGTCCGCCGCCGGCTGCTGGGACACCTCAATAAGCTAGGCGATGCCGACCCCGAGCGACGCGCAAGGGCTGCGCTGGCTGTCGCCAAGGTCATGCGAGAACAGGAACTGGAATGGCGCACGCTGCTGCCGCCAGGGTCCAATGCGACGGGAGAGGCTAAGGCGCCGCTGGATTGGAAGATGCGGCTTCTGCTGCTGGCCCATTATCCCGGCGTCACGGCGGCGGAAACGGCCGAAATGATGCGGATGGTGACGTGGTGGGCGCCCGGCCCTGCCGGCCTGGCGCAACTGCGGCAAGTCGCGGCGCGGGTGGGCGTCGAGTTCTAGTGAACGCCGATCCCGGCATAACCGACTTGGAGACGATGACGATGTTCAACGATGCCGCCATGACATCCCTGCGCCAGACGGATCGCAGGCGCCTGCTGGCCTACTTGGTCAAGCTGGGCCACCAGGACCCCGATCAGCGCGCGCAAGCCGCCCTGGACGCGACGGAGCTGCTACAGCGCAAGGGGCTGGACTGGTCGGCATTGGTCCCAACCGGGACCGGCAAGGCAGCCGGCAACGGCCTGGCGCACGACTGGAAATCGCAGGCGGCCGAGCTGGCGAACTGCTCCGATCTGACGCAGCCTGAGCGCGCCTTTATGCTCAAGCTGCTGGCCTGGAAAACACCCGGCGCTGATGGCATCGCGCGGATGCGGGAGATTGCCGAAAGGGTCGGGATCGAGCTGCGTTGACGACCCCGACCGTTGGTTTTTTCAGTAACGCGGCGGCCGCGTCCCATAAGCTCCGGTGTAGGGGTTCACGTTCCCCCGAGTGCCGTAGTTGTCCATTTGCGTGTTGTTCGGGTTCGTCTGCATGTGCGGCTGCACGTAGCCGCCATCGCTTCGGGTGTAGCCCTGGGTCACGTGGGATGACGGGTTCGACCCTGTGCCATAGCCCCCGCCGTAGCTGTATCCCTGGCCGCTGCCAAAATCGCTTCCTTGGTTGCCATATCCGCCATAGATGCTCTGCGCCATCACGGGTCCGGCAAAGCCGAGCGACAGCGCGACGATTGCAACCTTCAACATACTCAAACTCTCCCAAGCATTGCTATAAAGCAATGATACGGCGGGGGCGCCGCGTGAGCAAGGTATGTTCGAAAGCCTTGATGCTGTAATCCCATCAGGCATCACACCCAGGGCCACCGCAGCGCAGGCTTCCTGACTGGCAGATCCGGTTGTGACCTTCTGCGGTCTGGCCCACACACGACGCGAAAGAGGGGCGGCACATGGCAGCGAGGAGAAGCCGGAAACGTCGTTCTGCCATAGGGCGCGCCCATGTGCAGAAGCGGAGCAAAGCCTTGTCCAGCCTCAAGAAGACGCGCAGCAACGACCCGCATACACGCCCGGATCGTGACAGGTCTGATGCTCGCGTAGGCCTCTCTGACGGAGTTGGAGGTGGCCGCTCGCACGCGGCTGCTGACCTCCGGCAGCCAGATCGCATAGCACCGAGTGCGGTGCCGATCCCGGCCGATCCGTCGCCAAGGTGGTGGAAGAGAGCTGGATGGCAGAACGCAGGTCGTCGCCTGCCCACTGCCGTCCTGCTGCCTGGACTGGCCTTCGTTTCGATGGGCCGCACGGTTCCTGGATTGATCTGCTACGCTCTGCAGGCAAGTGTCATAGGCTGGCTGCCAGCCGCAATTTGGGCCACATACGCTACCCATTGCGGTGAGCGGAAGCAGCGTCGATTGGCGGCGCGGCTACGGCCGAACTGACCAGACATTTGCCAGAAGTCAGGCCTTCTGGCGTTTGCAAACCTTCGACTGCGTCCAGTAAGCCCCGTTGCTCACCTTGACCTCGAAGTTGTCGGCCCTGGCCCGTCCCGGCTTCCTTTGCAGTGAGCGATACACGTGACTTTCTGGGCTCATCCTGAAATCAGTGATGCCGCAACCGGTCTGAGGTGGGCTAGGGAACATGTAGATGGTCGCTGCTGCCAGCAGGGCAATCTTGAGCATCTGTTGCCTCCCGCCTACGTCGTCGAGGCATGCTTCTAAGGCTAGCTATACCCAGAATTCCCTACAAGCGAAGATTAACATTCGGCAGCAACTTCTATCAGGATAGTGGTGAGTCAGCACCCGTGATGGTTGCTGAACTGGTTGTGCGCTCCCGTGCATGCCATCTGCTCCTTTGGTTCTGCAATGCATCGCAGCGCCACGCGGGTTGACGGAGCGGATGCCTGAGCGAGGAAGGGAGGACCACGATGCCTGACGATCTGCGCGAGTGCCTGCCGCCGGACCCGAACGTGCCAGGGCGGTTTGTCATGTTGAACGCTGATACGTCGCATCGGGATATGTGGACCTGGATGCCGGAAGACCGCATGTGGCGCGGAGGTCATCAGCCGCCTTTTCCAGCGGTATCTCTGGTCACGCCCGCTGACGCTTACGCCGCCGGTTGGCGCGTCCACTCGCCTGTCGTCCCGCCGGATCACACGTCATGAACCCCGCCACCGCCCTCCTCCTGCTCAGCACGCCAGGCCTGTGGACGTGCGTCAACCTCGATCCACTGACCATCTGCCAGGCTACAACCGACGTGTGCGTCACCGCCAATCCGCACGAGATGCTGATGACCGAGCGCGACGCCAACGCGATCACGGTCACGCCGCTGCGTGGGCCGGTTGCTGATGCCGCCTGGAACCTAGTCTTGCTGCGGGCGGTGGACGCGATGGCGCTCGCTCGGGATCGGGCAGAGCAGGCGCGGCTGGAGCGGATGGAGACGGCACGATGAACGCCCTCGCTCCCCCCACCGGCATCCCGCATCTCGGCAGCGCCGTGCCCGATGCAGCCCGCACCGGCTGGCGCTTAAGCGTGGCTGACGTCCAGTAGTACAACCCGGAGGTCCCGGCCCACCCGGGTTTATCGGCTACCGGCTATCGGCGCGGAATCGCCAGGCGTGCGCGGGCAGTCCGTAAGCCGCACGCCGTTAGTCGTCAAGCAATCGCCCGCAATAAATAAATAAAGAGAGGGTGAGAGAGAGTGTGTGTGTTTCCTGATGAGTAGAATCGGTCAGCGTTCGCAAGAATAGAGCGGAACAGTCTTGCTTTAGGACTGCCAGAGCCCTAATCTATGCTCACGCCATTATGATGGGGTCCGCATGGACTTTCAGCTTCTGACCAAGGACGAGGTTGCGGAAAGAACCCGCATCACTCGGCGCTTCCTCGACAAGCAGATTGCAGCCGGAGTTGGCCCGGAGGTTGGGCATATCGGGCGCTGCGTTCGGGTCCGCGCCGATGCGCTTGAAGCGTGGATCGAGAGGCTGTCCCACCGCCCGGCAACACCTGCCGCCCAGGAAGCCGCGCCGGCATGAACCAGCCCGTCACCCTAACCGCGCCCCTCCTGATCTGCCCCGACGACGGCGCGATCTACAGCCTGAACGGCCGCGCCTACACGCTCATGAACGGCAAGGCCTGCTGCACGGCGCACCTGGTCAATTTCGGCGCGGCTCCGGCGATGGTGGCCGGCAGCATTGCCGGAGCTGCGGGCGCGCTTGTGGTGGAGCCGGGTGCCGCCTTCATGCTGGGGTGGTCGCCGCGGGACAGGGTTTGGCGTGCGCTGCGGATGGTTGGGGCGCAGATCGCGGGGGCGGAGGGCATCCCGTCCGACGCGCGGCTGTTTGCCCTGCCGACTGCCGGATCACAGCCCCTGCCACCCGAGGTGCAACAGCATCTCGCCCCGGTCCCGGCTACCGCCGCTTTCATGGTCGAGAGCCTGGACGGCACCGCGGCCCGCGCCACCCTTCCAGCGATTGCGGCCTATCTAGCCGGCGCGGTGCCGTCGCTGACTGCGCTTCAATCCTCTCCTGCGGTGGTGGTCTGAGATGTCGTTCCTGGTCCCCAAGGAGGCACCGGCCTCTCCGTTCGGCGTCGGGTTCAAGTACAACGCCGTCACCAAGGCTTATGACGTAGACGGCGCTGCCGCCACGGCGGCAACCGGCAACCCTCCGGCGGCGGGAACGGTGCTGTCCGGCGATGCCACCACGGCATACAGCCTGACGGAGATGGCGGCGACGATGGCGCCGATCCTGGCGCCGCTGATCGCCAGCATCAACGGGTCGAGCTCCTCCGGCAGCACGACCCCCACACCGACCCCCACACCGACTGCAAGCCCAGCCCCGGCCTATACGTTCTCGGTCTTTCAGGACAATTGGGGCGGTGCGCCTGGCTTTGACTTCCAGTTCAACGTCTTTGAGCCGAACGGCACGCGGATCACGCCTTCGGCGCTGCCGACATCAAACTGGACCGTAAGTTTCGGCTGGTCGAACAGCACGCCGGTTGCCCCGAAAGCCGGTGATCCGCTGTTCTATGCCACTACCTGGAGCAGCTATCAGAATGGACAGTGGGACGCAGCGGCAGCCGGCTATCCATTCGGCAACGCGGGCGCGGTGACGGGAGACGTTTACTACCCCTGGGCGGTCACGTCGGACGGCGCCGCCTTCTGCTTCACCGGCAACTCCCATCCAGCCCCGTGAAACGTCACCACTCCCCCATGAGCTTGTCGAGTTCGCGATCCTCATCGGTCTGTGGCTCTGCCAGTAAAGCAGTCAGCCAAGCCCGCACAGCAATCCATAGGCGCATTGAAGTCCCGCTTAGATCAAGTGCGTCATATTACTCTGTGTCTGCACTTGGGTACCAGGAAATACTTGCATGAGTGTCATTTTTCAAAGCGGCAAGGTGCGCTTTGGCCTGAACGGCACTCGGGCAATTCTGATTGGCACCAGTGCGATCACACCTGTGCCGACGCCGACCCCAGCGCCGGTTCCGACGCCCACTCCAACGCCGACCAGTTCCGGCTCAACATCGCCCACGGCCACCGTCACCTTTGCCGGTGCCGCGGGCGCACCAACTGGCACAGCGGCCATCGCGGGCTTTCACGGCGGCTCCGTTGGTGACACCGCGCTCGACGGAAGCGGCAACCTGCTGCTCGCCAGCAGCCAGTTCAAATATACGATCTTCCCGAATGCCGGCTCCTACGGGGATGGCGTTTATGCAGTGATCTTCACGCCGGGGACCACGAACCGGGACGTGATGCTGCTCGCGGAAGCGGACAGCCCGAACAACAAAGCCATCCAGTTGTTTTGCCAGCCAACGGCGGCGGGATGCTTCTCTCTAATCGGAAGCAGTGGCGCAACTTTGCTGAGCAACTCGGCCATGTCCGCCAACATCTCCGAGGTCGCCCTGGCGATCTCGGGCACCTCCTATCAGGTGCTGGCCAATGGCGTCATCATAGGCTCCGCCACCGACAGTGCGGCGCTTCCGGCGGGGCAATTCGGCGTCGGCTCCGCCGTGACCATCTCCCCGCGCACCAGCATCGCAAGTGTGGCCTACTACACTTCCCTTGCGGGCTACCAGTCGGCGGCGGCGGCACGGGCGCTCGCTGCGGCGACTGCCCAGGTCGGCTCCGTCACCAGCGCGGGGGTGTATGGCGAGGCGACGCCGGCCGACAACCAGCCGCTCGGCATCTA
>CAXTOB010000404.1:0-6005 GCA_964245505.1 uncultured Acetobacteraceae bacterium | reverse complement strand
GTCCTGACCGTCTATGTCGTGTTCCTGAACACGCGGACCCGCGGGGACGCCATCACCCGCGGGCTGCAACGCCTGGCCGGCACGCTGCTGGGCATCGCCAGCGGCCTCGTGCTGGCGCGTGGGCTCGCCGGCAGCGCCGGCTTGCAGGCCGTGGCCTTGGCCGGGTCGGTTTTCGGCATGTACTACCTGTTCCTGGTCTCCTACACCGCAGGCATCTTCTGCGTGACCGTCATGCTCGGCCTGCTCTACGGCATGTTGGGAGCGTCGCTGAACACCGTCCTAACCCTTCGCCTGGAGGAAACCGCAGTCGGCGCCGCCGCCGCGATCCTGGTCGCCATGTTCGTATTCCCAGCCCGGACCCGCGACCAGGTCGCGCTGTCCGGCCGGGCAGTGCTTGCGTCGCTAGCCGCCGCAGTGCGCGCCAGCCGCAACGCGCTGCTCGGCGTCTCTGACCTACGGCCGACCGAGGCGATGCGCGCCGTGGACCGCCAGGTGGCGGACCTGCGCCTGGCCATGGTGCCCCTGGTCGCCGGCCGCGCGCTGCTGCGCCGCAATCCCCTGGAACGCCCGGTGCCAGCCCTGCTGGACTGCGTGCATTGGGCCCGGGTGCTGGCCGCTGCAACCCAGGACCACGAGGCCGCAGGCGATGCGGCCGGCCTGTCGGCGCAGGCGGCGAGGATCGAGGCAAGGCTTGCAAGACTGGCCGGCGACAAGGATATGCCGGAACCCGACCCACCCGGCGCACCCGGCGCTATTGCCGCCGATACCGGCGGCGCACAAGCCGCGCTGGACGGTCTGGACCAATCCATCACCCTTCTGGCCGAGCGGCTGCAAGTAGGCATCCTGGACGGGTTCGCGCTCCTACCCTGACGCCGCGCAAGCGGCCAAGCCGGAATTTCGGTCAGAACATGAAGCCGGGGGAGGGAAGTGGCGCCACGCCAGGCACGGTGCCGCGATCCGTCCGCAGTCATTCATCCGAAGACCCGTGGCAGACATCGGCAGAACCATCCGTCCACCCAGCACCCAACAAGTCCAACGCGCCTTCAAGTTCCATTGAGCAAACAGCCACTATCCCGACTCTCTATGCACAAGATGAATGCGTTATTCTGGGGCATATGCATAAACTCCACCCGAATACGCACATTATACAAGCATAATTCCCAAAATCCTCGCGTATTGCAGTGCAGCAGTTTCCTATTGCATGCTATTTAGGCACCAACCTACAGTTCGGTTGAGCGCACACCGGGCGTCCCGGTCGCGGAGGCATGATGCAGCGGAAATCCCATCTCAATACCCTGCGGACCCTAGCCCTAGCCGGCATCGCATCCGCCATCCTCCCCTTAACGGCCCAGCCAGCCCAAGCCGCAGGCACCCTGACCGTTGCCATGACCGCCGGCGACCTCCCCGTCACCACCGGCAACCCCGACCAGGGCTTCGAGGGCTTCCGCTTCGTCGGCTGGAACCTCTACGACGCCCTCATCAACTGGGACCTGTCCAAATCCGACAAACCCTCCGACATCAAGCCCGGCCTAGCCACCGAGTGGCACGTTGACCCGGCCAATCACAAACGCTGGCTCTTCACCCTCCGCCAAGGTGTAAAGTGGCACGACGGCTGCGACTTCACCGCCGACGACGTGGTCTGGAACTTCAAGCGCATCAGCGACCAAAAAGCCCCGCAGTTCTTCATCCAGCAATTCGCCCTGTCCCGCGCCTACCTCACCAACTACGACGGCATCGAGAAGGTGGACGACCACACCGTCGCCATCACCACCAAGTTCGAAGAATCCCTATTCCCCTACGATATGTCCTACGTGCTGATGATCAGCCGCTGCCGGGCCGAGGCGCTGAACCTGAACTGGGACGCCTACGCCGCGCAGCCCTCCGGCACCGGCCCCTACCGCTTCACCAGCGCCACCGCCCATGAGCGCATGGAGTTGGCGCCAAACACCGCCTACTGGGACAAGGCCCGCGTCCCCAAGCAAGACAAGCTGGTCCTGCTCCCCATGCCCGAGGCCGCAACCCGCACGGCGGCCCTGCTCTCAGGCCAGGTGAACTTCGTCGAGGCGGCGGCGCCCGACGCCATCCCGGTGCTCAAGCGCGCGGGGATGCAGATCGTCACCAACACCTACCCGCACAACTGGCCCTACATCCTGAACTTCACCCGCGGCCCGTTCACCGACCTGCGGGTGCGCCGCGCCGCCAACTACGCCATCAACCGCGACGACGTCGTCGAGCTGGTAGGCGGCCTAGCAACCCCGGAATACGCAGAAGTACCGCCGTCGCTACCCTACTACGGCCACCCGATGACCTACCCCTACGACGCCTCCAAGGCCCGCGCCCTGCTCAAGGAAGCAAACTGCCTACCCTGCAAGATCACGCTAGCGATCTCGACCTCCGGCTCCGGCCAGATGCAATCCCTGCCGATGAACGAGCTAGTCAAGCAGCAGCTGGAGGACGCCGGCTTCCAGGTAACCCTGGACGTCATGGACTGGAACGCCCTGCTCGACGTCAGCCGGTCCGGCGTGCCGAAGTATCCCAACGTGGACGGCCTCAACGCCTCGCGCGGCTTGCTGGACCCCGTCAGCGCCATCATCAAGCCCGTCAGCACCGCATACTGGTCTCCCGCCGGCAGCAACTGGGGCCACTTCGGCACCCCGGAGGCGGACGCCCTGGTCAAGCAGATCTTTGAGGAGTTCGACCCCGAGAAGCGCATGGACCTGCTGACCAAGCTGAACGAATACGAGTCCGAGCAGGCGCTGATGATCTTCGTCGTGCACGACCTCAACCCGCGGGCGCTATCGCCCAAGGTGCACGGCTTCGTCCAGGCGCAAAACTGGTTCCAGGACCTAACCCCCATCACCGTCTCGCCGTAAGGCGGGATCGGTGCCCACCCTCTCGCACCAGCCCGTCACGGCGAGCAGCAAGCCGGCGCGCCAATCCGGGAGCCGCGCAGGACAGTCCCGTCCACCCACGGTTCACACCGCCGCAATCCAGCAGCCGCACACGACAGCCCCGCCGGCCCACGCTTTGCATCGCCCCGGCACGGCCCGCGATGCCAGCCCAAGGCCACACACGGCTGGCCTGACAGGGCCAAGCTAGGAGACGCCATGTTCGGCTACGTCATCCGCCGCATCCTGTTCGCGATCCCCATCGCGATCGGGGTCAGCATCGTCTGCTTCTCCCTGGTTTACCTGGCGCCCGGCGACCCGCTGCAAACCGTCCTGCCACCCGACGCCACCGCAGAAACCATTGCCATCGTCAAGCACGCCTACGGCTTCGACCGCCCAATCCCCGTGCAGTACGGCATCTGGCTATGGCACGTCCTGCACGGCGACTTCGGCCGCTCCATCTCCACCCAGCGCCCGGTAGTGCTGGAAGTCGTCGGCTCCCTCTCCAACACCGCCATCCTGGCCCTGTTCGCCGTGCCGATATCCTTCGCCGTAGGCTATACGATGGGCGCCCTGGCCGGCTGCTTCCCCGGCGGCATCGTGGACCGCATCGTCACCGGCGCCGCCGTCGTTGGCGTCAGCCTCCCCAACTACTGGCTCGGCCTGGTGCTGGTGATCCTATTCGCGGTCGAGTTCATGGTGCTGCCCGCCAGCGGCATGGGCCAATCGGGATCAGGCGCCTTCAGCCTCTTCAGCCTGGACGACGCCCGCTTCCTAGTGCTCCCAGTCATCACCCTGACCATGATCCCCATCGGCATCATCGCCCGCACCACCCGGGCCGCAGTGGCCGAGGTCCGCGGCCAGGACTTCGTCACCACCCTCCGCGCGATGGGCCTAGAGGAAGCGGCAGTCATCCGCCACGTCCTCAAGAACGCCTCGCCCCAGGTGCTTGCGGTGATGGGCCTGCAATTCGGCTACCTGATGGGAGGCTCGATCCTGGTAGAAACCGTGTTCACCTGGCCCGGCAGCGGCTTTCTGCTCAACAAGGCCATCATCAACCGAGACATCCCAGTCCTACAGGGAACGATCCTCGCCCTAGCTCTGGTGTTCGTAGCCACCAACCTGGTCGTGGATCTGCTCCAAGCAGTCCTAGACCCGCGGATACGCCGGGCATGAGGGCGCTCACCGCCGGCACCGCCCCGGACACCACCGCGGACGCCACCCTCGAAGGCGCACCGGCTACCCAGGTCCGCGGCTACTGGCAATCGGTACTGCGCCGTCTAAGCCGCGACTGGGTCACCCTAGCCTTCGGCGCAGTCGTCCTAGCCATCCTGCTGCTGGCAATATTCGCCCCGCTGGTAGCCCCCTTCGACCCCTACCAGCAGAGCGTCATCGGCCGCCTCAAGCCGTTCGGCTGGCGCGGCCACCCTTGGGGCACCGACGAGCTAGGCCGCGACATGCTGAGCCGCCTGATCTACGGCGGCCGCATCTCCCTGCTGATGGGCTTCGCGCCAGTGCTGGTAGCAGTCGTAATCGGCGGCACGCTCGGCGTGGTCGGAGGCTTCGCCGGACGGTTCGCCAACGCGGCGATCATGCGCACGATGGACGTATTTTACGCCTTCCCCTCCATCCTGCTGGCGGTCGCGATCTCCGGCGCCATGGGCGGCGGCATCACAAACGGCATCCTATCCCTCAGCCTAGTCTTCATCCCCGCCATGTGCCGCGTAGCCGAGACCGCAACGGCACAGGTCAAGAACCTAGACTACATAGAAGCCGCCCGGGCCAGCGGCGCCGGCACCCTGACCATCATCCGCCACCACGTCCTAGGCAACGTGCTAGGCCCGGTATTCATCTACGCCTCCAGCCTAGTCAGCGTCAGCATCCTGCTAGCCTCCGGCCTATCATTCCTGGGCCTAGGCGTACAGCCGCCGGAACCGGATTGGGGCCTGATGCTGAGCACGCTGCGGCAGTCCCTCTACGTGGACCCCATCGGCTGCGCCCTGCCAGGGGCAGCGATCTTCGTGACCTCCATCTGCTTCAACCTGGTCAGCGACGGCGTGCGCGCCGCGATGGACGTACGTGAATAGGCGGGCTCGAATGATGATCCCGGCCGCCATTGCCTCTGGTTCGTCATTGCGAGGAGCGCAGCGACGCGGCAATCCAGGGGCCGCAAGCGCCGTTCGGCGGTCCCTGGATTGCCACGCCGCAAGCGCGGCTCGCAATGACGGTTCGACAGGCCAAACCGTGGGGCCGACAGCATGAGCGCCACCCTAGCCGACCCACACGTAGACGCCCGAGACCGCGGCGGCCCGGCGCAACCCATGCTGATCGCCACCGGCCTACAGCGCCATTTCCGGGTCAAGGGCTGGCAAGGCGCCGTAGTCCGCGCCGTGGACGGCGTCTCCTTCACCCTATTCAAGGGCGAAACTCTAGGTGTCGTCGGCGAATCCGGCTGCGGCAAGTCCACCCTGGCCCGGCTGCTCCTCCACCTCGTCCGCCCCGACGCCGGCGAGCTGGTCTTCGATGGCGAAGTGGTGGACGCCCCCCGCGGCATCACCGTCGCACAACTGCGCCGCCAGGTGCAGATGGTGTTCCAGGACAGCTACTCATCGCTGAACCCCCGCATGCCGGTGCAGGACAGCGTCGCCTTCGGCCCGATGGTGAACGGCGCCGGCCGAACCGAGGCCCGCCGGGTCGCCCAAGACATCCTAGTCAAGGTCGGCCTACGCCCAGACCTGTTCGGTCCACGCTACCCGCACGAGCTCTCCGGCGGCCAAAAGCAGCGCGTCAACATCGCCCGCGCCCTGGCGATGGCCCCCCGCATGGTGATCCTGGACGAGGCGGTATCGGCGCTAGACAAGTCGGTCGAGGCCCAGGTGCTGAACCTCCTACGCCAATTAAAGCGCACCCTAAACCTGACCTACCTCTTCATCAGCCACGACCTGAACGTCGTCCGCTACATCAGCGACCGGGTGCTGGTGATGTACCTGGGCCAAGTGGTGGAGCTAGGCCCCGCCGCGGCCCTCTTCGCCACTCCGCGCCACCCCTACACCCGCGCCCTGCTCGGCTCCCGCCTATCCATGGACAGCACCCGCCGGATCGAGGCGCCCCCCATCG
>CAXTOB010000403.1:1632-6023 GCA_964245505.1 uncultured Acetobacteraceae bacterium | reverse complement strand
AGACTCGTGCAGCAGCGGCGTCCCCGCCGCCCACTCCCCACCGATCCCAAACCCGGCCACGAACCGGAACACCGCAAACATCACCAGCCCCGTCGCCATCCCGCACAGCCCGGTGAACACCGAATACACCAGCACCGTCAGGCACATGACGCGAACCCGGCCAACCTTGTCCGCAGCCCAGCCCCAAACCATCGAGCACGCCCACCCCAGCATGAAGACCGAGAACAGCAGCCCGCCATACAACCCAATATTGGCCCGCGATGCCTCGATCCCGCTCGCCGGCAGCAGTTCCGTCAGGGCCGCGACCAGGATGTAGCTATACATCGACGAGTCGAACCCATCGAGCATCCAGCCAAACCAGGTGGCCCAGAACACCCGCGCCGGAGACGTGGCGCCGGCGACGGAAACGCCGTCCATGCGGACAGAAGGTGCGTGTATCGACATGGACTCTCCCCGCGGGCTCTGCGGCCCTACACGCCCAGCCTAAACCCGGCTGGACACTTGACGCCAGAGCCGCCGGGTCACGCGGCCACGGCTTTCCCCTTACGGGATGTCACCCGCCGGTCCCTGCACGCCACCACCTCCGGAGCCTGCGCGCCGCCGGCTCCGGGACGTGCATCACGGCCAACGCCTCCAAGCCACGCCAACACACCGCCCCCGGGGAGCGCCGCAAACAAGGTTGGCGTACGACCCGCCGCCGCGGCCCTGCCCCTCATCAAGGATCGGGATCTCACGCGGCTGACCCATACCGGCACATGGCAATGGAGCCCGGCTCCAGGCCATCAACATACGCCCACCATTCATCAGCCCTCTGCCCCCAAAGCCCACATTTCAGCATGGAACCGCACCGCCAGCGCCAGCGCTGAGCACCCGCCAGCCCATCACGGCCCGCAAGGAGGCAAGGCAGCGTGCGAAGGAACCAGATGGAATGGCTGCTGGCCTCATTGCTCGGCCTCCTGCTGGCCGGCTGCGCCGCACCATCCCAGCTCGCGCAGCAGGACCGCCAGCTCGTCGCCGGCCGCACCTTCGTGGTCACCGGAGCATCCAGCGGGCTAGGCCGCGGCGCCGCGGTCAAGCTCGCCTCCTACGGCGCCAACGTCGTCTTGGCAGCCCGGCGCGCCGATGTCCTGGAAGCGGTCGCGTCCGAAGCACGCACGGCTGGCGGCCAAGCCCTGGTCGTGCCAACCGACGTAAGCAAGCCAGAGGAGGTGGAGCACCTGTCCCAAGCCGCCCTCGCCCGGTTCGGCCGGATAGATGCGTGGATCAACGACGCCGCAGTGGCCGTCATCGGCCGGTTCACCGACATCCCCGCAGCCGACCACGCCCGGGTCGTGGACGTGAACCTCAAGGGTGTCATCTACGGCAGCGAAGCCGCCCTCCAGCAGTTCCGCCGCCAGGGCTTCGGCACGCTGGTGAACATCGCCTCCGTCGAGGGCCGGGTGCCGCTGGCCTACCACGCCAGCTACGCCGCGACCAAGCACGCCATCATCGGCCTGGACGCGGCGCTGATCCAGGAGTTGCGGCTGGACCATCTCGACGCCATAAGGGTCGCCACCGTCCTGCCCTGGGCGGTGGACACCCCGTTCTGGGACCACACCGGCAACTACAGCGGCGGCACGCCGCGCATCTACACGATGGATGGCGCCGGGCCGGTGGTGGACGCCATCGTATGGGTCTCGATCCACCCCACGAAGGAGTATGCCGTGGGGTGGAAGGCAACGGGCGCCCTGCTTGGTGAACGGGTATGGCCAGGACTGGCCGAGCACGTTGCCGCAGACATGGTGCACGCCTCGCAGTTCACGACCGCCCCGCCAGCGCCGCCGACCGACGGCTCCCTATTCACACCGGTTCCCGTTGGCACAGCGGTCGAGGGCACCGCCAGGGCGCGGATGCAGCAGGAGGACTTGCAGCGGCGGGAAAGGCAGGATCGCTGAGCCGCTGTCAATACGATCGCCGCCTCGGGATGGCGCCCGGCAACGGTGGCGGCAACGGCCCTCCTCATCGTAAGCGCCGTCGCCGGTGAACAGGGCCACCGTCGCCGTCACCCAATCAAACAAAGAGCCCGGCCTCGGCCCCATCATCGGCATCTTTCGTAGTCAGTGCCTCCGCGACGATCTGGCTGGCATGTAAAATGTTCCCTTCAACGCCAAGCAACCTCTGGAGGTCCGGCGCACAGATGAAAAACCAAGCAGGCTTGCGTGGACTGGCACGGCCGCAGGCCATCTGTGTGACAGGCCGCGCAAGCCTGCTTAGAACGCCGCTGGCCGGAAAAGCGGTGAAACGCTTCGTTCCGATCAGAAAAATCTCGCACGGATGCGAATTCGAATGGCCCGAACACGGTTGACCTGAGCGGCATCGCGCTGCTCGATGATCCCGTCTTGAACAAGCGCACGGCATTTACGCCATCCGGCTGCTGGCGCGCTACTCGGACACGGTTCTCTGTCACTACAACGATATCCAGTGCCCGGCGCCGGTCACCAGTGCCGGGCTGACGACGGCGTTGCAGATCAGCGGCATGAGGCTGGAGGACCAGAAGGTCTCCTTCATGAGCACCGGGTCGGCCGGCATCGGCATCTCCAATATGATCGTCGAAGCCCCGGGCCAAAGCTGGCGGCTATGCTTATCAAATCAGGAATGATGAGGCACTAGGCCGTTCCCGCCGCCGTTTGCAGTTCTCCAATCAGGTCGGGCGTGAGCGCGACCGGACGCGACCGTTCGGTCTCGTAGGTGCGGCGCAGCACCGGTTCGGGCAGCCCGGTCAGTGCGGCGTTGTAGCGGGCATACTCAGGGATAGGGATATGGCCGTCCGCCCAGGCCCAGGCCGCGCGGAACCGGCCGAGAAAGTCATCCAGCGCCGCATACTTGCCGGCAATCGCGCCCTCATGCGCCGCCACCAGCATGACCGCTGGCGTCAGGCCGCACCCATCCACCAGGACGCGAGCGCCAAATTGCAGCACCTCCAGCGATACGTACGGGTCCCACACCGCCCAGGCGTCCACCGCCCCGGACCGGAAGGCGAGCGCAGCGTAAACGGGCGGCATCAGGACGAGGCTCACCTCACCGGCCAGGAACTGGCCCAACCGGGCCGGCAGGCTCCCAAACCGGCCGGACCCATCAGCGGCGATGCGAGCCGCCGCAGACCACAGGGCCGCAACGTGCACGGCGTGCATCGTAGCAGTGCCGTCCCGCAGGCTGCCCATCACGCCGACCAGGTCCGTCTCCGTGACTTCCTGCACCTCGCCGGGACCGCCCGGCTGCGGCAGGGCACGGCGGACCAGTCCCATGGCGAGGAAGCAGTAGGCCGTGTTGGTCTGGTTCGAGGGGTTGGGGTAAACGGCGGCGAGGTGCTCGATCCTGCCGCCTGAATAGCCCGTCTCTTCCCACAGCTCCCGGCGGGCCGCAGCCTCGGCGGCGGCCGCACGGTCGTTGCCGTCGCCCGGGTCCACCAGGCCGCCGGGCAGCCCGGTCAGCACGGCACGGACGCCGTGCCGATACTTCCGCACCGTCAGCAGCCGCTGGCCGTCCCTGGTGAGCGGGACGACCGTCACCCAGTCCGGGGCCTCGATCACGTGATACGGCCCGGCCGGCCGCCATGCGCCGGCTGATTGGTTATGCACGGTCACACCCACGGCAGGATAGTGAACAGCACAAGCAAACCGTCCAGGTCCGCCCCGTTCCCGCCGCCCGGCTCCGGGGCACTGCCCGCCAGGACGAGCATGCCCACGAGCGAGGGCAGGACCACGGCCCAGTCCGACGGGGTCACGGCATGTCCGCCGCCCGCACGCCCGGCTGTCCGTCCGGCAGGCGTCCGGTGTGCATCAGATGCGCGACGGCCCGCTGCACGTCGGGCAGGCTCGGCCACAGGCTGCGGTCCAGTCCTCCGGCCTGCGGGTCAACGGCGATGAAACGGAACGCCCCGCCCTGGCTCATGGCTGCCCCGGCGAACCGGCCGGACACCTCGATGACATGTGACTGATGCATGATGACCTCCCCGGCACCCGCAATGCGGGGCCATGCTGCTCGGCTGCGGCTACGGCGGGCCTGTCAGGCCCGCACCCAAGGATTGCGGCGCGGACACGGCCCGGTCGCAGCAGGGCGGACGGCAGGTGCGATCCAAAGGTCGTGACACATGCAACGCTCCTCGACACCGCGGCGAGAGGCCACCGCAATGCCCAACACGTCCGTCAAAACATCAGTCCGCTCAAGTATAGAATGAGCCATGGAAGCATTATGCAAGACGCGGCTACAGGCGGCATGGGAAAGGAATGCCCGTCCTCCGCCGGCCCGGTCCGGTGCAAGCGGCGGTTGAGCCGGGCGGGCACCCCCAGCCGTCCGGCTCGGCCGGCCGGCGGTCCCGGAACCCGCCAGCCGGAAGCGGATACGCCGTGCTT
>CAXTOB010000403.1:0-1622 GCA_964245505.1 uncultured Acetobacteraceae bacterium | reverse complement strand
CCTTCACCCGCTCCATAGCAAAGCGGGACGTGACGTCCTTGAGCGGCACGGCGGCGGTCCGCCGCTTATAGAAGCCGTCGAAGGCCGCCCTGTCAGCCATGGCAACCTTCAGCATGCAGTCCACCTCGCCCGCCCTGCGGCAGGCACCCATGATCTCCGGCATGGACGCCACGGCGGCAGCGAAGCTGGCCAGCCAGTCCGGCGTGTGCTCGGGCGCCTCGATGGCCACGAACACGATCAGGCCGACGCCGACCTGCTCGGGGTCCATAAGCACCGCGCGGCGCAGGATGACCCCGGCCTGCTCCATCGTCCGGATGCACTTCCATACGGGCGTCGCGGACAGGCCGACCTGCCCGGCCCGTCCGGACATCGCAAGCGTCGAGTCCTGCTGCGGCAGGGCCAGCAGCTTGCGGTCAACCTCGTCCATCCCCGTTCCCCCTGGCCCCGATCTCCCTGGCGTCGCTCCCCCTGGCGCCGCACAGGCCCGACGCATCAGGCAGCAAGCCCCGGCCGCACCACGTTCCAGCTCGCCTGAGTAGTTTCCGAGCCTGTCGAGGGCACCGCGTCGCACTATATCGGCGTAGTGGCTTGTCGGACGTTACGACCAGGCCGAAAGAGGCCGAACATGTTCAACTCCGCCATGAGCGCCGTGCCACTCGGATTATTCGCACTTCCGTTCCTGGCGATCATTGCCCTGATCCTCGTGAAAGCAAGCGTGAAGGTCCTGCGCGAATACGAGCGTGCAGTGGTGTTCACACTCGGTCGGTTCCATGGAACGAAGGGGCCAGGCCTCGTGCTGCTGATCCCCTTCGTGCAGGAGATGGTACGCGTTGATCTGCGCATCCAGGTGATCGAGATCCCAAGCCAGGATGTCATCTCCCATGACAACGTGTCGATGAAGGTTGATGCGGTACTATACTTCAACGTCGTCAATCCAGAACGCGCCGTCATTCAGGTGCAGGACTACCTCCCGGCCACCAACATGCTGGCACAGACAACCCTGCGCGCGGTTTTAGGACAGCACGATTTGGACGAGATGCTCTCGGAGCGGAAGAAGCTGAGCACGGACGTGCAGGCTATCCTGGATAACCAGACGGAGACTTGGGGCATCAAGGTCTCCAATGTCGAGATCAGGACGGTCGAGCTGACCGACAACATGGTGCGGGCCATCGCCAAGCAGGCGGAAGCCGAGCGTGACCGCCGGGCCAAGATCATCCACGCCGAAGCCGAGTTCCAGGCGTCGCAAACCCTGGTGGACGCGGCCAAAATCCTCGGCAGCATCCCGGCCGCGATGCAGCTGCGCTACCTGCAGACGCTGACGGAGATCGGCGCCGAGCAGAATTCCACCATCATCTTCCCGATGCCCATCGATATCCTGAAGCCGTTCATGGACATCATCCAGCGGGCTGACAAGAATGCGGGCGCTGCATTGCTGACGCCGGCGCTGCTGCCGAATGGCCATGCCGTCGATGCCGCAGCCTGATTTGAATCAAGGCAGATAGCCCATGGCACGACACAAAGCGGTCCATTGCAGCCGCGGTTCAACCGCCCGGGATTGTCCGGGGTAAGCTAAATAGAAAGCGTTGCGAAGGTCGTGATCCGCCTCCCAGCATGGGGCATCT
>CAXTOB010000402.1:3138-6046 GCA_964245505.1 uncultured Acetobacteraceae bacterium | reverse complement strand
ACCGAACGCTTGTTGCGGTTGAGCGAGGAGAACACCGGGTTCTGCTGCCCGGCCGGGGCGTCGCCGATGGACCAGCGGGACAGGTCCCCGGCGCCGATCCGCTCGATCTTGATGACGTCGGCGCCATAGTCGCCCAGCATCTGGGTGCAGCACGGACCCATCATCACCTGGGTGAAGTCAACGACCCTGATGCCGGTCAGGGGCTGGGCGGTATCGGCCGCCGTGGCGTTGGCGATCATGTTCATGCGGCCTGCTCCGTCAGCGTGTCCATGCTCCCCGGGTCCGCGCCGGCCGCGCGCAGGCGGCGCTGCAGCCCCGCCACGTCAACCTCGCACACGGTGGTCCCGGCGCCGAGCGCCATCGCGGCGGCGATGCCCGCGGCCTCGCCCATCGCCATGCAGGGGGGGATTTCGCGCGAGATCTTCTGCGCGGCGGGCGTGGCCGAGTAGTGGCGGCCTGCCACCAGGAGCTGATCCACCTCGCGCGGCAGCAAGGCGCGGTAAGGGGTGAAGTAGTCGCGGCCGCGGGCAACGCTGTCCGGGAAGCGCACCCGGCCGGTGATGTCGTCCTTGGTGACGACATATTCGCCTTCCAGCATCCGCGTCTGGCGCACGCCGGTCTGCGGCGCCACGTCCACCACGTAGCAGTCGCGGAAGCCCGGCAGGTTGGCGCGCACGTGCTCCACCATGGCATGGATGCGCTGCCGGCCCTCGAACTCGGCACGGGTCAGGTCCCGGACCGTCAGGCCGTCCAGCCCGGTCATGTGCGGGCAGTTGCACCAGACGATGCCCGGCAGCGGAGTCTTGAGCCACCAGTAGTTCCAGGAACCGCCGATCACGCGGCGCGCGGCAAGGTCCAGGTCGCGGTAACGCTCCGGCTCCTCGAACTGGAAGCGTTCGGCCTCGTCGGTGTCTACGCCGCCCAGGCGGAACACGGTGGTGACCATGTATGAGTCCCGACTGAACGCCGCGCCGGCCGCCGCGGCCACGTCCAGGTCGCCGGTGGTGTCGATGACCACGTCGCCCAGGATCGCCTCGCGGCCTTCCTTGCTTTCGGCAATGATCCCGCGGATGCGCCCGCCCCGGACGATGGCGCCGGCGAACTGGGAATGCAGGCGCAGGTCAACCCCGGCCTCGGCCACCATGTCGTCGGAGGCGCGCTTCCAGCCGTCGGGATCGAAGGCGACGGCGTAGCAGATCGGGTGCGGCTGGGTATGGGTGTTGAAGTCGAACAGGCCCCAGCGGGACCACTTGCGATACATCGCCGGGTCGTGGCCGCGCTCGTGTTCCGGCGGGTAGATCGCCAGGCCGCGGCCCCGCATCCGTTCCACCAGCTCGGCGCACAGCCCGCGCACGGTGATCTCCGGCCCGGCGCACATGTCGTCCAGGACCAGCACCATGCCGCCGGACGCGAGGCCGCCGAGGTAGGGGTAGCGCTCCACCAGGCAAACGGACGCGCCTTGGCGCGCGGCGGCGACGGCGGCGCTGAAGCCGGCAGGGCCGCCGCCGACCACCACAACGTCGGCCTTGGCGGCGACGCGCAGGGTGTGTGCGGGTTCGGAATAGGTGTCGGTAGGCATGGGCCTCTCCTGGGATGCGGCAATCAGCGCGGGACGGCAGGCGCCCAGCGGACGCACAGGCGCTCGGCGGCGCGGATGGCGAGGAAGAACAGCACCGACAGGGTCGAGCCGGTGATCACGGTCGCATACAGCAGCGCGCTGTCGAAGTTGTACGTGGCCTGGATGATCAGCGCGCCGATGCCCTGCTGCGAGCCGACCCACTCGCCCACGATGGCGCCGACTACGGCGGTGGAGGCGGCGATCTTGAGTGCCGAGAACAGGTAGGGGATGGAGACTGGTACGCGCAGCCGGGTGAACACCTCCCACCGGCTGGCCGACAGCATGTGCATCAGCTCCATCGCCTGCGGGCTGACCGCTTCCAGCCCGCGGACCATGTTCACCAGGGTCGGGAAGAAGCAGATCACCGCGGCGATGGCGATCTTCGGCGCCATGCCGTTGCCCAGCAGCAGCAGCAGGATGGGCGCCTTGGCCACCACGGGCACCGAGTTCAGCAGCACGATGACCGGGAAGAACGCCTGCTCCAGCCCTTTGCGGTGCACGAACAGGGTGGCCACGGCGACCGCGGCGAGGTTGCCGATGGCGAAGCCGGACAACGCCTCCATGGCGGTGGGCACCAGGTTGGCCCACAGGGTGTCTGCCTTCGTGAACAGCGTCATGGCGACGACCTGCGGCGCCGGGGCGATGAACGGCCTGACGTTGAACGCCGCGATCAACCCCCACCACAGCAGGAGCAAGGAAGCACCGCCAGCCAGCGGCAACAGGCGGCGCTGCCAGTTGGCGCGGCGCTGCCGGGCCAGCCATGCCGCACGGGCGCCCTCCCGCCCGTGCCCGGCGCGCACGGGCGGGAGTGCGTGGCCGTCCAGCCCGGCGTCGGGCGCCATCAGCAGGTTTCCAGCGTCGCGCGCAGGTGCGCGGCGATGGCGGAGAAACCCGGCGTGTCGCGCACGGCCAGCCGGCGCGGCTCCGGCAGGTCCACTGGCACAAGCTCCCGCACCCGGCCCGGGCGTGCCGCCAGGACCAGCACCTGCTGGCCGAGGAAGGCGGCCTCGTGGATGGAATGGGTGACGAACAGGACCGTGGTGCCGGTTTCCCGCCAGATGCGGAGCAGCTCCTCGTTCAGCCGGTCGCGCGTGATCTCGTCCAGGGCGCCGAACGGCTCGTCCATTAGCAGGACTTGCGGGCCGCCCAGCAACGCACGGGCAATGGACACGCGCTGGCGCATGCCGCCCGACAACTCGTGCGGCATGGCCTTCTCCCAGCCGGCCAGGCCGACGAGGGCGAGCAATTCGGCCGGGTCGCGCCGCAGGTGGCCGCGACCCGGCCGAATTG
>CAXTOB010000402.1:0-3128 GCA_964245505.1 uncultured Acetobacteraceae bacterium | reverse complement strand
GAGCACGTTGCGCCAGGGCAGCAGGGTGGCGTCCTGGAACACGAAGCCGATCTGGCGCTGCCGCCGGGCAACGGACGGGGGCTGGCCCAAGACGCTCACGCTGCCGGCGCTGGGCGGGATGATGTCGGCAACCACGCGCAGCAGGGTGGACTTCCCGCACCCCGATGGCCCCAGCAGGGTGACGAGGGCGCCCCGCGGCAGGGACAGCGAGACATCCTGCAACGCCGTGACCTCCGACCGTTCTGTCATGAACGACACGCTAACTCCGCGCAGTTCAATGGCCATGTCGCCAAGGGGACCAAGGGCGAGGTCGCGCGCCGCCACGGGCACGGCCGCAGGCATCAGCCGATCTTCGGCCGGCTGCCAGCCGTGGCGTCCAGCACCGCCATCGTCATGACCTCATCCACCTTCGGCACTGCCTTGGTGAACTGGCCAAGCCCGGCATATAGATCAATCTGCTCCTGCCAGACCGCCGGCTCCATCGTGCCGTAGCCGCCTGCGCCGGTGTGCTCGTCGAAGCAGTAGTCGAGCATCACGTCTGCGGCTGCCCGCTCGTCGGCGGCGACCAGGTTGGGGAACGCCTTTACCAGCAGGTCCACCGCCCGGTCCCGGTTGGCGTGGGCATAGGCCCACCCCTTCGCGCTGGCGCGCAGGAAGCCGGCCAGCAGGTCGCCCCGCTTGGCAACCGTGTCCGGCGTTGCGTAGTAGGGGTTCGCATACAGGTGCACGCCGGTATCCCACAGCCGCAGGGTCACGCGGTCCGGGCCGAGCACCTTCAGCGCGGTCGTGTTGGTCAGCCAGCCCGTCACCACGTCCACCTGGCCCGTCATGATCGGCAACATGTCCGACCCGATGGTGACGACCGTCACGTCCTTGGGGTCTATGCCGTTCTTCTTCAGCAGCGCCCGCAGCAGGATCGCGCCTGTGGCCTGGATGCCGACCTTCTTGCCGCGGAAGTCGTCGGGCGTGCGGACGGGGTTCTTGGCCAGCGAGAAGAAGGCATAGGGATGCTTCTGCGCCGACACGGCGAAGCAGCGCACGGGCAGGCCCTGCGACGCGGCCAGCATCAGCGATGGCGAGGATGACACCTGGCCTACGGCGCTGCGGCCAGACGCCACGCCTGCGATGCCGTCGTTGTTCGGCCCACCAGGCACGATCTTCAGGTCCAGCCCCTCCTCGGCATAGAAGCCGAGCTGCTGGGCGACCACCTCCCCCAACTGGTTGCCGCCGCCGATCCAGCCGAGCTGCATCTCCATGGCCTGCGGCGACGCGGCGCGCGACCTGCCCGGCAGGCTCAGCGCCATCCCGGCAACGCTTGTGATGACGAAACGTCGAGAAGCCCGGCCAGCGGAAGTCATGCAGATGCCCCTATCGCCCGATCATGCAGGCTTGCACGGCAGAGGTGCTGCTGAATAGTGCCATACTTCGCTCGTCGCGCTGCTGTTTCGGCATCGGGGCAGACGGAGTTGGTGGCAGTCTTTCCAATGCGGCCAAGCGGCTCTTCCGTGATGCAGTGTCAGTCATCAACCGATGGATCGAGGCGCCGCAGCTCGACGCGGACGTGATCGGTTGTGAACCGTAAACAAGCCCCAGACTGAAACGCCAACCTGTCCGCCACTTCTCGCTGTGACGCCAGTGCGCGGCTGCCGTTCTCGGTGCAAGGCCCAGTTCAGCGCTCATTCACACGCCCCGGGTCAAAAGTATGGATTTTGCGGCTGCGGCAGGCCCATGATCTCCCGCAACGTCGAACCCTGGTACTCCGTTCGAAACAGGCCGCGCCGCTGCAGTTCCGGCACGACTAGGTCAACGAACTCGGTCAGGCCGCGCGGCAGGACCGGGGTCAGGACATTGAAGCCGTCGCAGGCCTTGCTCTTGTACCAATCCTCCATCTCATCGGCGACCTGGCTGGGTGACCCCTTGAAGACGGTGTGGCCCATGGACGGCAGCACGCGCTGATAGGTCTGGCGGATGGTGAGACTCTCACGCTCTGCCATCGCAGCGATCGACTTGCGGAACGACGAGATGGCGTTGATCTCGGCCGACAGGTCCGGCATCGGTCCGTCCAATGGCAGGCCTTCAAGGTCCATGTTCACCATCTTGGAAAGGTAGGGCACACCAAGCTCGGGAGCGATCAGGTCCTGCAGCTCTTCATAGAGTTCGTCCGCCTCGGTTGCGGTCCGGCCGACATAGACCGAGCAGCCCGGCATGATCCGCATCGAGTCCGGCTGCCGTCCATACTTCGGCAGCCTGCCCTTCACGTCGGCGTAGAAGGCCTGCCCGGCTTCCTTGGTGTCGGTGACGGCGAAAACGCAGTCGGCGGTCTTGGCGGCGAATTCCCGCCCGATCTCGGACTGCCCGGCCATGAACATCAGCGGATAACCTTGCGGGCAGCGCGCCACGTTGAGCGGTCCCTGGACCGAGAAGTGCTTTCCCACGTGGTTCAGCCGGCGGACCTTCGCCGTGTCGATGTAGCGACCTCTCTCCTTGTCCTCAAGGAATGCGTCGGCAGCCCAACTGTCCCAAAGACCCTTGCAGACCTCGACGAACTCCTCGGCGCGTTCGTAGCGGTCGGGGCGCGGCGCGTGCTCGGCCTTGCCGAAGTTCACCGAATCGCCGGGGTAGGAGGTGGTGACGATGTTCCAGCAAGCCCGGCCATGGCTGATGTGGTCGAGCGAGGCGAACTTGCGGGCCAGCAGATAGGGCTCCTCGTAGGTCGTCGTGGCCGTGGCGAGCAGGCCGATGTGCTTGGTGAACATCGAGACGGCGGAGAGCATCGTCACCGGTTCGAACACGGCCGGGCGGTCGGAGGGGCTGTTGGCGGCTAACAATGCAGGCTTGTCCATCTGGCGGACCGCGTTGCCGTCGGCGATGAATAGCAGGTCGAGCTTGCCGCGCTCGGCTTCCCTGGCGATCCAGACGGCGTGGTCGATGTTCATTACAGTGTCGGGCCAGGAATCCGGATGGCGCCAGCCGCCGAGATGATGGCCTAGGCCGAGGATGCCGGTCATCAGGTTCATCATGGGAGTTTCTCCTCGGGTTGTCCGCCGAAGTGGCAGGCGGCACGATGGCCGGGAGCCGGATCGCTGGTGGTGATAGGGCGCAGCGCCGGGTCCTCGATGGCCCAGCGG
>CAXTOB010000401.1:0-6048 GCA_964245505.1 uncultured Acetobacteraceae bacterium | reverse complement strand
CGGACGGGTTCCGGCTTCTCGACGCGCTGGCCGGGGCGGACGCGCCTCCGGCCGCCGCAGCGCTGCCGGCCATCGGGACGCTGCGCCGCGTGTGGGCGCGGCACTTCGAGCGGGTCGAGGAGGGGCAGGACGGCGGCGGGCCAGGTAGGAGCGCCCGACTGCGGCCGGTGCGGGGCCGCGGTCCCGGCGACCGGCTGGAGTCGCCGTACGATACCGAGGCCCGGTTCCGCACCAAAGCCAGCACAACCTGGACTGGCTACATGGTCCATTTCACCGAAAGCTGCGACCCAGGGGCGCCGCGCCTTGTGGTCCACGCTGACACCACCCCCGCCAACGTCCACGAGGCGCCCCGCACAGCGCCGATCCATGCGGCCCTGGCTGACAAGGGCTTGGCGCCGTCCGAGCACCTGGTGGACTCGGCTTACGTCAGCGCAGACTACCTCATCACCGCCCGCGAGCAGCACGGCATCGACCTGGTTGGCCCCACACGTCAGAACCTGAGTTGGCAGAGCCACACCGAGGGGGCATTCAGCGCTGCCGACTTCATCGTGGACTGGGACCAGCAGAAGGTGCACTGCCCCGAGGGCAAGGAGAGTGCCGGCTGGTATAGGCGCGTATGACCTCGATGCCGCCGGAGCGGATCATCCATTCCAAGCGATGATCCCGATACTCGCGGCGGCGTCCTCCGGTACGGTAGAAATCGGCCACCGCCACCATCCTTGCCGCCGCAACATCAAACTCCGCAAAGGTCTGAGCTACCGACGGCCGCTGGGTCAGCCGCGCATGCCAGTTGGCGAGTGGCGAGCCGGGGGAAGGTCCTAGCCCGTAGTGCACAGAACGGTTGACCATCGGCGCGACAGCCGCGTCCGCCCAACCGAACTGTGCGCCGCCGAACCAGTCCGCTTCGCCAAGCCGCTCGATGAGCCAGGCTTGCAGCGCGGCAGTGTCATGGTGAGCCGCGGCCGTGAGGGTCTCTGCGAGCGCGCCTTCTGCGCGACGGAACCATAGTATTTCCCCAAAACCCCAGTTCACCGCTTCATATTGGGAATCGCATACCTCTTCGGTGATCCGCGCCGCGGCGCGCGCCAGTGGATCGGCGGGAAGCAGAGGCGGTTCGGGCCAGCGCTCCTCGATGAACTCCATGATGACACTGGATTCGAAGATCGCCGTTTGTGCGTCGACCAGAAGGACCGGAACCTCGCCACGCGGGTTCGCCGCGGTGAAAGGAGTATTCTTCTCGCCGCGACCGAAATCCTCCGGCAGCACGGCCTCGAACGCCACGTCCTTCTCGCGCAGCGCAATCTTCACCTTCTGCGCATAGGAGGAAAGAGGGTGATCGTAGAGAACCATGATGCCGTCCATTGAGAAGAGACGAGCGGCACTTACGCTGTACCGCCCCAGGATCGTCAGGCGCGTGTCGTGGTCTCAACGTCCACGCTGGCCTTGATGGCGTTGGAATAGGGGCAGATGCCGTGCGTGGCTTCGACAAGCTTCTGCGCCTCTGCATCTGGCAAGCTAGGGAGATAGACGTCCAGCGCGGCGGTGATGCCGAAACCGCCTTCCGAGCGCGGGCCGATGCCAACCGTCGCCGTCACCGTCGAACCCTCGGGCACCTTGATCTTGGTTTGGGTGGACGCAACGCGCATAGCGCCGAGGAAACAGGCGGAATAGCCGAGTGCGAATAGCTTCTCAGGGTTGGCACCGTCGCCGCCTGGGCCTCCCAGCTCCTTGGGGACGGTGAGCTGGAGCGCCATGCTGCCATCAGCCAGCGCTGTCTTGCCGTCGCGGCCGCCGCCGCTTGCCATGGCCGTCGTCTTGTACTTCGCATCGACTGACATATGAAACTCCTATCCGACCTAATACCATCGTGTGCGATATTATCGTCCGCGTCATAACAAGAGGCGCGGCTGGTGTCAACGCTTGCGATATTATCGCATGCGATATATTCATGACGCCATGACCGGCGGTCCCGCTCCCCCTTCGCTTGCTCCCGACTTGGACGAGCTCCTGTGTTTTGCCGTGCATTCCACCGGCTTCGCCTTCAACCGGATTTACCGCCGCCCATTGCAGCGCCTCGGCCTGACCTATCCACAGTACTTGGTCATGGTGGCACTCTGGGGAGAGGACGGGGTGACAGTGGGACGGCTGGCAGAGAGGCTCTGCTTGGACACCAGCACGCTGACGCCTTTGTTGAAGCGACTGGAAGGATTGAAGCTGTTGACCCGCCGACGTTCGGAGACGGATGAGCGGCGGGTCATGGTGGCGCTAACGGAGCAGGGTCGGGTGATGCAGCAGGAGGCAGCGGGTGTGACGCGCTGCATCACAGAAAGTGCCGGAATGTCGGTCGCGGACCTGGCACGGCTAACGCGCGAGATCCGGTCGCTGCGAGACAATCTTGAGGAGGCAGCGGCGAAAGCCGAGGCGGCTTAGAAGCGTCTTTCAACAAGGGCGAAGCACCGGCGCTAGCACGGATCGAGGTGGTCGTCCGTTCGGACAGGTTTACGGCCGGGATATGTCTGGTTCTGGTTGTTGTCTGTCAGGCCGTCAGCTTCTCCGTCTTCGCCCAGTCCAACGTTCAAAAAGGAGCCGGCATGCGAGCCGTTGGCTACTTCGAGCCTGGCCTTCCGATCGCTCACGAGGACGCGCTGCGCGACCTCGAGGTGCCTGAGCCGCCGGCGCCAGCGGGACGCGACTTGCTGGTTCGCGTCCACGCCGTATCGGTCAACCCGCGCGACGTCAAAAGCCGGCAGGCGTTCAGGGGAACCCCTGGCAGGCCGGTCATCCTGGGCTACGACGCGTCCGGCATCGTGGAGGCCGTCGGGCCAGAGGCAGCACTGTTCCGGCCGGGCAACCTGGTGTTCTACGCTGGCGTGCTGAACCGCCCAGGCTCCAATGCCGAGCTGCAGCTGGTCGATGAGCGCATTGTCGGGCAAAAGCCAGCATCGCTGGACCACGCGACGGCGGCTTCCCTGCCCCTCACCGCGCTGACGGCCTACGAGATGCTCTTCGACCGGCTCGGCGTGCCGCGCAGGCAGGCGGCTGGCGCCGGGGACGCCATCCTGATCCTCGGCGGGGCCGGCGGCGTGCCGTCGGTCGCGATCCAGCTGGCGCGCGGCCTGACAGGGCTCACCGTCGTGGCGACCGCATCCCGGCCCGAAAGCGAGCGCTGGGTACGGGCGCTGGGCGCCCAGCACGTCGTCAATCATTCGGAGCCGCTGAAGGCCGGCATCGAGGCACTCGGGCTGCGGCAAGCCCTGCGCTACGTGTTTTCGACCCACACGGATGCCCAGAGTTGGGCCGACATCGCCGGCGTCATCGCGCCGCAGGGGCGCTTCGGACTGATCGATGATCCCGAGCCGCTGGACCTCCGCTTGATGAAGATGAAGAGCGTGTCGATCCATTGGGAGGCGATGTTCACCCGCCCGATGTTCGGCACGGGCGACATGATCCGGCAGCACGAGATCCTGACCGAGGTGGCCGGGCTGGTGGACGGCGGCGTGCTCAAGGCAACAGCGACGTTGAACGTGGGCATCATCAACGCGGCCAACCTGCGGCAGGCGCATGCAGCCATCGAGGCGGGGCGCACGGTCGGAAAGCTCGTCCTTGCAGGTTTCTGACCGGGCGCGCGGACCGTTGTAGCTGGTGGCGTCCGTCAAACGAACCCAAACGGACAGTTTGCCGTCACCTTCCTTCGTTCCGCACGATCTTGGCACTTTTGCCGGGCGCTGCTGTAGCGCCGGCTGGCGACCTACGGCTGTAGGAGACCCACACTACCCTTCTCGGACGTTCGCGAGCTAAGTCTGGGTGCGCGCGCAAACGCCGAGAGGTTTGCTCAAGAGATCAGACGCGGCGGAGCCAGATCTCCTCCGTGCGGTGGTCGGCACCCTTGCGCAGGATGGTGCGCGCGCGTTCGCGGGTAGGGCGGATGTTCTCACACAGGTTGGGGAGGTTGACCCGGCGCCAGATAGCGCCGGCCTGGGCCAGGGCGTCCTCACGCGAGAGGCCGCGGAAGTGGTGGAAGTAGGAGGTGGGCTGCTGGAAGGCGGTGCGCTGGAGCAGGAGGAAACGTTCGGCATACCAGGCGGCGATGTGGTGCTCCTCCGCGTCCATGTAGACGGAGAAATCGAAGAAGTCGGATGCGAGGAGTGGCGCGGCGGGCACTGTCTGCAGCACGTTCAGGCCCTCGAAGATGAGGATGTCGGGCCGATGCACCACCTGCTCCTGGCCGGGCACGATGTCGTAGGTGAGGTGGGAGTAGACGGGCGCGCGGGCGACGTTCCCCGCCTTCACGGCGGCGAGGAAGGCAATCATGCGCCGGAGATCGTAGCTCTCCGGAAAGCCCTTGCGGTCCATGAGGCCGCGCTGCTCCAGAACCTCCCTCGGGTGGAGGAAGCTATCGGTGGTGACGAGCTCCACGCCGGGGTGGTCCGGCCAGGTTCCGAGCAGGCGCTGGAGGACGCGGGCGAAGGTGCTCTTGCCGACTGCGACGCTTCCGGCGATGCCGATGATATAGGGTGGTGCCTGCAGCTCGCGGCCGAGAAAGGTGTGCTCCACAGTGCCGAGACGTCGGGCGGCGAGGACATGGAGGTTCAGAAGGCGAGACAGGGGGAGATAGATGTTTGCGACCTCGTCAAGCGATAGGGGGTCGGCGAGGCCGCGCAGTCCGGTGATGTCGGTGCCGGAAAGGGTAAGGGGCGTGTTGAGGCGCAGGCGGCTCCACTCGGCGCGGCCGAAGACGTCGTAGGCGGCGGGAGAGCGGGAAGCGTCCATAGTGCCGGGCCTAGTGCCAGCTTCATGGGAAGCTGTCACGTCGCGGGGCCTCGGGAAACTCGCCCGCTTCGCCCGGATCCCTGACGGACACTGCGCCGGGCGTGGGCTGTACCACCTCGTCTGGGGGTCGTTAGACGAAGTGGTACAGCGGTTATGGCCGTTCAGGCTGCGTGCCGATGCCGCACCAGCCCGTCACGGATGTGCTGGGCCAGCTTCGTCGCCGCTGCCTTGGCATGGTGGCATGGCAAGTGGAGGTTGATGGCAAAGGCCGGCAGTTCTGGCAGGCCAAGGCTGGATGACAGGATGTCCAGGTCGGGCGGAATGGTGGACGCCAGCCAGGCTGACACGGCCATGTCCGCTCGCACGGTCGCCAATGCCGCCTCCATGCTGCCGTTCTCGAACACGGTCCTCCATTCTACCCTATGCCCGGTCAGAGCTGCCAGGGCTGCGGGACGGAACGCGCAAGTGCCGGCCACCATCGAAACCGGCAGGGGACGCTTCAGGTGTGCGGCCCCGGCCTTGGCTCCGATCCAGACAAGCCGTTCGATGCCGAGGCACTCGCCCGCGGACGGCCCAGCCGGCTCCTCAACCACGGCGAGGTCAACTCGTCCCATTGCCAACGCCTCCACCAGTTCTGGAGACGGCGCGCACACCAGGGAGAGTTCCACCTGCGGGAAGGCATCCGCGTACGCCCGCAACACGGGCGCCAGATGGCTGACCACCAAGTCAGGAGGCACACCGAGCCGCACCTGGCCTGCAACAGCCACCGTGGTCATCTCGGCCCATATCGCGTCGTTCAAGGCGATCAGCTTACGGGCTTGGCTGAACAGGCGCTCGCCGGGCGGGGTCAGCCGCAGGCCGCGCCGGTCGCGCTCGAACAAGCTGCATCCCAGCATCTCCTCCAACCGCTTGACTTGCTGACTGACGGCGCCCTGCGTGAGGTGAAGCGCGTTCGCAGCCGCCGTCATGCTGGCCTTTTCCGTAACGGCCACGAAGGTGCGGACAAGGCCGGTGTCGAGGTTTCGGGTCATGGCTTCCATTATGATACGTAATGCCCGGCATAACCAACATTAGCTTACCGTGGCATGTCGGCGGGCTTAGCCTGTCCTCTCCGGGCCGGGGAGAACGGCAACATGGCCTTTGACGCGATCCTGCCGCTCGTCCTGTTCGTGGTTGTCTCGACCATCACGCCAGGGGGTGCCACCACGCTGGCGACGGCTTCCGGCGCGCAGTTCGGCTTCCGGCGCTCCGTGCCGTTGATGGCGGGCATCGCTGCCG
>CAXTOB010000400.1:0-6057 GCA_964245505.1 uncultured Acetobacteraceae bacterium | reverse complement strand
CCACTCCATCGTCATCGGCGCCGCCTTCCACATCAGCGGCATTTCGGCGACGTTGCCATGGCAGGACGAGCAGCCAACACCCTTGGTCACATGGATCGAGTGGTTGAAGTAAACATAGTCCGGCAGGTTGTTCACCCGCTGCCACTGCAGCGGCTTGTCATTTGCGAGGCTGGCGCGGACCGGAGCCAGCACGTCGGCATTGGTCCAAATCTGCGAATGGCAGGTCATGCATGTGTGCGTCGGCGGCAACCCGGCATTGGCGCCGATCTCGACATGGCTGTGACAGGTCTGGCACCCGATGCCCAACCCGGCGACGTGGTGCTGGTGGCTGAACGGCACCGGCTGGTCCACGACGAAACCGACGCCGCGCGCCCAATCCGTCCGCGGCGCGATCCACCACCAGCCGCAGCCGCCAACGACAAACGCCGCTGCGGAGAGCATCGCCAGCTTCATCCAAAGGTTTGCGCTTGGGCGGAAGATGGCAGCCATGGCGCACGACCCTAAGTACCCGGCCTACTGGGCGCCAGCCGTTAACCTTGTCTGAAGGTAAGTTTCACCCGATGGTGAACGGGGCAGCGGACGGCCTGTTTCAGCGGCGGTTCGGGGCTGTCTGATAGCGGCCGCAAAGCCTTTGCTGGCTCCCGGCGGACTTGGAGCAGCGCCGGACATCGGTGCACGTGGCCGACATGCTCCCCATCAACCTGGAGGCGTCCGATGGACCGTATAGGCAAGGCACCGGCTGATCCACCGGCCCCAGGCAGCGCAGCGAGCATTGGCCGGAAGCGCCAGGAAGGCATCTACCTCGCCGGGTTCGCCGGGCGCCGGCAGCCGGTTCCGGCCTCGCCGGAGCATCTGGCATCCGAGGCGCTGCGACATCTCAGCCGCGACGCCGCCGCCTACTTCGCGGGAGGCGCCGGCAGCGAGCGCACGGCCGCCGCCAACCGGGCCGCCTTCGACCGCTGCCGCATCGTACAACGGGTAATGCGGGACGTCTCCACCCGGGACCTAACCGTCGAGCTGTTCGGCCGCACCCTGCCGCTGCCGATCCTGCTCGGCCCCATCGGCGTGCTGGAGATGGCGCACCGGGACGCCGACCTGCCCGCGGCCCGCGCCGCCGCCGCCGCCGGCATCCCCTTCGTCACCTCCAGCCAGGCATCGCGCCCGATGGAGCAGATCGCAACGGCCATCGGCAACGGCCCCCGCTGGTTCCAGCTCTACTGGTCCTCCCGCAACGAGCTGACCGCAAGCTTCGTCGAGCGGGCGGAACGGGCGGGCTACGAGGCCATCGTGGTCACGCTCGACACCACCCTGCTGGGCTGGCGGGTGCGCGACCTCGACCGCGGCTACCTGCCGTTCCTACGCGGCCGGGGCATCGCTAACTACACCTCCGACCCGGTATTCGGACAACTTCCGCTGGACAGCAGCCCGGCACCCAAGCCGCCCTGGCCCGGCCTGGGTGCGCTGCGATCGGTGCTGGAGCTGCTCCGCTCCTTCCCGGGCGGCCCGGCCCGTGCACTGTCATCCGGCGAGGCGCTGGCGGCGGTGCGGCGTTTCCTGGCGATCTACTCGCGCCCGGACCTGACCTGGGACGACCTACCCTTCCTGCGCGAACGGACGCGTCTGCCGATCCTGCTGAAGGGCATAATCCATCCCGACGACGCCAGCCGCGCCGTGCAGGCCGGCATGGACGGAGTGATCGTTTCCAACCACGGCGGGCGCCAGGTGGACGGCGCTATCGCCGCGCTGGACGCCCTGCCCGCGGTGGTGGATGCCGTCGCCGGGCGCATCCCGGTGCTGTTTGACAGCGGCGTGCGGACCGGCGCCGACGTCTTCAAGGCGCTGAGCCTCGGCGCCCGGGCGGTACTGATCGGGCGTCCCTACATCTGGGGCCTGGCGCTAGCTGGCGAGCAGGGAGTAGCGGCAGTGATCGCCAACCTTGCCGCCGAGCTGGACCTTACCCTCGGCCTCGCGGGCCGCCGCAGCCTGCGCGAACTGGACCGCTCAGCCGTCATCTTCCCGCACGACGCCATCCCGGAGCAGGCGCTATGACAGATGCCAGCGCCGATCCCCGCGTTGGGCATTACGGCGGCCTGCCTTAGGACTTGCTGCCAGGCAATACGGATGCCAGCACCTGCTTTGCCGTCTCGACCAGGACACTCTTCTCCTCCGGGTCGCCCTTGAGCAGGGCCGACATGAAGTTGCGTGCCTGCTTGAGCGTGATCGCCGGCGACAGCGGCGGCACGTTCGGGTCGGACTTCACCTCGATCACCACTGGGCAGGTTGCGGACAGCGCCGCGTCCCATGCCGGGCCGCACTGGTCGGGGTCATCCACATAGATGCCCTTGAGGCCGATCATCTCGGCATACTTGTGATACGGGAAGTCAGGGATGTCCTGCGACGCCTCGAACTTGACGTCCCCGGCCTCGACCCGCTGCTCCCACGTGACCTGGTTCAGGTCCTGGTTGTTCAGCACCAGGCAGATCCACGTCGGGTTGGACCACTTGCGCCAGTACTTGGCCACCGTCAGCAGCTCGGCCATGTTGCTCATCTGCATGGCGCCGTCGCCGACGAAGGTCACGACGGGACGGTCGGGATGGGCGAACTTCGCTGCAATGGCATAAGGCACGGCGGCGCCCATGCTGGCGAGGGTGCCCGACACGGATCCCATCATGCCGCGCTTCACCTTGATGTCGCGGGCATACCAGTCGGCCGTCGTGCCGGAGTCCGCAGTCACGATGGTGTTGGCCGGCAAGCGCTTGGACGCCTCGTAGAACGGACGCTGCGGATTGACCGGGTTGGCCGAGGTCATGGCCCGGCTTTCGACCGTTTCCTCCCAGTCCACCTTCCAGCCGGCGATCTTCTCCCGCCAAGAATGATCGGTCTTCTGCGTCAGCAAAGGCAGCAGGGCGCGGAGCGTTTCCTTGGAGTCGCCCTGCAGGTTCACCTCCATCGGATAGCGCAGGCCCAGCATGTCGGCCCGCAAGTCTATCTGCACGCCGCGTGCCTGGCCGGGCTTGGGCAGGAACTCCGCCCAGGGAAAGCCGGAGCCAACCATCAGCAGCGTGTCGCAGCCCTCCATCAGGTTGATGCTGGGCCTGGTGCCGAGCAGGCCGATGCACTCCGTGTTCCATGTCAGGTCGGACGGCAGCACCATCTTGCCCAGCAGCGCCGTCGCGGCCCCGGCGCCTAGGCGGTCGGCCACCGCGATCACCTCGTCGGTCGCGTCCAGCGCGCCGGCGCCGACCAGCATCGCCACCTTCTTGCCGGCATTCAGCACCGCCGCCGCGCGCTGCAGGTCGGCGTCGTACGGCACGACCTTGGGCCGGGTATAGCCGGTGCCCGACTGCGTCATGTTGTGCTGGTGCGGCGGCTCCTCATAGGTCTCTTCCTGCAGGTCCTTGGGAAGGATCAGGGCCGTCACCCGGCGCTCGCCGGCGGCAGTCCGCATGGCGCGGTCCACCAGGTGCCGCACCTGGGCCGGCGCCATCGCGGTTTGTATGTAGGCGGACGCGACATCCTTGAACGCGACCTGGCCATCCAGCTCCTGCTGATAATGCGCGCCGATGGCGGTCCGTGCGGCCTGGCCCATGATCGCCAGCATCGGCATATGGTCGCCGTGGGCGTTATACATGCCGGTGATCATGTGCGTCGCACCCGGCCCGCTGGTGGCCATGCATACCCCGACCTCGCCGGTGAACTTGGCGTGCGCCGAGGCCATGAATGCCGCCATCTCCTCATGGCGGACCTGGACGAACTCGATCTTGTCCGTGCCGAAGCGGCTTAGCGCGCCCAGCAGGCCGTTGATGCCGTCGCCAGGGTAACCGAACACGCGGCGCACACCCCATTGGTGAAGACGTTCCCAGAAGAAGTCGCCAACGGTCTTGCTCATGTTGCTCACCTGCTGCTTCGGCGGCCCGGGCGCCGTTTGGCTTGGAAAGCGCCAACTTGCCAAGGGCCAGAGCTATGGCGAATCACGATCCGGGGACGTCAACGCGATGCCCTTGGGCAGTGGGTGACCGATGCGGTGCGGCAGAACAGACCCATCCGTGCGCATCAAGCCAGATCGTCCGTCGGGGCTGGCGCCCAGGGCTGCTCGCGGCATTTCCGCCTCCCCAGCCGCCCGCCCGCGTCAAGCGGCGTGGTCGGGGAACGGCAGGCCGGACAGCCGCGCGCATTCGGCGAGCAACTGGTCCTGCAGCGCGGCATCGCGGGTGGCGCCGCTCGGCTTGCGCAGCCGCTTGTGGAAGAAATACTCCCCCGTGACCGCCGCTCCGGCGTCGTCCGACACCGCAAGCCACGCCTGGGTGCGGTGTGCCGCGTCCAGGTCGCCCGTCGCGTGCGCGCCGCCCATCTTGGTCGCCACCCAGCCCGGCTCCAGGGCATTGGAGCGGACGCCGGGCCAGCGGCGGGCGACTGCGAAGGCCAGCAGCGCGTCGTGCAGCTTGGTGTCGGAGTAGGCCTGGTTGCCCCGCCAGTCCCGCCGTTCCCACAACAGGTCGTCGAGGCCCGCGTGGCCGCGGCGGTGCAGCTCGGAGCTGACGTAAACCAGGCGCGCCGGCGGGCGGATCAGGGCGGTCAGGACATACGGCGCCAGCGTGTTGATGGCGAACACATGCGGCAGGCCGTCCTCGGTCAGCACGCGCCGCCGCTCGCGGAAGCCGATGGCGGCGTTGTGGATCACCGCGTCGAACGGCCCGTGCGCGTTGGCCGCTTCCGCCAGCCGCCGCGTCTGGGCGATGCTCGCCATGTCTCCCGTCAGGACGGCAGCCGCGCCGGGCACGGCGTCCAGCGCGTCCCGGCCCCGGTCCGCGTTCCGGGCGTGCAGGACCACTTGATGCCCCTCCTCCACCAAGAGTTGCGCGGCCATGCGGCCCAGGCCGTCGGAGGAGCCGGTGATGAAGATGCGTGCCATGCCGGTGCTTTCATGCGGTCTAGGGTCCGATTTGGGACGGAGACGCCGGAGCGCAGAGGGCCGTTCCACCTACGGACGCTTGCAGCCGCAGCGCTGCCGGGGTCTGATGATCGGGGTTTGATGCCCCTGGGATTGGAGGTCGTGGGATGCAGGAGTTGCTGCCCCTGGCGGAACGCCTCGGCGCGCTGCTCAAGGCAAGGGGCGAGACGGTTGCCGTATCGGAATCATCATCGGGCGGCCTGGTGTCGGCAGCTCTGCTCGCCGTGCCCGGCGCCAGCGCCTACTTCCAGGGCGGCGCGGTGGTTTACACCGGGGACGCCCGGACCGCGCTGCTCGGCATCACCGGCCCGGAGATGGCGGGCCTGCGGTCGTCGTCCGAGCCTTATGCCATGCTGCTTGCCCGAACCGTCCGCAGCCGGCTGGGCACGACATGGGGCATTGCCGAGACCGGGGCCGCCGGACCCACCGGGAACCGCTACGGCGACCCGGCCGGCCATACCTGCGTCGCCGTCAGCGGCCCGGCCGAACGGACCGCAACCCTGCGGACCGGCAGCGCCGACCGCGTCGAAAATATGCGCGCCTTCGCCCGGGCACTGTTGGAGATGCTGTCGGAGGCCGTTGCGTCGCCCGGCTGAACAGGATCAAGGCATTGCAGCGCCTGGCGCGACAGTCTCGACGCTGTGCAAGGGGGCGACACTGTGCAGGTAAGCCGGAATTGTGCAGGTGAACGGCTGCCTGATTTTCCAACACACCGCCGCCGACGCTGTTAAGCTCTGTCGCAAGAAAGATCAGGGAGTGGTCCATATGGCTGCATCGCCCGAACCCCGCCGGCGAGACGTCCTCAATCTGGCACTGTTGAGCGGCGCCGCCCTGCTGTCGGGCGGCGCCGCCGACCTGCTGCCTCCCGAAGCGCCGCCGGGCCTCTGGTCCGCCAGCTACTGGGCCACGAAGCGGCGTGACGGCGCCGACATCCGCCTCGCGATGTATCGCAAGCGCGCCGGCGCCCCCGCGCCAGGCGACGCGCCGCGCCCCGTCCTGCTCCTGGTGCACGTCTCCTCGCCCGCGGCGCTCTCCAGCTTCGACCTTTCGGTGCCGGGGCACGACGAGTATTCGCTTATGAACGTCTTCGCCCGGCTGGGTTACGA
>CAXTOB010000399.1:0-6059 GCA_964245505.1 uncultured Acetobacteraceae bacterium | reverse complement strand
CGCGACTATAATTGCCCACGGCCGAGAACTGGGTGATACCAAACACCGTGACTGCCAGCGCGAGCAAGATCGGGACGCTAAATCCAAGGTAGATGCGAGCTTTTACCTTTAGGGGGCCCATCAGAACAATGACTCCGAAGACAGTAGGACGGCTGGGAAAACGCAAGCGGGTTAAAGGAAGAAGCGATCTACTTTCCGCTTTTCTTGCCGGCTGAGGCTCGGCACGCGTCATCATCATCGTTCGTATCGCAGTCGCTGGACGAGGACCGCCCTCCACGTGCCTGGGCGGTCGTTGCCACGGCGGACGCTGCCAGTGCCAACAGCACCAGGAAAGCCGATCGCCGCTTCATAGCTGGCGGTATCGTGTCACTTGGCGGTTGCGACTGCTGCCGATCGGTGATCATAGCCCAAAGGCCCGGCCGATTTCGAAGTGCAGCATGAAAAGCATGTCGTCCTTCAAGCCAGCGTTGAAACCGGCGTGTGAGAAATACTGGATGTCGGGCTGCACCGTGAGCCAGCTGGTAATGGGCGCGCGATATGTAAGCTCGATGTTGCGCTCATACTTGCTGACGTTATTGACGACGGCGCCCAGCGCGCTCCTGTAAGCGTTGCTCGCCTGCACGACGCCGAAGGCAAGCCCGGCACGGTCGCGTGGACGGCTATCGAGCAGGCCGGTATAGGTGGCGCCGAAGTTCAGCGAGCCATTTACAGAATTGGTGCTGCCGTCGGCGACGCCGAGCGTTGCAAAGACGTCGAGCCCGCGGTTACCTGGTTGGCTATAGACCCGGGTCGCACCGCCGACATAGCCGCCCCGGCTGCCGAAGACCTGGCGCTGCGTCCCTGAGGAGTTGATCTGATTGAGCGCGTCGAACTTGCCGGTATAATCCCAGAAGCCGGCCATCATCTTGGTATTGCGGATCGGAGTGTAATCAACCTCACCGATCAGGAAGGCGCCGTTCGTGTTGGTGAAGTCGATTTGGTTGCTTCCTGGCCTGTTCGGGTTATTGGGAACACCGTCGAGGATCGCTCCCTTGATCGTCCATTGATCGTTGAGTCGCTGGCGCACGCGAAAGCCAAGGCTGGAGTTGGGGTAGGTTGACGGACCATTGCGTCCGGACACGTCAAGGACTGAGTTCCAGGCGTAGGCGCCATTGAGGAAAGTGTCCATCGGCTTGGTGATCCCAAACTCAGACTCAATATCATAGAGACCGAAAAGTAGGTTCGTTGCACCAAGGCGCTGTTCGTAATAGGCCTGATACAAACGGGCGAGCGCGCCTTCGGTATCAATTGGGCTGGGATCCTGCAGCGCGCCAACATAAGTCCGGTTGATCGAAGTTGCGTTCTCATAGAAGCCAGCGACGAGGAAGCGGCCGCCTTCCCAGCCGAAAGCGCGGTTCGTATCGACGCTGACCTCAGCGCTTACGTTGTTCATATACGCCGTGCCGTCGTGCAATCCCCCCACGGCGTTGTAGGCGACCTCGCCAGTGTATTGCAGCCGCACCGTCACCGCGGACGAGTCGTCGTAGAGTGCCTTAGGTGGGATCGGCGGTTGCGGTCCAACCGTGGTATTGAGGGAAGCGGGAGCTGTCTCAGCTAGGGCTATGGAACTCAGCAGTGCTGCCCATGCGGTTGCACATGCAACCCTCACGATCCGGTCCATTCGTCTCATGGAATTCGCCCTTTCTATTCCAGGCGAAGATACCTTCGACGTGATGAACAAATTTCTAAGGGTCGTGCCCCATGCGCGAACCCGTCCCGCGATGGTCAACCTGACGACGACGCCCGCAGCGTGCCAAGCGCGCTCACTGGCGCAGGCGAACAAAGGAGCATTCCTGTGAAATCCGGCTGTAGCATTAATCCGGCTCACTCTTCATAGGCCTTACCACGTGAAACCTCCGCACAATCGGCCGCTCCTCTTGATTGGCAATCACGCCGGCTTGGAAGTTCGGCGACAGCGCGCCAGCCAGCCGCGCATGCCGGATCAGCATCCCGCGCTAATGGAACGCCTTCGAACCCGCCGCGGCAGGCTGAACAGCGCGGCGTTGGTCACCTCCAGGCTTGGCAGCACCGACTTGGGCAGGAATCAGCTGTGGTTTCCATGCTGAATTGGGTCGTACCTGAGCAGCGGCTCATCGCTTGCAAGCATGCCGCCGAAACTCAATGCGTGGTGCAAGGAGCTACGCTGCCAGCCTCATACATTACCCTGCCGGCCTGCATTCTGAACCCCGCCTGCATTGCACTCGGCGCCATGCGTCGGCGCCCCTCACGCCAACACAATGTCACGGTCCGGGATCGCCGCTCCGCGCGATATCAACTCAATGTTGCCGAACATCTGCCGCACGGTTTTCTCGAAGTTGTCGGCCGCGATGGCGGCGATGTGCGGCGTCACCGTCAAGCCTTCCAGCCGCAGCAGCGGACTGTCGGCCGGCAATGGCTCGGTCTCGAACACGTCCATGGCCGCGGCATGGATGATCCGGTTCTGCAAGGCCCAGACCAGGTCCGCCTCCACCACCACGCCGCCCCGCGCCACGTTGATCAGCACCGCCGTGCGCTTCATCGCCTGCAGGGCCGCCCGGTTGATCAGCCCGGCCGTGCCCGGCATCAGCGGGCAGTGCAGGGACACCACATCAGAAACCGCCAGCAGCTCCGGCAACGGGGCGTAGCGGACGCCCAGCGCGGCATCCTCCTGGGGATCAAGCGGGGTCGGCTTGTGGTAGAGGATCGTGCAGCCGAAGCCCGACAGCAGCCGCGCGACCATCTTGCCGATGGCGCCGAAGCCGACGATGCCCACGGTCTTGCCGGACAGCATCATGGTGGGCCGGGCGAAGTTGCCGCCGGCCCAGCGCCCCTCGCTCAGCTCCGCATGGCCCTGGGCCAGGTTCCGCAGGGCGGAGATCATCAGGCCCAGGGTGAACTCTGCCACCGGCACGGCATTGCTGCCGGCGGTGCGCGCGACCTTTATGCCAAGCTCGCGCGCCGCATCCAGGTCGAAATTGTCCACGCCCACGCCCCACTTATGCAGCAGCTTGAGCCGGGTGGCCGCGCGCAGCACCGTGCCGGGCACGGCGATCTGGCCGGACACGGCGTAGTCGGCATCGGCAATCACTGATTGCAGGTGAGCCTCGTCCCGCGCGGTGCCGTGGGTCAGCCGCATCCCGGGTGGCAGCAGGCCGCGCAGCCGCTCCGCCGTTTGCGGGGTGATTGGGTCCAGCACGGCAATGGTCCACGTGTTCTGCGTCATGGTGCCCGATCCTAGATCACGAAGCGTACGCCGGCGCGGGCCAGGCCGCCGCCGATGCCCACGGGGGTTCCGTCCGCACGCCAGCAGGCCGCGCCCAGCAGGGTGCCGTCGCCGCGGAACTCGATAGCGTTCATACCGCCGGCCACGCGGGGCTGCTCGCGCACGGGATGGCCGCGGGCGGACAGGGCCGGGGCCAGCGCCGCAAACAGCGGTGGCTCCAGTTCCAGGTCGCCACCCTGGGTGAACATGCGCGGGGCTTCCACCGCCTGCTGCAGCGACATGCCGTGGTCCAGCAGGTTGACCAGTGCTTGCAAGGCGGACGGGAAGATGCGCAACGCCCCAGGCAAGCCAAGCGCATAGGCCAGCCTGCCGTCCCGCGCCGCCATCATCGGCGCCATGGAGGTGAACACCCGCTTGCCGCCCTGGATGGACAGGGCGTGGCCGGGGTGCGGGTCGAAGTTGAACATGTAGTTGTTGCAGATCAGCCCGGTGCCGGGCACCGACACGCGGGCGCCGAATAGGCCGTTGATCGTTTGCGTGCTGCTGACCACGCAGCCCCCGCTGTCCGCCACGGTGACGTGCGTGGTGTCGGCACTTTTCCCGCGGATCAGCCCGGGCTGGAATGCCTGCGCCCGATCCATGCGGATGCCGGCCCGGCGCGCATCGGCAAAGGCCCGGGAGGTCAGGCGCTCCACCGGCACGTCCACGAAGTCCGGGTCGGCGGTGGCCACGGCGCGGTCGGCAAAGGCGGCCTTCATCACCTCCGCCAGCAGGTGGACGCCGTCCGCGGAGCCGAAGCCGAGGCCGCGGATGTCGTAAGCCTCCAGCATGTTCAGCATCTGCACGATGTGGACGCCGGACGAGGCCGGGGGCGGCGGGCCGATGATCTCCCACCCCCGGTAAGCGCCGCGTATCGGGGAGCGCTCCTTCACCGCGTAGGTTTGCAAATCCCCGGCGTTCACCAGGCCGCCGCTGCGGGCCATATACTCAACGAGCGTCGACCCCAGGGTGCCGCCATACAGCGCGCCCGCTCCCTCCTCGGCGATCAGGCGCAGGGAGGCCGCGTAGTCTGGCCGGCCTATCCGCGTGCCGGCGGCAACCGGGGCGCCGCCGGGCAGGAACAACGCGGCAAGGTCCGGGTCCCGCGCCAAGTCCGCCGCGCAGTCCCCGATACAGGCGGACAAGTAGGGGGTCGCGGTCCAGCCAAGCTCCGCGGCCTGGATGGCCGGAGCCAGCACGTCGGCCAGCGGCGCCGTGCCGTAGCGTTGCAGGGCCAGGCACCAGCCCGCGAGCGCGCCGGGCACCGCGACCGCCAGCGGCCCGCGGTGGTTCAGCCGGTCCTCGACCTCGTTGTAATCGGGGAGGGTGTCCGACACCGGGCGATACATGTCCGGCATGGCCCGGCGCGGCGCGGTGCTGAGGCCGTCCAGGATGGTGTGGGTGCCGTCCGGGAGGCGCAGGTGCGCCAGCCCGCCGCCGAGCACGCCGACCATCATCGGCTCGACGACCGTCAGCGTGAACAGCGCTGCGACAGCGGCATCCACCGCGTTGCCGCCGGCCAGCAGCATCTGCGCGCCTGCACCGGATGCCAGCGGGTGGTTGGTCACCACCATGCCCCGCGATCCCGTCGCAGGCTGCTTCTCGGTGCTGAAGCCATAATCCATCGTCAGGTCGTCCCAATCGTGCGGGTGAAGCCGGCCAGCCGGTCCACGGCGAGCACGGCAACCAGAGTGATGCCGATCAGCGTGACGGCCAGCGCGGCAAGCAGGGGGTCAACCCGGCTTTCGGCATAATGGAACAGCGCGACCGGCAGGGTGGTCAGGCGCGGACCCACCAGGAACAGGCTGATCACCGTCTCGTCGAAGCTCAGCAGGAACCAGGAGGTCGCCGGGATGCAGCAGGCCGAGCGCATGATGCAGCAGGGTGCTGTCGGGGCCGGGGATCGCCAGCGTGACGGCGGTGCCGGCGACCCGGCGCTTGCGGAGCAGCGGCTGGATGCCGCGGTCGCAGAAGCCCCAATGGCGCCATTGGCCGACGGTCGCGGTTTCGACCTGCTCCAGCAGGGCGATCACCTCGGTGCTGATCGGGGCGGGACTGGCGGCGATCTCGTACTTGGGCAACGGCATCCTCCGGGAAGCTCAGGTGTCCTGCAGGCGCAGGCAGGCGGCATGGTGGCCGGGGCCGACCGCCTCCAAGGGCGGCACAGCGGCGGCGCAGGCCTCGATGGCGAGGGGACAGCGGGTGCGGAACACGCAGCCGGATGGCGGGTCGGCTGGGCTGGGCGGATCGCCCCGCAACGGGATGCGGGTGCGCCGCCGTGCCGGATCGAGGCTGGGCGAGGCAGACAGCAGCGCCTGGGTGTAGGGGTGGCGCGGACGTTCCAGCACGTCGCCCACCCGGCCCTCCTCCATCACGCGGCCGAGGTAGAGCACGATCACCCGGTCGCACAGCGAGCGCACCACCTGCAGGTCGTGGCTGATGAACAGCATCCCGATCCCGAGCCGCGTGCGTAGGCCGGCGAACAGGGCCAGGACCTGGGCCTGCACCGACACGTCGAGGGCGGACACCGCCTCGTCCGCCACCAGGAAGTCCGGTTGCGTGGCCAACGCGCGGGCGATGCCGATGCGCTGGCGTTGGCCGCCGCTGAACTCGTGCGGGTAGCGTCCGGCATGGGCGGGCGTCAGCCCGACCTGGACCAGCAGCGCCTCCGCCTGCTCACGCCGGGCGGAGGCGGGCGCCAGACGGTGGATTGCCAGGCCGTCCGCGACCTGCGCGCCCACCCGGCGCCGCGGGTCCAGGGAAGCATGGGGGTCCTGGA
>CAXTOB010000398.1:0-6083 GCA_964245505.1 uncultured Acetobacteraceae bacterium | reverse complement strand
GGGCCATTAGAGCATGTTCGGATCAAACGGCTTCGTTTGACCGAACAAATGCTCGTAAAAACAATAGCTAGAGTGGGCTTGGTGCTTCTATCTGCACCAAGCCCACTCTAGGCAAATGCTGCACGCGGAGTTGACTGTCCCACGGGCCAGTCCTTCTGGCCAAGTGCATGCAGCAACGCCGCCCCGGCACGGATGCCGTTGTGAAAGCACTCCAACGTCATGTTCTCGTCCGGTGCGTGGTTCGCCGCATCCGCGTTGGCATAGTTCACCACGAAGGCGGGAATGCCGAGGATGCCGGTAAAAGCATAGCCCGGCAGGCTGCCAAAGCCCGTGGGATACAGCAGCGGCTCCATCCTATAAGCGTCGCGCAGCGCCTGGCGCACCGGCGCAGCCATCGGCGAGGTGAGCGGCGTCTTCGACGGGAACATGCCCTCCTCCAACGTGACGAACTCCACCTCCGGCGCATGGCGGGCGACGTGAGCCGCCACCTTGGCCAGGATGTCCGCCGGCCGCTGATCGGCAACGAGGCGTATGTCGCACTTCGCGAACGCCTCGTGCGGCAGCACCGTCTTGGTTCCTGGCCCGGCGTAGCCACCGTGCAGGCCATTGATCGTCAGCGTCGGGTGGAAACTCAGCCGGTCGTAAAACGGCCGCTCCTCCGGCACGTCCAGCCGGGACAGGCCGAGCGACCGCTTGAACCCATCAAGGTCAATCGGCAACCGTGCCGCTGCCTCGCGTTCCTCCGTGCTGGGCGGCAGAACGTCGTCATGAAACCCAGCGATGGTGATATGGCCCGCCGGGTCCTTCATGGTGGCGAGCAGGTGGACCAGGGTCCAGATCGGGTTCGGCGCCACGCCGCCGAAGTTGCCGGAATGCACGTCGCGCTTGGCATGGCGCACCCGCAGCTCGAACGACACCACGCCGCGCGAGCCGAACTTGAGCGTCGGCTGCCCGGAAGCATGCATCTGCCCATCCGCCGTCACGGCCAGGTCGGCGCGCAGTTCGTCCTGGTGGGCGCGGACGAACCCGGCGATGTGCGGGCTGCCGACCTCCTCCTCCCCTTCGAGCAGCAGGACGACGTTGCACGGCAGCCGCCCGTGCACCCGCAGGTGCGCCTCGATGGCCAATATCTGCGCGAGGTGCTGTCCCTTGTTGTCGGCCACCCCGCGGGCATAAACCCTGCCGTCGCGGACTTGCGGTTCAAAGGGCGGAGTCGTCCAGGCTTCCAAGGGATCCGGCGGCTGTACGTCGTAATGGCCATACAGCAGCACGGTTGGAAGATCAGGCGACTCGTCCCAGCGCGCCAGCACCATCGGATGGCCAGCGGTCGGCATGATCTTCGCGTCCATGCCTAGGGTGGACAGCATCTCGGCCAGGAGGACGGCGACCTCGGTAATGCCAAGGTCGTGCGCGCTGATGCTGGGATGGCGGAGGTAGTCCAGCAGGCGATCCACGTAGGCGCCCCGCTGCCCATCGATGTGGCTGAACACGGCAGCGAGGTCAGACGGCATTGACGTGTGATCCTTCGTGCTGGCCAGCCCTGGATTGCTCTGTCGCTATATGCCTCGCAGTGACATGCTAAGTCAGAATCGACAGCTTGTGTTACGGAGCAAACGCAGGCGGACGTTCAGTCCGCCGCGTCGGCCACCTGCGGCTTGCCGGGCTTGGCGTGCTTCAACTCCGCCATCTTGTCCTGAACGTGGCGGCTGAACACGTAATCCGCCGGACGCTGCTTGGACAAGTCAATCTCCGGCGCCATCGCACCCGTCAGCTTCGGCCCGCGCAGCGCCGTCATCATTGTCTTAACCGGCGACTTCACCGCATCCATGACGGCCGTGCTCTCATAGCCCGAGTGGACCATGCAATCCGCGCACTTCTCATAGTTGCCGGTGCCGTACTTGTCCCAGTCGGTGCTGTCCATCAGCTCCTTGTAGGTCTTGGTATAACCCTCGCCGAGCAGGTAGCAGGGCTTCTGCCAGCCGAACACGTTGCGCGTCGGCTTGCCCCAGGGGGTGCAGGTGTAGTTCTCGTTGCCAGCAAGGAAGCTCATGAACAGCGGCGACTGGGTAAACTTCCAGCCCCGGCCCTTGCCATAGGTCAGGATGTCCCGGAACAACTGCTTGGTTTTCTGCCGCGACAGGAAGTGCGTCTGGTCCGGCGCCCGCTCATACGCATAGCCCGGCGAGGTCATGATCCCGTCCACGCCCATCGCCATCACGTCGTCGAAGAACTTGCCCACGCGCTCCGCCTGCGCCCCGTCGAACAGGGTGCAATTGATGCTGACGCGGAAGCCCCGGCGCTTCGCCTCCTTGATGGCGGCGACGGCGCGGTCGTAGGTGCCTTCCTGGCTCACCGCCCGGTCGTGCATCTCCCGGTCGCCGTCCAAGTGCACGTCCCAGGAGAAGTCCGGATGCGGCGTGTAGTCGTCCATCTTCTTCTCAAGCAGCAGCGCGTTGGTGCAGAGATAGATGAACTTCTTCCGCGCCAGCAGGCCGCGGACGATCTCCGGCATTTCCTTATGCAGCAGCGGCTCGCCGCCGGCGATGCTGACGACAGGGGCGCCGCACTCGTCGGCGGCCGCCAGGGCATCGGCCACCGACAGCCGCTGGTTCAGGATCGGCGCGGGATAGTCGATCTTGCCGCAACCGGAGCATGCCAGGTTGCAGCGGAACAGCGGCTCCAGCATCAGCACCAGCGGATAGCGCTTGCGGCCCAGCATGTGCTGCTTGACCACGTAGGCGCCCACGCGCGCCACTTGCCTCATTGGAACAGACATAATTTGTCTCCCTCGGCCTAGCTCAGCTCGGCCGGAAACTTGAACTTCACGTCTTCAGCAACGCCGGGCAATGTGGAGACTTGCACGTCCCGCATCTGCCGCAGCCCATCCAGCACGCCCTGGACCAGCATTTCTGGCGCGCTCGCACCGGCCGTCAGGCCCACGGACTCTACGCCCAAGAACCACTCCGGCTGCAATGCGCTCGCGTCATCAATAAGATAACTCGGCTTTCCCAATTCCTGCCCGATCTCCCGCAGCCGGTTGCTGTTGCTGCTGTTGCGGGAGCCGACGACCAGGATCACGTCCACCTGCTTCGCCAGATCGTGAACCGCCTGCTGCCGGTTCTGTGTCGCGTAACAGATATCGCGCACGTCCGGCCCCACAATGGCAGGAAAACGGCTTTTCAGTGCGCTGATGATGCCGCGGGTATCATCCACGGACAGAGTCGTTTGCGTCACGTAGGCCAGCCGGTCGGGGGTGCCGACCTGCAGTGTCGCCACGTCGTCCACGGTTTGCACCAGGTGGACCGGGCCAGGAATCTGGCCGATCGTGCCCTCAACCTCGGCATGGCCTGCATGCCCCACGAGCACAATCTCGCGATCTTGGCCAGCGTAGCGGCGGCCTTCCTGGTGGACCTTGGCCACAAGGGGGCAGGTCGCATCGATCACCGGAAGGCGCCGTTCCCGGGCCAACTCTTCGACGCGCTTGGCGACACCATGCGCACTGAACACAGTCATGGCACCGGGTGGTATCTCGTCCAGTTCGTCAACGAATACGGCGCCGCGGGTGCGCAGATCCTCAACGACGTGGCGGTTATGGACGATCTCGTGCCGGACATAGATCGGCGGGCCGAACTTGGCCAATGCCCGCTCCACGATTTCAATCGCCCGCTCTACGCCGGCGCAGAAACCCCTGGGTTGGGCCAAGACGACACGCATCATCCACTCTACCTCCACGACCTGCCCATTCCGCACCAGACGCAGGCGTCTGGGGCAGCAACGGCCAGCCTATCGCATCTATGCGTTTGCAGCGCCCGTGTGTGCCCTATCACCCATGACTGTGGCACGATTGCAACATATGGGCGGGCCGAGCGCCGCGGTATGGCACAGGCTCCCCACCTTGGGTAGTGTGACGGACTGTTACGTGGGGAAGCCGGGCAAGTTGGAATGATACCGGACAGGTTGAGATTAGTCATGCAACTGTGTCACGCCCATGTCATTGGCCGGTGTTGCCCTACTTCAGGCTTACGTGGTTCTTGCAGCCGGAACGGGTGCCGCGCCATGGACCAGCCAGGGCTGCCTGACGTGACCGGTGCAACAACTTAGACGCCGCATGGACCGGATTTCACCGGCCTTCCATGCGCGGGGAGCAGACCAGACCCATGAATGCGAGCATCCAGCTCCCAGGCCGTCCCGCCACCCCGATGCTGGACCGTGTCCAAACGCCGGCCGACCTGCGCAACTTCTCGGCCGAGCAGCTCCGGCAGGTTGCCGACGAGCTGCGGGCCGAGACGGTGGACGTCGTCAGCACCACCGGTGGGCACCTAGGCGCATCGCTGGGCGTCGTGGAACTGACGGTTGCCCTGCATGCCGTGTTCGATACTCCGCGCGACCGCCTGCTGTGGGACGTCGGCCATCAGGCCTACCCGCATAAGATCCTTACGGGCCGGCGTGACCGGATACGCACCTTACGTCAGCCTGGCGGCCTTTCAGGCTTCACTCGGCGGAGCGAAAGCGAATACGATCCTTTTGGCGCAGCGCATAGCAGCACCAGCATCTCCGCCGGGCTAGGCATGGCGGTGGCGCACGACCTGCAGGGGGTCGAGGACCGTCACGTCGTTGCGGTGATCGGCGATGGCGCCATGAGTGCGGGAATGGCCTACGAGGCTATGAACAACGCCGGCGCCCGCCGCGGCCGCCTGCTGGTGATCCTGAATGACAACGACATGAGCATCGCGCCCCCGGTAGGTGCCATGAGCGCCTACCTGTCGCGGCTCATGAGCAGCCGGTCGTTCCTGAACCTGCGCGATCTCGCCGCCCGCATGGCCAAGCATTTCCCCCGCGGGCTGGAGCGTACGGCGCGGCGGGCTGAGGAGTATGCCCGTGGTATCCTGACCGGCGGGACGCTGTTCGAGGAGATGGGCTTCTACTACGTCGGTCCGATTGACGGCCACAACCTGGACCACTTGCTGCCGGTGCTGCGCAACCTGCGCGAGGCGGAAGAGGCCGGGCCAATCCTACTGCACGTCATCACAAAAAAGGGCCACGGCTACGCCCCGGCGGAAGCGTCGCCCGACAAGTATCACGGCGTCAGCAAGTTCAACGTTATTACCGGGGAGCAAGCCAAGGCGCCGCCCGGCCCGCCGCAATACACCCGGGTGTTCGCCGATGCGCTGATCGCCGAGGCCGAGGCCGATTCGCGCATCGTCGCCATCACCGCCGCCATGCCGAGCGGCACCGGGCTGGACCGCTTCGCCAAGCGATTCCCCGAGCGCACCTTCGACGTGGGCATCGCCGAGCAGCACGCGGTGACCTTCGCCGCCGGGATGGCGACCGAGGGCATGAAGCCCTACTGCGCCATCTACAGCACGTTCCTGCAGCGCGCCTACGACCAGGTCGTGCACGACGTGGTGCTGCAACACCTTCCCGTCCGCTTCGGCATAGACCGAGCGGGCCTGGTGGGCGCGGACGGTGCGACCCATGCCGGCAGCTTCGACCTCGCCTACCTCGGCTGCCTGCCGGGCATCGTGCTGATGGCGCCCTCCGACGAGGTCGAGCTGATGGACATGGTCGCCACCTCGGCCATCATAGACGACCAGCCCAGCGCCATCCGCTACCCGCGCGGCGAGAGCACCGGGCTGGAGTTGCCCGCACGCGGCACTCCGCTCGCGATCGGGCGCGGGCGCATCCTGCGGGAAGGCTCGTCAGTCGCCATCCTCAGCCTCGGCACCCGGCTCGCCGACAGCCTTCGTGCGGCAGATGAGCTGCAAGCGCGCGGCCTTTCCACCACCGTTGCCGACGCCCGCTTCGCCAAGCCGTTCGACACCGCAATGGTGGAGCAGTTGGCCCGGCACCACGCAGTCCTGGTCGTGGTGGAGGAAGGCAGCATTGGCGGCTTTGGCGCGCACGTCCTGCAGCACCTGGCGATGCGCGGCCTCCTGGACGGCGGCGTGAAGGTCCGCAGCATGACGCTGCCGGACTACTTCATAGACCACAACACCCCTGCAGCGCAGATCGTCGAGGCGAAATTGGGCGCTAAGGACATCGTGGCTACGGTCATGAACGCTCTGGGGCAGCAGGGCGTGGGG
>CAXTOB010000397.1:0-6084 GCA_964245505.1 uncultured Acetobacteraceae bacterium | reverse complement strand
GATCTACGGCGCCGCCGGGGAGGACAACGTGCAGCGCCTAGCCGCCCTGCTGCGCCGCCTGCCCGTCGTGCCCCTGCCCGGCGGCGGACGCGCCCAGGTGCAGCCAATCCACCAATCGGACGTGACCCGCAGCCTCCGCGCCGCGATGGCGACGGCATGGGATGGGCCAAACGCCCTGGTGATCGCCGGGCCAGACGCCCTGCCCTATGCCGGCTTCGTCCGCGCCGTCGCCCACGCCGCCGGGCTGCGTCCCCCCCGGATCATGCCGCTGCCCGCCGCCCTGCTGCGCGCCCTGGCGCCGTTGACCCGGCTGCCCGGCATGCCCCGCATCGGCGCCGACGAAATCCGCCGTCTCGGCGAGGACAAAGCGTTTGCCATCGCCGACATGCGGCGCATCTTAGGCATAGAGCCGATCGCGCTGGCCGCCGGGCTGGCGCTGACATTCAGGACCGCACCATGCCCATCCTCAACCGCATTGCCGACTTCCATCCCGAGATGACGGCCTGGCGCCGTGACCTGCACCAGCATCCCGAGCTTGCCTTGCAGGAACACCGCACCTCCCAGGTCGTGCAGGACCACCTGCGTTCGTTCGGCGTGGATGAGGTGCATGCCGGGCTGGCCGGCACCGGCGTCGTCGGCGTGATCCGTGGGCGCGGTCCCGGCGGCTCCATCGGCCTGCGCGCCGACATGGACGCGCTGCCGATCACCGAGGAAACCGGGGTCCCCTACGCCAGCCGGACCCCAGGCATCATGCACGCCTGCGGCCATGACGGGCACACGACGATGCTGCTGGGCGCGGCCAAGTACCTGGCCGAGACCCGCAACTTCGACGGCACCGTCCACGTGATCTTCCAACCCGCCGAGGAGAACAAGGGCGGCGGCAAGATGATGGTGGATGAGGGAATGTTCGAGCAGTTCCCGATGGACCAGGTTTATGGGATGCACAACTGGCCCGCCCTGCCGGAGGGCGAGTTCTACTGGCGGGACGGCCCGGTGATGGCCGCCGTCGCCGACATCGAGATCACCGTCACCGGGCGCGGCGCCCATGGCGCGCAGCCCCATCTGGGCGTGGACCCCGTGGTGGTCAGCGCCGCCATCGTTCAGGCGCTGCAAAGCATCGTCGCCCGCAGCATGAGGCCGACCGAGGCCGGCGTCGTCACCATCGGCAGCATCCAGGGCGGCCACATCTACAACGTCATCCCCGAGACCGTGCGGATGCTGGGCACCGCCCGCTGGTTCTCGCCCGAGGTCGGCGACCTGCTGGAGGCTGGGGTGCACCGCCTGGCCGGCAACATCGCCGAGGGCTTCGGCGCCAAGGCCGAAGTGGTATTCCGCCGCACCTACCCGGCAACGGTGAACGACCCGGCCGCAATGGCCCTCGCCCGCCGTGCCGCCACCACGGTGCAGGGAGAGGCGCGGGTGCTGCATATGGACGCGCCGACGATGGGCGGCGAGGATTTCAGCTTCATGCTGAACGCGAAGCAGGGCGCCTACATCATGCTCGGCGCCCGGCGCAGCCCCGAAGATGCTGGCGTGCACCATCCGAAATACGACTTCAACGACGAAATCCTGCCAGTTGGCGCCAGCTACTGGGCGACGCTGGCGGAGCAGTTATTGCCACGGGTGTAGCGGGACGGTCTTATGACGTAAGGCGGGGAAGCGCCAGCCTTTTCCGCCAAGGGTCGGCGCTACGGTGTGGCAAAAGGCGCTGGCGCTTTTCCGCCCCACGGCACTCGGAGCCTGCCGTGGGCATGACCGTCCCAGGTTGGGATACTGTTGGCGAATTGTTGACGGTGCCAGCACCCCCGTAGAACCCTGCTGGTCCTAATTCGAGGGGAACGGATCGCCACGTCGCTTGAGCGGACGTTCCATTAAGCCGGGCACATTCGCCAACGGTATCGGCCAGCTTTAGGGCGCTTCCACGGTCACGCTGCCGGCGCCAGCGCCCCATCGCGCCAGGGCCGCCTCGCCTGCGGGCGCCAGCGCATACACGCCGCGGGACAGCCGCACGAACCAGCCATACACGTCGCGATGCAGGATGCTCGCCGCCCTAGGAGCATGCGGCGCCAAATCTCTGGGACGTAGCGGACCCGCCTGCAACGCGGCGGCGCAGGCCAGCGCCTCCTGCCGATACGCCGTCATCACCGGCACGGACCGGGTGCCGCCGGGCGAAGGATCGCCCTGCCGGGCTGCGTGCTCATTCAACACGGCCCGGCGCCGGCGGCCATTCGCGCGGGGGCGCCAGGTTGCAGGCTCGATCAAGACTTCCGCCTCGCCGCGCCCGGCATGCACCGCCAGCAGCCCAAAGCCGAGCATCCCGCAGAGCGCACGCGTGCGCCGGTCCCGGTCGCGTCCCCGCCGGGTCGCACGCACCGCGAGCCAGACCTGGTCGGCGACGCCGGCGCGCTCCACCCCTTGCAGCACCAGGTCCAGCGTGAAGCCAAGCTTCATCTCGGTGATCACCAGCAGAGGCTTGCTGTCGTCCGCGGAGTCCAGGCGGACCGCGGCCACGTCGCACCCCTGGACCTCACCCTTGGCCGCATAGCCCCGGGTCTCCAGGAACCGTTTGATGGCGGGATAAAGCGACGCTTCGGCTGCCACCTGCAAACCCGGAGTAGATGGAGGCGCCGCGGCATCGGCAGCGCCATCCCGTTTTAACCGACTCGCAGTCAGGTCCGAGTTCGATGCGACTCGACCTGGCTACAAGCGCCTGCTCGCAACTGAACCACGCGGGCCGTCTGCGTTCAAACCTGGACGCAGACCGCCCTAGAACCCGACGATCGCGTCCGCCGCGAGGGTTACCTGGTTGCGGGCGTGCCCATCATCAAAGGCACGGATGCCCTCCAGCGTCCGGTCCCAGCGAACCTCGGGACGCACCATCACCGTGCTGAGCGCGGCGGGCATGCCAGATGGCTTGTAGGTCACTCCGGCAGTAAGCCCGGTATAGGTGGCCGCCCGGGGCGACGTAATGAAGCTGCTGAACACGCCGCGCTCAAGATTGACGTAGTCGAGGTTCGACCGAGGGGTAGAAACGAAAAAATTCTGGTTGTCGCGGAAAACCTCGGCCCGGCCATTCAGCGTCAGCGTGTCCGACAGCGCATAAGAAGCATAGCCCGAGACACCGTAGGCATTGGCATTGAAGCCATCCTCCTGGACGTAGTTGAACTCGGTGGTGAGCGTCAGCTTGTCCGTTGTCTTCCAGGTCACGACCACGTCGTTGTAGTAACGCATCGCGGAGTTGGCGAACGGCGTGTTCCGCTTGCTGTCCTCCGGCCCCATGTGGGTCAGGGCGAGCACGGTGAACTTTCCGCTTGGAGCGTTCCAGCCGATGCCGGCGATGCCGCCGGGCCGGTTGTTGTTGTCGCCGGTGCCATAGCCCACCGCAACGTTGGTGCCGCTGTCTATGCCAAGATAGAGATCAATCGTGTCGGAGACGTGCGCAGTCGCCAGCGCACCGACATGCTCATAGGGCAGGCCGTAGTTGAAGATATATGAGTGCGAGTAGAAGGGATTGCTCTTGGGATCGATCAGCTCGAAGCCGAGGGGCGTCGGATACAGCCCGGCCTTCAGGTCCATGCCGCCGGCGAAAAGGTCAGGGAAGCGGACACTGACGCTGGCCTCCGTCACCGCAATCTGATTGCGGTCGTGAATAAGCTGGTCGAGCACACCAAGCACATGGACGATCCTGGCATCCGAGCCGTAGATCGCCTGCAGCTTGAAACCCACGTCTATGCTGGTCGCCTTCGGATCGACGTCGCGGTGATAGGTCACCATTGCCTGGTTCAGCACCGGGCGATTCGCGTCATCGTCGAACAGGCGGTCGAAGTTGCGCCGGCTGCGGGGGTCGTCCGGGTTGCCGGTGATGCCGCCGTCAATCTGGAAGTCGAGCTTGATGCTGCTGGCCCACTCGCTGATATTCTTCGGCGCGACGTAGGGCTTATCGGCTGGGGCCGCCGCGGCGGGATTGCCGGGCGTGCCGGTCTGTTCCTGGACGGTGGGAGCCGTTTGCGCGTAGGCGCCAGTGCCGAACAGGGTGGCGAAGGCGGCGAGCAACGGCATTTTCTGCATAACTTGTACTTTCAAAATTTACGCGTCGGCCATGCCACCATGACGCATAAAGACTCCATACGTATTTGATGGCATCCCCGGCAAAGCTGCCGGGGACGCCTTCCGCGATCAAGCGGAGTAGTACATCTCGAACTCCACGGGATGCGGAGTGTGCTCGAAACGATACACCTCCGTCCACTTCAGCTCGATGTAGCTCTCGATCTGCTCCTTGCTGAACACGTCGCCGGCCAGCAGGAACTCATGGTCGGCTTCCAGGGCGCCCAGGGCCTCGCGCAGGCTGCCGCAGACGGTCGGGATGCCCTTCAGCTCCTCGGGCGGCAGGTCATACAGGTCCTTGTCCATGGGATCGCCGGGGTGGATCTTGTTCTTGATCCCGTCCATCCCGGCCATGACCAGCGCCGAGTATGCAAGGTAGGGGTTGCCCGTCGCATCCGGGAACCGCACCTCGACCCGCTTGGCCTTCGGGTTGGTGGTGTAGGGGATGCGGCAGGACGCCGACCGGTTGCGGGCGGAGTAGGCCAGCAGCACCGGCGCCTCGAACCCGGGGATCAGCCGCTTGTAGCTGTTGGTGGTCGGGTTGGTGAAGGCGTTGCAGGCCTTGGCATGGCGGATGATGCCGCCGATGAAGTACAGGCACAGCTCCGACAGGTCGGCATACCCGTTGCCGGCAAAGGCGGGCTTGCCGTCCTTCCAGATGCTGAGGTGGGTGTGCATGCCTGAGCCGTTGTCGCCATAGATCGGCTTCGGCATGAAGGTGGCGGTCTTGCCGTAGCTGTGGGCGACGTTCTGGACGCAGTACTTATAGATTTGCATCTGGTCGGCCATCGTCAGCAGCGGGCCGAACTTGGTGCCCAGCTCGTGCTGGCTTTGCGCGACCTCGTGGTGATGCTTCTCGATCGGCAGGCCCATCTCGCCCATGCTGCTCAGCATCTCGGCGCGCAGGTCGCTTTCGCTGTCCACCGGCGGGACCGGGAAGTAGCCGCCCTTAACCGCGGGCCGGTGGCCCATGTTGCCCTCGGGGTAGTCCTTCAGCTTGGCATCGGGGCCTTCGACGGAGTCGATATGGTAGCTGCCGTAGTTCGGACCCGTGCCGAAGCGTACGCTGTCGAAGATGAAGAACTCGGCCTCGGCGCCGCACATCACAGTGTCGCCGATGCCGCTCGACTGCACATAGGCCATTGTCTTCTTGGCGGTGCTGCGCGGGTCGCGCCCATAGGGCTGGCCGGTGCTCGGCTCGAAAATGTCGCAGAAGACGATCAGGCTGGGCTTGGCGGCAAAGGGGTCCATGACGGCCGTTGTCGGGTCCATCATCAGGATCATGTCGCTCTCGTTGATCGCCTTCCAGCCGGCGATCGAGCTGCCGTCGAACATGATGCCGTCGCGGAAGGCGTCCTCGTCTATGGTCGAGATGTGCTGCGCCGTGTGCTGCCACTTCCCGCGCGGGTCGGTGAAGCGCAGGTCCACGAACTCGACCGAATGCTCCTTGATCATCTCCATGACGTCGGCCACGGTCTTAGGCTGCGTTGCCATCCTTGCTCGTCCTCCTTATCCCGGCTGCCCCGCGCGGCCAGGCTTGTGTTTGCGTGTAGTCCAGCCCCGGCTGCGCCGGAAGCCGTGGAGCGCCTGGCCGGAGCGCGCCCGCCGGAGAGCGCTGGCCGGGGCGGGTCTCAGATCGCGTCCGTGCCGCGCTCGCCGGTGCGGATGCGGACCACCTCCTCAACTGTGCTGACGAAGATCTTGCCGTCGCCGATGCGCCCGGTGCGGGCGGCGTTAACGATCGCCTCCACCGCACGCTCGCAGACAGAGTCCTCGCAGACGACCTCGATTTTCACCTTGGGCAGGAAGTCCACCACGTATTCGGCGCCGCGATACAGCTCCGTGTGGCCCTTCTGGCGACCGAAGCCCTTGGCCTCCACCACCGTGATCCCCTGCAGCCCGACCTCGTGCAGCGCCTCCTTCACCTCGTCCAGCTTGAACGGTTTGATGACCGCTTCGATCTTCTTCATGCCCCTATCC
>CAXTOB010000396.1:0-6092 GCA_964245505.1 uncultured Acetobacteraceae bacterium | reverse complement strand
CTGCTTGCCAGTACGGCACGGCCGGTCCTGGTCGTGCTGGGCCACCGTGCCGATGAGGTGCGGGCGGCATTGGCGGGCCGAGACGTGCGGTTCGTGCTGGCACCTGACTATGCGGCGGGCCTATCGGCCAGCCTGCGCGCCGGCATTGCCGCGGTGCCGCCTGGCGCTGGGGCCGCGTTGGTGTGCCTGGGCGATATGCCGCTGGTCACGGGTGGTATGATGCAGCAGTTGATTGCCGCTTACGATCCCGGCGAGGGGCGGGGCATCGTGGCGCCGACCTGCCTTGGGAAGATTGGCAACCCTGTGCTCTGGGGCCGCCGGTTTTTTCCTGATATTGCGGGGTTGACGGGTGACATGGGCGCCCGGCCCTTGCTGGAACGGCACCGGGAGCATGTGGCGATGGTCGAGCTGGGGGATGATGCGGTGCTGCGCGACTTCGACACCGTGGACTCGCTGGAATCATTGCCCGATGAGGCGTTTCCAGCCACAGCATTGAACCGCGTGTAGAGCGTGGGCTGGATGTCTTCGACCCACGACGGGAACATAACCCGGTAGCTTCCCGGATCGAGGGGCAGGATGCAGACAGCTTCAAACGCACGCAGTTGGACGTTGGCGGCGATTGCGGCATTGGTTTGCGGCGCCAGTGCTGTTGCTTGGCCGGCCTTGGCTCAGGACGCGCCCAAGGTCGCGGTTGTTGAGTTCGGCGAATACACGGTCCGGCATGAGGTGCCGCTGAATGGGCAGCGCATCGGCTCCACCGGGGTTACCGAGCGGGTCAGCAGCGAGGGAGTCCGGCTGCTTCACCACACTGACCGGATCGAGGCCGCGCCCTGCCGGCGGTTTGGAGCCTGGTTCCAGCTGCAGCCACCGGGCGAGGGTGGGTTGCTGCCGATTACCCAACGCTTGACGCATCCCCTTATGATCCGTCCGGACGGCGTTTCCGGCACGGTCGAGGCTGATGATGGGCTGCTCGATGGCGAGCCGGTGTTGTCCGGTTTCAGCTTCACCTATGATTGGGAGATGGTGCCGGGGACTTGGACGTTTGCATTGCTGTCCGGCGGCAAAGTGTTGGCGGAGAAGTCGTTTGAGGTCGTGGCGCCTCCTGGCGGCATCGCTTCGGCGGCTGGCGGGTGTGATGCGCCGATCTCGTGACGAGGCCTGTGGGTCGGGGAAGTCCAGGCAGTTGAGGGTAGGCTGAGTTCAGCCTCTTGGGCCCGGCGTTTCGGCAGCGATGGCTGGCGGCGGCATTTTTCCTCTGAAACAGGGTCGTGATTGCCCTTTATAGTCCTGTAGAGACTGGTGGATGGGGGCTGGTGTCCTGTTTGCCACGACGAATGGAGCTGATTCAGTGGCGGCATGAGGGCGACCTTCAGAGGTTTGCTTAGCTGGATATCCCTGGAACGCCAGGTTGCATCTTCTCCCGCATCGCCGGACAGGGTTGGTCGGGCCGATGGCAGGTATGGCCTGGGAAACACCGCCGGCTGTTTTGTTCGGGTCCAATCCCGGAGCAGGCTGGCGCAGGGGGACTTCCGGGTCCATCTTCCCGGATAGGATGAACCACGCTCCGCTCCCGATCCGGACTGCCCGGCTGCAAGATGGCACCCTGACCTATCTGGTTGATCTCCCGCCGGAGGCATTGCCGCCGGTACGGGGGCGCGACCTGGCCGAAGCCTGGGAACAAGCGCGCGAGGCGGCTTGCGGCGCTGCGTGGGGTGCGGCGCGGCTGTTCCGGTTCCGTCGGCCGGATGGGGGCACTACGGACTTGGCGCTGTCGGATGAGGACGCCTGCTGTTGGGCGGCGGCGGTTGATGCGACTGTCGGGATCGGCACGTCGTATGGGCTGTCGCTGTGCCTCCGCCTGCTGGCGCTGGTGGATTTGCTCGGCCGGGCGTCTTGGCCTTCCCAGTTGTTTCGCATCGGGCGCAACGGGGCGACGCTGCATCCGGCGCTGTTGGCCACGGCGGCCGAAGCGCCGCTGGATGCTGATGCCCGCTTCGATGAGGCACGGTTCCGTGCCCGCCTAAGCTGTGCCGTGACCGGCGTGGCCGCTTCTTCCACTGGAGTTGCTTTATGATCCCACGTTGCCTGCTGGTGCTGCTCTTGCTCGTGGGGGCCTGTACGGGACGGCCTCCCCAGTCCAACGCCGACCGGGCCGCGGCGACGGCATGCCGGCAGGAGGTGGATAGGGTTTATGCCGCGCAGAACCGGCGGGACCTGACCTACCGGGACCAACGCGACTCGCCATTCGCGACGTCGTATAACTCGGGCGTGACCAGCGCCGGGTTGGGCGCCCTGTTCGGGCGGGATAACGACATTCAGTCCTGCACCAGTCAGAGCCGGCCTGGCGCCGTTTCCGGGGCTGTCGGGACCGGCCCCACATTCAGTCCGACCGCACCTTAATCCAGGGAGAACCGACCATGAGCAAGATTATCCGGACCGAACCGAGCAAGGTGCTGGCCAAGGCTGTTGAGTATCACGGCTTCGTCTTTACTCAAGGAGTGACGGCGAAGGACTTGAGCAAGGACATTACTGGCCAAACCCAAGAGGTGCTCGCTGGGCTGGACGAAATCCTGGAAACTCATGGGACTGATAAGACCCGTCTGCTTCAGGCGCAGATCTGGCTGAAGGACATCCGCGACCGCGACGCGATGAACCAGGTCTGGTCAGCGTGGCTGCCGGACGGGGGAGCGCCGGCTCGGGCGTGCGTGCAAGCCAACATGGCCGACCCGCGCCACCTCGTGGAGATCATGGTCACGACGTGTAAGTAGCAGGCGTAGGCGCCCGGAGCGGGCTTGCGCGGCTTGTCGCACCGGTGGCCGGCAGTTGGGCCAGTCCGTAAAAGCCTGCTTCGCAAGTTATTTGTGCACGATCCTCGCGTGGTTTGTTCAGCATCGAACCCTTAAGTTCTGGTGATAACAACGGCCCTTTGCACTGAGGTTTTCATTGCCGAGCCGTCATTGCGAGCCGCTTTGGGGGGGCGTTAATCCGGGGCGGCCAGCACCGTGCGTGCCGCTGGGGATGGCCGCGTCGTTGCACTCCTCGCAATGACAGGAACGATTAGGGCAAAAGGCGTTTGTATCATTGCGAAAATGGCTGGTTTTTGGACCAACCATTGTTTCTGTTCATGTGCATTTGGTCTGAGATAAGGTCCACCGTTGGTCAGGCACCCTGCGGCACCTCGCCAGCCAGCGATCGTAAATGTTTCTATATTGCATCGTATTAGCTCAATTAGGACCCTGCTCCTAGTTCCATTGGTTGTGCACATGCAAATATCGCCAAATCGAGCGGGATGACGGGCAAGTTCCTCGTCGTGGGTTGCCAGCTTACGTAACCTGACGTTACCCAATATTTCTTAGCTTGCTCACGCGGGCGTGAAGATGAGGGACGACCGGCATGAATGGATGGATACGTGGACAGATGACGTTGCTGGGTGCGGCGTTCGCCCTAGCAGGTCCCTTCGCCGCCCAGCCAGCTCAGGCCCACCAGCATACCCGTCACGCCAACCACACAATGTCCGGCCGTGATGCGGCGAGGGTCATTTACGCCGGGGTCAGCCACTATGGCCGTTACCGCTCTTCGTTCCGCAGCGGGTTTGCCGGAGGCACACTGCAATGCGTGCCGTTTGCGCGGGAGAACACCGGGATCGAGTTGACTGGGAACGCGGCCAACTGGTGGAGCAACGCTTCGGGTGTTTATGAGCGCGGCGCCCGGCCGGAGGTCGGCAGCATCCTGAACTTCCGCGGGACCAGCAGGATGCGCCTTGGCCATCTGGCCGTCGTGTCCAACGTGCTGGACAGCCATACGGTGCAGATCGACCATGCGAACTGGTCTGGCCGTGGCGTCGTGACCCGTAACGTGACGGTCGTGGATGTGTCGCCGTCCAACGACTGGTCGGCGGTGCGGGTTGCCATGGGGAATGGCGAGTTCGGCAGTGTTTATCCGACGTATGGCTTTATTTACGACCGCCCGGATAAGGGCACGATGCTGGCCAATGCCGGGAGCATTCGCAGCGTAGCAACCGCCGGGTCGGTTGTGACGGCATCGGCACTGAATTCGGCTCCGCTTGATTTCCGGCCGGTGACGGGCGGCACGCCCATCGTATTGGCACCGCAGCCCGACGACGAGGTGGCGGAGGCTGGGATGAGTTCGGGACCTACCGCACGCGGCGGAGCGGCAGCCGGTCTTATGCTTCCGTGCATTACGGCCGGTATGCGATGCAGATGGCCCGGTATGGCTATGCCGGCAGCCGCGGCAACCGGAGCGGTGCGATGCTTCTGGCGCAGCTTGGCCGCGGTGCGGACCGGCTGACGAACGGGCGTATGATGGGCGGCCAAGTGTTGTTCATGGGGCATGTCGCATCGCGGGGCGGGCGTGACGTTGCATACTCCGGCAAGGGACGCAGCTACTCAGGCATGGTTCGGCAGGTGGTGACCTACCGGCGTCCTAGCCAGCTTCGAGTCAAGGCTGGGCAGCCTGGCCGCAACTGACGGTCAGGTTTGGATGCGGGGGAACTGGAGTCCACTGCAAGTCTCTGTTCGGATGTGATGAAGGTGGCCGGCTTGCGTCCAGTTTGGGCGCGAACCGGTCTAGGCCAACGGCGGCGTCGAGCGTCGGACGTGTATCGTGCCCGGCAGGAAAGCTTCCTGCCGGGCACGATGCTTTTGGTGGGTGTCGATCTACTGGTGGGCTGCCATTCTCGGGCTGAATGCGGCTTGCAGGAGACGGATTTTTCGGGGATTTATCCTTTGAAAACACCCCTCGAGCTATACGCGAATGGCAGGAGTGGATGGGGATTGCTAGGTCGCACCTAGCATTCCCAGCACTGCACCTGCTCCTAGCAGCCAGAGGGGATGCAGGCGGGTGAGCAGCAGGGCCGCGGTCACGGCTAGGGTGATGGCGGCGGTGGCCCAGCTGTGGGAGGTGGAGGCGGCTAGGAGGGCGGCGCCGGCTGCGACCAGGCCGACGGTTACGGGGCCTAGGCCGGCTTGCAGCAGGATGCGCCAGGGGCGGTCGCGGAAGCGGTGCCAGGCGCCGGAGACTGCCCAGGTTAGGATGCTGCTGGGGCCGATCATGCCGCCGGTGGCTGCTAGGGCGCCGGGCCAGCCGGCGACGTGCCAGCCGATTAGGGTCGAGACCAGCATGTTTGGGCCGGGTGCGGCTTGGGCTAGGGCGTAGAGGGCGGCGAACTCGGAGGCGGTGACCCAGCCGTGGACCTCGACGACTTGGCGCTGCATTTCGGGGAGGACGGGGGCTACTCCGCCTACGGCGACTAGGGAGAGTTGGGCGTAGATTAGGGCTAGCCAGGCGGTGTTGGTCATCGGGCGCGCCGGTGCAGCAGGACGCTTAGGGATGCCATTGCCAGCATGGTGGGGAGGAGCGGGAGGCGGATCAGGGCTATGGCGATGAAGGTGGCTGTAGCGGTGGCGATGGCGAGGGGTTGGTGGCGGATTGGCCCGGCGATGCGGCAGGCCATTGCTACGACTAGGCCGGATGCCGCGGCGGCTAGGCCGGCGAAGGCATGGCGGACGATGGGGAGGCCGCCGTAGCGGCCGTAGAGGGTGCCTAGGGCTATTACGATCATCACTGGGGCGGTTAGTAGGCCGCCTAGGGCTGCGGCGGCGCCGGGGATGCCGCGGAAGCGGGTGCCTAGGGCTACGGCCAGGTTCACGATGTTGGGGCCGGGGAGGAATTGGCAGAGGGCTAGGAGGTCTAGGAACTCCGAGGCGGTGAGCCATTGGCGTTGATCGACCACCATGCGGCGGGCCCAGGGGAGCACGCCGCCGAAGCCTAACATGCCGATGCCTAGGAAGCCGCGGAATAGGTCGGTCAGGGTCGGCTGCATGGGGGCAGAGTAGCGGCGCAGACGGACGGGGGACAATGCGGTAACGTATTGTGAAACGGAGGACCGCCCGCCATGCCTGACCAGTTCCTGGCTGCTCGTGACTTGTTGTTGCGATATCGGGGCGATTTGGAGGGGGCGCGGCGGGAGTTCCGGTGGCCGGTGCTGGACCGGTTTAACTGGGCGCTGGATTATTTTGATCGGATGGCGGTGGGAAATGAGGCCCCTGCCCTGCGGTTTGTTGGGCCGGGGG
>CAXTOB010000395.1:0-6096 GCA_964245505.1 uncultured Acetobacteraceae bacterium | reverse complement strand
GAATGAACGGCGCCTCCGCCACCAGCGACGCATTCAGCTTGGCCGCCGCCTGCTCCGCCGGGAGGTCCGCCGCCTCATACCAGGCGGCGATGTCCGCCTGCACCTGCTCGTCCGTCGGCCAGCCGAACCAGGCGGTCTTGCCGGTGCAGTAGATGTGCGGATAGGTCGCCGGCGACGACGACCCAACGCCCGCGGCCCAGGTGTGGAAGATGTGCCAGCCGCCCTCGGACGGCGGCTTCATGCTGGCCCGGCGCGCGGTCATCGTACCCCAGTCCATCGCCTGCACGTCCACGTTCACGCCGATGCGGCCCAGCAGGTCCGCGGTCACGTCCGCCTGCGCCTTGGCCGGCGGCTGGTCGGTCGCCATCATCAGCACGACCTTCTCCCCGTTGTAGCCGGCCTCCCGCAGCAGCGCCGCGGCGCCGGCGTAGTCGCGCTTGCCCTGCAGCACCTCGCCCCCGGCCTCGGTGAACAGCGGGGTGCCCGGCGGGAAGTATCCGGCGACGGGCTTCCACAGCGCTGGGTCACCGCCGACGACCGCCTGCATGAAATCCGCCTGGTCCGTCGCCATCATCAGCGCCCGACGCGCCCGCCGGTCGTTGAACGGCGGATGCAGGTGGTTGACCCGGAACACACCCATGTTGCCCAGCGGGTCGGCGATGCCCACGCGGATGTCCCGGTTCCGCTTCAGCAGCGGCACCAGGTCGGGAATCGGCTGCTCCCACCAGTCCACCTCGCCGTTCTGCAGCGCCGCCGCGGCGGTGCCGCTGTCCGGGATCGCCTGCCATTCCAGCCGGTCGAACAGCACGCGCTTGCCGCCCGCCAGCCAGTCCGACTTCTCGTCGCGCGGGACGTAGCCGGCGAACCGCTCGAACACCGCGGAGGCGCCGGTCACCCACTGGTCCCTCCGGAACACGAAGGGGCCGGAGCCGACATACTCGATGATGGGCGTGAAGGGATCGGTGGCCGCGATGCGCTCCGGCATGATGAAGCACACGGGGGTGCCGACCTTGCCCAGCGCATAGATCAGCTTGGGGAACGGGCGCCGCAGCCGGAAGCGGAAGCGGCGGTCGTCCAGCGCCTCCAGCGCGTCCAACTGGGCGGCGATGCGCTGACCCATCAGGTCGCGCTTCATCCAGCGCCCCACGCTGGCGACGGCATCGCGCGCCCGCACGGGTTCGCCATCGTGGAAGCGTAGGCCGGGGCGTAGGGTGAAGGTCCAGGTCAGGCCATCCGGCGCGGTCTCGTGCCCCTCGCACATCTGCGGCCGGGACGTAAGGCTGCTGTCCACGCCATACAGCGTGTCCCAGAACAGTAGGCTGGCGTTGCGGACGACGTCGATCGTGGTCCAGATCGGGTCCAGGTTCGACAGCCCGGACTGCGGCACGAAGCGTATGGTGTTCGCCGCCGCGGCGCCCGCGATGGAGGGTGCGGCCAACCCGGCGGCGGCCGAAGCGAGGAACGTGCGGCGTTTCATTCAGAAGCCCTCCCTTGGCCGTGCTCTCCGGCCTGGCCTGGGCGGAGAGTGCACCGAGGCGGCCCCGGCGGATAGCGTTCCAGTCCGACCTTGGTGCCGTGATCGGCACTGGGACAGGACGGCCGGAACCGCCGGGCTTGCGGGGTAGTGTTTCAGTTTGAATGTCGGCTCCTAGCGGTCAGCGGACATTGAACGCGGCTTATGCGGCGGATTTGGAAGTTCCGTCCTCTAAGCGCCACCCTTCCTCGATCTCATTTCTAAGAAACTGAATGGATTGCTCGTTGCCCATGTCAGCCTCAATCTTGCCAACGCATCCCCAGCAATCTCCACCCGCGTCGGCAGACATGGGATCACTGCCAACGTTCAGTTTACGACCACAGAGCAGACAGCGCTTTACTGGGTTACTAGGTGACAACATGTTTCGGAGTTATCTCAACGGAGGAAGAGAGAAAAGGTCGTCTTTGGATCGTAAGCCAACATTCAGACCGAGACACTACCGCCTGCGACCACGGTTCGACAGCCGCCCCGCCACCGGGCAAACTCTCTCCACTTGGACGTGAAGGAGCCCCCGATGGACCATGACCTCATCCTGCGCAACGGCCGCGTGCTGGACCCGGGAACCGGACGCGACGAAATAACCGACGTCGCCTTCACCGCCGGCAAGGTCGCCGCCATCGGCCCCGGCCTGCGCGGCCGGGCGGAGCGGGACGTGTCCGGCTGCATCGTCATGCCCGGCAACATAGACCTCCACGCCCACGTGTATTGGGGCGGCACCTCCATCAGCGTGGACGCCGACCAGCTTGCCCGGCGCTGCGGCACGACGACCTGGGTGGACGTGGGATCGGCCGGGCCGGGCAACTTCGCCGGCTTCCGCAAGCATGTGATCGAGCCGAGCCGCACCCGCATCCTGGCCTACCTGCACGTGAGCCACGCCGGCATCTTCGCCTTCTCGAAGTCCGTGATGGTGGGCGAAAGCGGCGACATGCGGCTGATGGACACCGAAACCTGTGCCGCGGTGGCGCGCGAGCATCCCGACGTGATCCGCGGCATCAAGGTGCGGGTGGGCGCCAGCACCAGCGGGGTGAACGGCATCGCGCCGCTGTATCACGCGTTGGCCGCGGCGGACCGGGCCGGGCTGCCGGTGATGTGCCACATAGACCGCCCGCCGCCGCGCTACGAGGACGTGCTGGCCGAGCTGCGGCCCGGCGACATCCTGACCCACTGCTACAAGCCGTTTCCCAACGCGCCCTGCTACGCCGATGGCCGGATCAAGGAGGCGTGCTGGCAGGCGCGGGAGCGCGGCGTGATCTTCGACATCGCGCATGGCGCCGGGTCGTTCGACTTCGGGGTGGCGGAGGCGATGCTGGCCGGCGGCTTCCCGCCGGACGTCATCAGCTCGGATGTGCACGTGCTGTGCATCGATGGCCCGGCGTTCGACAACATGGAGACGATGAGCAAGTTCCTGTGCCTCGGGATGCCGCTGGCCGACATCGTGCGGGCCGTGACGGCGGCGCCGGCGGCCGTGCTGCGGCGGCCGGACCTCGCGGACCTTGCGGTGGGCAGCACCGGGGACGCGACGGTGATGCGGCTGGAGGAAGGGCGATACACCTTCACCGACGTGTCCCGCCAAACCCGCACGGGCCGGCAGCGCTTCGCGCTCGACAGCATGGTCGTGGCCGGGGCGCTTTGGCATGCGGCGGACGGCCAGGCGAAGGCGGCGGAGTAGGGCTGGCCGTTTTGGCTGCACGGCCGCGCTGATGCCTGCTCCTTCTCCCTCTTCCTTCGGGAGAGGGCCGGGGTGAGGGAAGCCACGCAGCACCAACCATCCAGTCACGAGCATGCGCGGTTAACTGCCCACGCCAATCCAGGCGTCGCGCCTGCGGTTTCCCTCACCCTAGCCCTCTCCCGGAGGGAGAGGGAACGAGGGCCGCCCTTTAATCACAAGCGACGGTTATGGACGTAACCCACCGGTTGCGTCGCCATCGCCTGGCTGGCACGCTTCCCACCGCAAGGATGCAGCAAAGCGTTTAGCAAGGAGGAAGCACCATGAAGCGACTGCTGCTGGGCCTCGTCATGGCCGGTTCCGTCACCCTAGCCCAAGCCGCGGAGCTGCCCCGGGCCGATCCCGCCAGCGTGGGCCTGGACCCGGACCGCCTAGCCGCCATCACCCGCCTGCTGAAGTCCGACGTTGACCAGCACGTACTCCCCGGCGCCGAGCTGCTGATCGCCCGCCACGGCAAAATCGCCTACGAGGAAGTGGTCGGCAGCCGCGACCCCCAGGCCCCTGCCCCTGCGGCGCGCGACGACATCTACCGCATCTACTCCATGAGCAAGCCGATCACCGTCGCCGCGGCGCTGATGCTGGTGGAACGCGGCCGGATCGCGCTGGACGAGCCGGTGTCCAAGTACTTGCCGCAGTTCGCCTCCATGCAGGTCGGCGTGCCCGATGATTCCGGCGGCGGCATGCACCTGGTCCCGGCCGAGCGGCCCATGACGATCCAGGACCTGATGCGGCACAGCGCCGGGCTGACCTACGGGTTCTTCGGCAGTTCGCCGGTCAAGACGGCCTACGTGCAGGCGCACCTGAACGCCGGCGACCCGGACAATGCGGCCTTCGTGGACCGGCTGGCCAAGCTGCCCCTCGCCTACCAGCCCGGCACCACCTGGGATTACAGCTACGCCATCGACGTGCTGGGCCGCGTGGTCGAGGTCGTGTCGGGCCAGTCGTTGTATGATTTCGAGAAGGAGAACCTGCTCGATCCCCTCGGCATGACGGACACCGCGTTCGGGGTCGAGGACCCGGCGAAACAGGGCCGCATCGCCGAACCCTTCGCGAATGACCGCTCGTTCGGCGTGGACGCGGACTTCAGCGATCCCCGCCATCCCGTCCGGATGCAGTCGGGCGGCGGCGGCATGGTGTCCACGGCGCGGGATTACGCCCGGTTTCTGCAGATGATGCTGAACGGCGGCACGCTGGATGGCCACCGCTACCTCGGCCCGCAGACGGTGCGGTTCATGACGTCGGACCAGCTTGGCACGGTGAAGCCGGGTCCGTTGTATCTCCCTGGACCCGGCTACCGGTTCGGCCTGGGCGTCGCGGTGCGGACCGATGCGGGCGTGGCGCCGTTCCCGGGCAGCGTCGGCGACTGGTACTGGGGCGGCGCCGGCGGTACCTACATGTGGGTGGACCCGGTGCAGGACATGGTGGTGGTGTTCATGATGCAGTCGCCGAAGCAACGGCTGCATTACCGGTCGGTGATCCGCGACCTGGTGAACGCGGCTATCGTCAGCGACGCCAACGGCCCCACGCACTGACCGTCCATAAGCGAAGGACGTTGGCGACATGACGTAGGGCGGGACAGCGCCAGCGCCTTCCGCCGAACGGTGGTGCTGCGGGTTCAGCATCATCGTCGGCGACTACCCCGGCGGCGGCGTCACGCTCGGCCCGGCCATGACATCCGGCTGCATCGCGGCGTATGGCGTGGCCGGGCTGACCCGCAGGGAACGGCACGACCTACAATGCAGCTTGACAGGCGGCGGCATGCCAGCCAGCCTTTGTTCAACGCGCGGGGCGCAGTCGCCCAGACAGCGCACTCAATGGGGGCAAGACACCAGCCAGCGGCGACGACGCCACTCACGGCGAGGCGCAATCCAGCGTCCGTCATGGAGATGCCGCAACCCGTGCTCAACGCCCGCATCCGCGTTCCGACCACCCATTCCGATGCCGCATTGGCCTGCTGGCGGCCGTGTGCTGCCGCCGTGCGACGCGCGACGGTGCTGAACTCCATCGCAAGGAAGGCGCGCTGACATGGACTTGGGTTTGAAGGGCCGCCGCGCCCTGGTGACGGGTGGGACCAAGGGGATCGGGCGCGCCATCGCCGACTGCTTCGCGCAGGAGGGCGCGGCGGTTGCAATCTGCGCCCGCAACGACGCCGAGGTTACGCAGGCCGTCGCCGACCTGCGCGGCATGGGGGTGGAGGCTTTCGGACAGGCGCTGGACGTCTCGGACGGCCCGGCGCTGCAGGGCTTCGTCGCCGCCGCTGCGGAGGCTTTGGGCGGGCTGGATATGATCGTCTCCAACGTCAGCGCCCTGGCAATCAGCGGCGACGAGGCGGCGTGGCGCTCGGGGTTCGAAACGGACCTGCTGGGCGCCGTGCGGCTGGTGGACGCGGCGATGCCGCACTTGGAGCGGTCGGATGCCGCCTCCATCACCTTCATCTCCAGCGTGTCCGGGCGCGAGATAGACTTCGCCGCCGGGCCATACGGGGCGATGAAGGCGGCGCTGGTGCATTATGCCCAGGGATTGGCGTTCCAGTTGGCCGGCAAGAACATCCGGGCCAATACGGTGTCGCCGGGCAACACCTACTTCCCCGGCGGCGTGTGGGAGCGGATCGAGACGGGGAACCCCGCCCTGTTCGCCCAGGCGATGGCGCTGAACCCCACCGGCCGCATGGGCCGTCCGGAGGAGATGGCGCGTCCCACCGTGTTCCTCGCCAGCCCGGCGGCGAGCTTCATCACCGGCACCAACCTGGTCGTGGACGGCGCGCTGACCCGCGGGGTGCAGTTTTGACGGTGGGCGGCCTGCTCCCTCTCCCTCCGGGAGAGGGTTGGGGTGAGGG
>CAXTOB010000394.1:4418-6103 GCA_964245505.1 uncultured Acetobacteraceae bacterium | reverse complement strand
ATCGCGGACCGCTTGCGGCGCAGCAATCCGCGCAATGATGTTTACCCAGAGCGAATGCCGCCCGGCATGACGGAGATGCGAGTTCTTTCTGTTGCATCCGAGATCTACCCCATCATCAAGACCGGTGGCCTGGCCGATGTAGCCGGCGCGCTGCCGGCTGCGCTGTCGCATGCGCGGGTGGAGATGCGCAGCCTCGTACCCGGCTATCCCGCGGTGATGAAGGCGTTGCAGAAGCCGTCACCGGTGCTGGACCTGCCGGACCTGTTTGGCGGCCCGGCCCGGGTGCTGGCCGGCACGGCGTCTGGGCTGTCGCTGTATGCGCTGGACGCGCCGCACTTGTATGACCGGGCGGGGTCGCCCTATGCCGGGCCGGACGGAGCGGATTGGCCGGACAACCTAGCCCGCTTCGCGGCACTGTCAAAGGTGGGCGCGATGCTGGGCCGCGGCGATGGCGGCTGGGCGCCTGACGTGGTCCACGCGCATGATTGGCAGGCGGCGCTGGCGCCGGCCTACCTGCACTTTGGCGGCGGCACCCGGCCCGCGACGGTGACGACCATCCACAACCTGGCGTTCCAGGGCCGCTTCCCCGCCGAGATGTTCGGCATGCTGGGCCTGCCGGATGCCGCCTGGAGCATTAACGGGCTGGAGTTCTACGGCGGCATCGGCACACTCAAGGCCGGGCTGCTGCTGTCGGACGCGATTACGACGGTCTCTCCCACCTATGCCGCGGAGATCACGACACCGGAGGACGGCATGGGCCTTGATGGCCTGCTGCGAAGCCGGGCTGCAGACCTGCATGGCATCCTGAACGGGCTGGACACCGGGGTCTGGGACCCCGCGGCCGACCCGCACATCACCGCGCAGTTCAGCGTTGCCCGCCTGCGCCGGCGCCCGCGCAACAAGGCGGCGCTGCAAAAGCTCACCGGCTTGACGCCGGACCCCGCCGTCCTGCTGGTCGGTGCCATCAGCCGGCTGACGCACCAGAAGGGCATGGACCTGCTGCTGGACGTGATCCCCGCCCTGCTGTCCCACGGCGCGCATCTCGTCGTGCTCGGCTCTGGCGACCCGGCGATGGAGCGCGGCCTTGCCGCCGCGGCAGCCGCGCATCCCGGCCAGGTCGCGGCGGTGATCGGCTTCGACGAGCCGCTGGCCCATGCGATCCAGGCCGGTGCCGACGCCGTAATGGTGCCATCGCGGTTCGAGCCATGCGGCCTCGTGCAGATGTGCGCGCTGCGCTACGGCGCGCTGCCGGTGGTGGCGCGGGTGGGCGGTCTGTCGGACACCCTCATAGACGCGAACCCCGCCGGCCTCGCCGCGGGCGTCGCGACCGGCATCACCTTCTCGCCCGTGACCCTGCCGGCCCTCGAAGACGCACTGGCACGGGCCGCAGCCTTGTGGGCGCGCCCGTCCGACTGGGCGCAGATGCAGCGCAATGCCATGCGCGCCGAGGTCGGCTGGACCGGCCCGGCCCGCGAGTATGCCGCCCTCTATAAGCAGGTCGTCAAAGTGTGAACCCCTTCTCCCTCTCCCTCCGGGAGAGGGCCGGGGTGAGGGAGGCGGCCAGCGCCAGCCCTAATTTACCGGGCGATTGCTCCATCACTGGCTAAGACCGGTCCACGCGGCCGGGCGCCCCCCCAACCCCCCCCCCCCGGGGCGGGGGCCCCCCCCCGCCGGCCGCGGGGGGG
>CAXTOB010000394.1:0-4408 GCA_964245505.1 uncultured Acetobacteraceae bacterium | reverse complement strand
CTCCCTCACCCCAACCCTCTCCCGGAGGGAGAGGGAGCCAGCACAGTCCTGCAAGGGGCTAGCCACTCCCACCGTTCATCGCTAACCCATTGGCCCGTGCATCCGGAGAAGCCATGCGTTACGCCCTGGACAGCCTGATCCGGCGCTTCCTCGTCGTCGGCAGCCTGCAGGTCCGCTACCCCGACGGCCATATTTCCTGCCACGAGGGCGCGCCCGGCCCGGCCGTCGCCTTCACTGTCACGGATTGGGCCGCCGTTCGCCGGATGGTGCTCAACCCCGGGCTGGCGCTCGGCGAAGGCTACATGGACGGCGCCATTGCCCCCGAAGGCTGCACCATCTACGACGCGCTGGATCTATTGATGACCAACCTCGTGCAGGGCGGCCGTCAGCCGGTGATGGCCCTGCACGGCCTCCTCTCCACCGCGCTCAAGCGCTGGGCGCAGTTCAACCCCGCCGCCCGCGCCCGCCGCAACGCCGCGCACCACTACGACCTGAACGGCCGGCTATATGCCCTGCTGCTGGATGCCGACCGCCAGTATTCCTGCGCCTACTTCCCAACCGGCGACGAAACCCTGGACGAGGCCCAAGCCGCCAAAAAGCGCCTGATCGCCACTAAGCTGCTGCTCCGCCCCGGCCTGCGCGTGCTGGACATCGGCTGCGGCTGGGGCGGCATGGCGCTGACGCTGGCGCGCGAGCACGGGGTCCACGTCACCGGCATCACCCTATCCGAGGAGCAGCTCGCCTCCGCCCGAGCCCGCGCCGTGGATGCGGGGCTGCAGGACCGGGTGCGGTTCGAGCTGCTGGACTACCGAGCGCTCGCCGGCGAGTGGGACCGCATTGTCTCCGTCGGCATGTTCGAGCACGTGGGCGTCAACCATTACCGCCGCTTCTTCGGCGTGCTGCGCCGGGTGTTGGCGCCTGATGGGGTAGCACTGCTGCACAGCATCGGCCGCAGCCATGGCCCCGCCACCACGAACGCCTGGCTCGCCAAGTACATCTTCCCCGGCGGCTACTCCCCCGCACTCAGCGAGGTCCTGCCCGCCGTCGAAGCCAGCGGCCTCCACGTCACCGACGTAGAGGTGCTGCGCCTGCACTACGCCGAAACCCTGCGGCACTGGCGCAACAACCTGATAGCCCGGCACGACGCCGTCGCCGCACTCTACGACGAACGCTTCTGCCGCATGTTCGAGTTCTACCTCGCCGGCGCCGAGCTGGCGTTCCGTCACACCGGCCACATGGTCTGGCAAATGCAGCTTGCGGCCTCGGTGGATGCGGTGCCGCTGACTCGCGACTATCTGTGGCAACGCGACGCCACCGTGGCCCGGCTGCAACATCCGGTGTTGTCCCCCTAATCCACAGCCATCCACAGGCTAGGACTCTGCCCGGACCCGGCGGGATGGGTTATGCTGCGCGACCCATGAACGAGATCAACTCCCCGCTGCTCGGCCTGTCCCAGCGCCAGCCGCCCTCCAACCAGCAGGCGGAGCAGGCGCTGCTCGGCGCGCTGCTGGCCAACAACAAGGCCTACGAACGGGTCAGCGAGTTCCTGTCGCCCGAGCACTTCGTGGACCCCGTGCACGGCCGCATCTACCAGGCCATCGTGCGCCGGGTGGAAGCGGGGCAACTGGCCGACGCCGTGACCCTGAAGGCGGAGTTCGAGCATTCCGGCCTGCTCGATGAGGTCGGCGGCACCGCATACTTCGCGCAGTTGCTGATGGCGATGGTCGGCATCATCAACGCCGGCGAATACGGCCGAGCCGTCCATGACGCCTGGCTGCGCCGGCAGTTGATCGACATTGGCGAGGTCGTCGTCAACAACGCCTTCGGCATGGAAGCCGAGCTGGACGGCCGCCAGCAGATCGAGTTGGCCGAGTCGGAGCTGTTCCGCCTGGCGACCCAGGGCGGCAACGATGGCGGCTTCGTCACCTTCGAGCGGGCTCTGACCGATGCGATCCTAGGCGCGGAGCGGGCGTTCCGGCGGTCGGGCCACGTGAGCGGGCTGTCGACCGGCTTGCGCGACCTCGACAAGAAGACCGGCGGGCTGCACCCGTCCGACCTGATGATCCTGGCCGGGCGGCCCGGCATGGGCAAGACGGCGCTCGCCACCAAGATCGCCTTCGGCGCCGCGCACGCCCTGGTGCGCGAGGCCCGGTCCGCCGACCCGAACGCGCTACCCAAGGGATCGGTCGCGGTGTTCTCCCTGGAAATGAGCGCGGAGCAGTTGGCGACTCGCCTGCTGGCGGAGGAGGCCCGGGTGTCCGGCGACCGTATCCGCCGCGGCGAGATCGGGCAGAAGGACTTCGACCGCTTCGTGCAGGTCAGCCGGGAGATCGCCGGGCTGCCGCTGCACATAGATGATACCCCGGCCATCACGCTCTCGGCGCTGCGTACCCGCTGCCGCCGGTTGAAGCGGACCAAGGGGCTGAGCCTGGTGGTGATCGACTACCTGCAACTGATGCGCCCGAGCGTCGGCACCAAGCCGGAGAGCCGGGTGCTGGAAATCAGCCAGATCACCCAGGGCCTGAAGGCCATCGCCAAGGAGCTGGCGGTGCCGGTCCTGGCCCTATCCCAGCTCTCCCGCGCCGTGGAAAGCCGCGAGGACAAGCGCCCGCAACTGTCAGACCTGCGCGAATCCGGCACCATCGAGCAGGACGCCGACATGGTGCTGTTCGTTTACCGCGACGAATACTACCTGCAGCAGCGTGCCCCGAAGCAGATGGCCTTCGACAGCGAGGATAAGTTCCAGTCCGCGCTCGACAAGTGGCAGCGCGACATGGAGCTGGTCCACAACAAGGCCGAGATCCTGATCGAGAAGCAGCGGCACGGGCCGACCGGCAAGATAGACGTGCTGTTCGAGGGCGAGTTCACCCGCTTCGCCGACCTGGACGTGATCCATGCCGGGGATCACTGAAGCCAGCCTTGTCCGGGGCCGGCCGCCGATCACTCAAAATTGCAAGCCGCTTCCGGCGTTTAAATGCGGGGAGAGCCGTCCGGGCGGCTGACCAGGGTACGCTGCTTCGCCGGGCTGCTCACGATTGCGAAAAACCTGATGAGCAGTGGCAGTGGCCGCGGCTCCTACCCCCTTGGGTTCGGCCGGGCCCTAAAGCCCAGCGCCCATTTGTCCGCCGAACGTTGTGCGGGGCCGGTTGCCAAGCAGGTTAACCCTGCGGTGGACGGCACGAATTCGGGCGACAAGCTCCCGCATGTGCAGCGGCTTCGCCATGAAGTCGTCGGCGCCGAAATCTCCACCAATCACCTGATCCGCTTCGTCCAGCATGCCCGATAGCACTATGACGCCGCAGTTCTTCGGGGAGCCGAGCATAGCAACCAATGACTGTCCGTCCATATCGGGAAGGACCACGTCCAGCAACACGACATGTGGCTTGAAGTTGACCTTCAAATCCAAGGCTGCGTGTCCTGTGCTCGCCCAGACGGCCATCAGCCCAGCCCGCGTGAATCCTCGCAAGATCGCGCGGGCGACTTCGGCCTCCTCTTCAATGAGCAGTACGCGGAGGGTATCCGGGTCGTAACTCGCCAAAGCGTCAGTCCTCCGCACGCTTGCATTCCAGTCCGGTGACACCCCAAGCCGCGGACCCTGTCAAAACCGGCCAACCCGGCTGCGCCGATGGCCTGCAGGCCAGGCAACCGGCTGCTGGCCTGCCATGTTTGTATCGCCTCATCGTTCCGTTCCAATCCGTACCCGGGAGTTGCATCAGCCTCTCCCAATACGTTGAAAGCAAGAAAACGGATGCGAAACAGCTTATGGAATTCAATGACCGGTAGTGCAAGACTCGGATGGCAGCAACCAACAAGAGCCGCTAAGACCCATGAGCCATCAAGGACGCGAGCCATGAACACGAAAAGTGGCAAGCAATTGCTTGCCGCTGCCCTTTGGTGCATCCATGGCGTGCAGCAACGTCCGGCGACACGAACACCTTGATGGCGAGATGCAGCGCTCGGCCGGGCGATCTAGCCCCCGGTGCCGCGCCTTAGACCCACCCCTTTCAGGGTGTCGGTGCTCTTCCCAACCTGGATGGATGAGCACGGGATCGGATGGGAGCAGGCCGGTTTGGTCTGCGGTTTTGGATCGGTTCGAGCGGCACGCGCCGGCAAGTGTAATGGCTCGCTTGGCGCTGGAGCATGCGTTGCCGGCGGGCTGGGTGGACGAGGTGTTCGAAGCGCACCGGCAACAGCAGTATTCGCGCGAGCTGCTGTTCTCGACGGTTGTGGAGCTGACCACGCTGGTGTCTTTGGGCCTGCGCCCGTCCTTGCACGCCGCGGCGCGCCAGATGCCGGCGCTGTCGGTGTCGCTGACCTCTTTGTGAAGTTGACCCGTTCTGGTGGAGTGTTGGTGCTCATGCCTCCCCTCATTTCGCTTCAATGACGGAAATGGTCAGGGGTTTTGTGA
>CAXTOB010000393.1:0-6142 GCA_964245505.1 uncultured Acetobacteraceae bacterium | reverse complement strand
CTCCCGAAAGGAGAGGGAGAAGGAAGTCCTACTGGCTGGCCCAGATGATCCGGTGCACCCAGGCGACTTCCGTCAGGTCGAAGCTGCGGTCGCGGTGTTCCGGGTTCAGGCTTTTCAGTTCGATCCGCCGGGCGGAGCGGCGGGCGAGCTGCTTGGCCATCACCTCGCCAGCCAGGGTGCGGGCCACCACCCGGTCGCCCCGGCGAATCGGCGCGGCCGGCGAAACCACCACCATGTCGCCGTCGCGGAACACCGGCTCCATCGAGTCGCCGGAAATCTCCAGCGCATACGCATGGGGGTCGGCGATCTCCGGCAGCCCCACCTCGTCCCAGCTTCCGCCGACCGGAAAACCGGCGTCGTCGAAGTAGCCATCGCCGCCTGCCTGCGCTAGCCCGAGCAGTGGGATGCGCCGGGCCGGACGGGCGGACGTCACGAGCGGCGATCCCGTCACCAGCGACGTGAATGCCTCAAGGCTGGCGCCGGTGGCATCCAGCACCTTCGAAAGGCTTTCGCTGCTGGGCCAGCGGGCGCGGCCGTCCGGCATCCGGCGCTTGCTGGGATTGAAAGTCGTCGCGTCCAGGCCAGCACGCTTGGCCAGCCCGGAGGCCGATAGGCCGTACTCCGCCGCCAGCGTGTCAAGCGCACGCCAAACATCCTCGTGTTTCATGATTGCATGATGGCTAGGATTTCAGGCCGCGGCAACTAGGAATTCGCGCCTTACTTGCTTGAAGTCGGGCTCAACTAATGTTCTTGTTGTGTTCTATTAACCTGGGGTTCACACGATGCCTGTTTCGCCGTTCCCCTCCGCCGAGGCCGCCTGGTTTTGGGCGGCGGCCGTCCTCCATGCCCGGCACGAGCCGACGGCAGCACAGCCGCCTGCCGGCCCATGCCGGGCGGAGGACGTGGTGAAGTGCCTGGACGTGCTGTATCGCGCCGGCACGCTGGAGCTGCTGCATGCCCGTATCCTGCGCATCTGGGGCTGGCGCGGGCTGCCGCCGAATCCCGGCCATCCCCGGGAACGCAGCGACTGGCGGCTGTGGCGGGAGGCGATGGAGGCGATGGACGCGCCGCTGCGTGCCCGCGGCATCGTGGCGGGGCCAAAGGGCACCCTCTCTCCGGACCTGCTGGCGCGGGCCAAAACGGCGATGAAAGGCCGGCCTACTTCTCCCTCTCCCTCCGGGCGGGGGCCGGGGTGAGGGAAACCGCGAGCACGATCTCAACCAAGGCGGCGCGGATTTCCGCTGCTACTGCTGGTAGGAAGCGCCTGCGGCTTCCCTCACCCCAACCCTGTCCCGGAGGGAGAGGGAGCCGGCTCGGCCTTCATGATCTCGCTCCGGTGCCGGTCCCGGCCAGCGGCGGTGATATGGAAACGGCCTTCGCGTTCGGCAGCCAGGCCCATGCTGGCCAAGCGTTCCAGGCAGGGTCCATCCTTCAGTCCGCCAGGCCGCCCAGCGGCATCCACCAGGGTCAGCCGGTGCAACGCCGAGCGGCAGCACGTCTCCAGGTAAGGCTCGTTCCACATGGTCCCGGGGTTTACGGCGGATCGCGTCCCAGGGAAACCTCGGGCGAAACCTCGGGCTGAGCCTTTCCAGCACCGCCGGGATCGGGCAGACACCCCGGCATGACGCCAAGCCTCGCCTCCGCCTTGATGCCGCTACTGGCACACGCCGACCCGGAGCGGGCGCACCGGCTGGCCATCACCGCCCTCCGCCTGGGGCTGGCCGGGCGGGATACTCAGCCGGACGACCCCGCGCTGCACATTCGAGCGATGGGCCTGCAGTTCCGCAATCCCCTCGGCTTGGCCGCCGGGTTCGACAAGGATGCGATGGCGTTGCGCGGCCTGCGCCGGCTAGGCTTCGGCTTCATCGAGGCTGGGTCCGTCACGCCCCTGCCGCAGCGCGGCAATCCCCGTCCCCGCGTATTCCGGCTGACGGAGGACGCTGCGGTCATCAACCGCTACGGCCTGAACAACCGCGGGATCGCCGCCTTCACCGAACGCCTTGGAGCGCTGCCGCGGGGGCCAGTCCAGCGAAACGTGCCGATCGGCGCCAATGTCGGCATCAACAAGGACGGCGCCGACCCCGAGCGGGACTTGCCCGCCCTGGTCGCCGCCATGGCGCCGCACGCGGACTACATCGTCATCAACGTGTCCTCGCCGAATACTCCGGGCCTGCGAGACCTCCAGGGCGAGGCGCGGCTGGCCGCCATCCTGGCCGCCATCGCCGCCGGGGCGCCAAGCCGCCCGCCGCTGCTGGTGAAGGTCGCGCCCGACCTGCCCGACGGCGGGCTGGAGGCTATCGTGGAGACCGCCGTGCGCCACGGCGTGGATGGGCTGATCGTGTCCAACACCACCGTCGCTAGGCCGGATACCCTGCGCTCGCGCTGGGCCGGGGAGACTGGCGGGCTGTCCGGGCGACCACTGCGCGAGGCCAGCACCCGGCTGCTCGCGCGGGCCTATCGGCTGGCAGCCGGCAGGCTGGTGCTGGTGGGCTGCGGCGGCGTCGCCACCGGCGCGGACGCGCTGGAGAAAATACGTGCGGGGGCGAGCCTGGTGCAGCTTTACACCGCGTTCAGCCTCGCCGGCCCCGGCCTGGTGCCGCGTATTAAGCGGCAACTGTCGGCGGCGCTGCGGCAGCAGGGGTTTGCATGCGTTCAGGATGCAGTGGGAGTGGACGCATGATGGTGGATGATCAACCCTGCTCGTTGCCGGGATCGCGGCGTCCCGGCCACCCAGGGGCTGCCAACGCGGTCCTTGCGGTCCCTGGGTTGCCGCACCGCAAGGATACCTCGCAATGACGGCTGAAGGCGTCGGGCTGGTTGCCGCCATGAAACACCTGGACGGCTTTCGCGAGGTTGCCCACGGCTATGACGGCTTCATCCTGGACCTGTGGGGCGTCATACACGATGGTGTCGCGCCGATCCCCGGCGCACCCGCCTGCCTGGCCGCGCTACGCAGCGCCGGCAAGCGGATTGTCCTGTTGTCCAACGCGCCGCGCCGAGCCGACAGCATCACGCGGCAGCTCACCCGCATGGGCATCCGAGAGGAGTTGTACGACGGCGTGATGACCTCGGGCGAGGCGACGCACCTCATGCTGCGCGACCGCGGCGACCCTTGGTATGCCGCCCTGGGCCAACGCGTGTTCCACCTGGGGCCGGAGCGAGACCGCGGCGTGCTGGCCGGGCTGGACCTGGAAGTCCTGGACGGGCCGGACGGCGCCGACTTCATGCTCAACACCGGGCCGGACGACCACGCGCCGCAGACGGACCCTTCGCATTACGACCCGGTGCTGGAGCGCAGCGCCGCGCTGGGCCTGCCGATGATCTGCGCCAACCCGGACCTGGAAGTGATACGCGGCGGCGTCCGCGTGGTCTGCGCCGGGACGCTGGCGGTGCGCTATCTTGAAATGGGCGGCGATGTGCGCTCGCTCGGCAAGCCTGACCCGGCGATCTACCGTCCCGTGCTGGACATGCTGGGCTTGCCGTACGACCGGGTGCTGGCGGTGGGCGACGCGCTTCGGACCGACATCGCCGGGGCGGCAGCTATGGGGCTGGACGCTTGTTGGGTGCTCGGCGGGCTGCATGGCGCCCACCTGGGCGGCGACAACGCGCGGACACGGGCGGAGGCTGCGGCGGCTGGACTGGCACCGGCGGCCTGCATCCAGCACTTCGTCTGGTAAAAGCGGAAACCGCTTAAGTCTGGTAAAAGCGGAGACCGTTTGGCGATGGTTGAGGGCCAGCGAGGAATTTTTCGTTCCGGACCGAGTGATGCCAGGCGCCCCAGGATCTAACCGTTCCCGTCATTGCAAGGAGTGCAGCAACGCGGCAATCCAGGACGGCACGGACCACGCTGTCGGCCCTGGGTAGCGACACCGGAAGCACGGCTCACAAGAACAGCCCGGCAACGTAGATGTCAGTGCAAGGGGCCACGGATTTGAGGCTGCATGCCCAAAGCCACTCCAACAGGCGATGATCCTGGACGCGCTCAACAATGAAATGCACCGCTAAGCGAACCCGGCGCCTTCCGGAACAGGCTCTCCGGGCGAGTTAGGCCCGCCCGGCAACACCCGACAAGAGCAATGGGTCTATTCGCAGAATACCCAGCGCACGACGCCACTTCGTCTCATGGTCGCGGTCAAACAGCAGGTCCACCTTGTTCGGCACAGACAGCCAGACATTCTGCCCCATTTCCTCATCCAACTGGCCCGGCCCCCAACTGGCATAGCCGAGCGCCAGCAATCCCTGCTGCGGGCCGCCGCCTGCCGCAATCTCCTGCAGCACATCAAGGCTTGCGGTCAGCGCCAGATTGTCATCCACGACTAGGCTGCCGTCGCAGGTCCAGTCGGACGTGTGCAGCACGAAGCCTCGCCCCTGATCCACCGGACCGCCTTTGCACAGCTGTATTTGCCGGGCAGGCGGCACGGGCGTGACGTCCAGCTGCTTCAGCAGCGCGTCAAAGCTGGGCTGAGCCAGCGGCTGGTTCAGTACGATGCCCATCGCCCCTTCGCTGGTATGGGCGCAAAGCAGTATGACGCCCTGCGCGAATTGCGAGTCCTGCATCCCTGGCATGGCGATCAGCAGTTGGCCGGTCAGGTTGGTGTCATCGTCGAGCATCAACAAGATGTTGGTTCCTCCCCAGCCTAAGGCAAGCCGCCCCGGGGTGACTCACGCGGCTGGGACCGTTAGGAACTGTTAGAACTGCCAAGAGGACCCGCGCGATGATCAAGACCGGTGACGCCATCCCCGCAATGAAGCTGACTTCCGCCACAGCGGAGGGGCCAAAGGAGCTTACGACCGAAGAAGTGTTCGGCGGCAAGACTGTCGTGCTATTCGCCACCCCTGGCGCCTTCACGCCGACATGCAGCGCACGGCATGTGCCGGGCTACCTGCAGAACCTCGATGCGTTGCGTGCCAAGGGCGTGGACACCGTCGCCTGCATGGCTGTCAACGACGTGTTCGTGATGGAGGCCTGGCGCAAGGAGTTGGGCGTGGATGACCGCATCCTAATGCTGGCCGACGGGGCAGGGGCCGTAACCAAGGCGCTTGGTCTAGAGCTGGACCTGACCGCACGTGGCCTGGGCATACGCAGCCAGCGCTTTGCGATGGTGGTCAAGGACGGCAAGGTGGAGCACCTCGCAGTCGAGAAGCCCGGCGACTTCGACGTGAGCAAGGCGGAAAGCGTGCTCGCAACGCTGTGAGTGCCCGTTCGCGAATGGCCTGCAATGAGCCGGCTGATGTGGGTTTCCCGGGCAATGGGACGGAGCGGGCATTTGGCCCGTGAGTTCTGCTCAACGCATTCATTGGGGCCGCCGGACGCGTTCGTTAGGCCCGCCCGCCACCCTCGTCGAGCGAGCGGAGCACACAGTTAAGGGCGCGTCAGACAGCCAGCACAGCAGCTTTACAAAAGGGGGCTTAGCCGGACGCCCCCGGGTGGGTCCGCCGCCATACCGCTAGCAGCCCCGTCGGGTCCACGCTGGTGTAACGCTGTGTGGTGGACAGGCTGGCATGGCCCAGCAATTCCTGGATGGAGCGGAGGTCGGCGCCGCCGGCCAGCAAGTGCGTCGCAAAACTGTGGCGCAAAGCATGCGGCGTCGCATGCGCGGGTAGGCCCGCGAGGTTGCGGTAGTGCTCCAGCGTCCGTTGTGCGATGCGCGGGTTCAACCGCCCGCCTTTCACGCCCACGAACAGCGGCGCCTCCGCCCGTCGGTCCGGGTGCAGCGCCAGCCAGGCCGTCAGCGCCTCATGCACCACGGGCAGCAACGGCACCAAGCGCTCCTTGCGGCCCTTGCCCAGCACGCGGAGGGTGCCCCCGCCTACTGGAACGTCGCGCACGTCCAGCCCGAGCGCCTCGCTGATGCGCAGGCCGCAGCCATAAAGCAGGGTAAACAATGCAGCATCGCGCGCCTGCACCTGGGCGGTGGCGGCGCCCAATGATGCTTCGCCGATGTCCGCCGCCACCGACAGCGCCTGAGGGGCCGATAAGGCGTGTGGCACCGGTGCACGGGCGCGCGGCGTGCCGAGCAGGCCAGGCGCCGGTTTGGCGATGCCGTGGCGCCGGGCGAGGTAGCGATACAGGCTCCGTACCGCCGAAAGATGCCGGGCGCGGGTGGCGTTGCCGGTGCCGGCGGCCGCCTCGCTGGCGAGC
>CAXTOB010000392.1:0-6162 GCA_964245505.1 uncultured Acetobacteraceae bacterium | reverse complement strand
TCGTCCCGCGCGGGTCCTACGGCACACGGGGCAGGCCACGGGTCTGCTTTGGTTCCGCGGGAGGGTCGCAAGTTCCCCAAACCCTCCAGCGGCAACGCTGGTCAACAGGGAGCTAGTCCGCACATGCAGGGTCAGAGAGGTGGAGGGGGACGGCGGCGGGGGGTGCCATTTCGGCACCGTTCGATAGTGCTTGTACTGGCAGCAGTCCTGGGCTATGGTGCCTGGGGGTTTCTGGGACTGGCGCTTGACGCATCTGCGGGCGTCAAGGTGCAGGTGCGCCTTGCGTTTGGGGGTGCGGAGGAACCTGGGTTTGGCGGACCTGGCCAGGGTGGTCTTCGGTCATTGACCGGCAGCGGATCACCCGGGCGTCAGCGTTCGTCCCGCGCGGGTCCTACGGCACACGGGGCAGGCCACGGGTCTGCTTTGGTTCAGGTACAGGCCGCTCGCCAGGGTAGAGGATGGGGCGAGCGGCAGCGTGCAACCTGTTGAGGTCCGATGGCTCAGTCCGCCCTTGAGTACATCCGAACAGTTGAGAACCTACGCGATGTCTGGCGGGAGTTCGCTGGACATGGGGGCATCAAGTCCTCCGCAGGGATCGATGGGGTAACACCCGCCTTGTTCCGTGATGATCTTGGAAGGCGCTTGTCACACATCAGCGAGGCCATGAAGGGTGGTTACGAGTTCTTTTCCCTTCGAGGCGTGGTGCTTCCAAAGAAGGAGCCAGGCAAGACCAGGCTCATCTGTGTGCCGACAGTTGCGGACCGATTGGTTCAGCGGGCCATACTGCGGAAGGTGGAGGCAAGGTCAGTCCAGCTCGGGATAGTCAACGATGTGAGCTTTGGATTCGTCAGGCCGCCGACAGGTGAAAAGCGCGGCACCAACGCAGCCAGGCAGGCTGCGGTTAGGTTGCGGGCAAGTTCTCCCTGGCTTCTAAAGGCTGACATATCTGCTTTCTTTGACACCATACAGCGCCCAGCCTTGATCGAGGGGCTGGCCAGCAGGTTCAGGCTGCGGTCGCTGCAGCCGCTACTCCGAGGTGTCATTAATTGCGAGGTGCATTTAAACAACGACCGCGTGCGTAAGTCAGTTGCAGACAACAAGATTTGCAAGGGTGCAGGTCTCAGGCAAGGGATGCCACTCTCTCCTATACTGTCCAATTTTGTTTTGAGGGACTTCGATGCTGTAGTAGGGTCGAAGCGGGCAATGGTGCGCTACGCCGATGATATGCTCGTCTTCTGCAACTCTCGAACTGAGTGTGAGGACGCAAAGGCACTGGTAGATGATGAGCTTGGCAAGGTTAAGCTGTCGCTGAGCATTTCAAAGACGAAGGTCTGTGAGCCTGAAGAGGCTGTCGAGTTTCTGGGGATGGAACTTGGTAAATCGAAGGATGGCGCTGGTTACTCTCTGGTCGTGTCGCACGAGCAGATGAACGAGATACGGGCATCGTTCACCAGCTTGCACGATTGGCAAGACGCACAGCACCAAGGAATGGATGTGACTGACCTGCTCACCCGCTTAGAGCAGATGAAAAGAGGTTATCTCACGGCATACGGGTCAGCGGAAAACAAAGCCCTGCTGGCCGAGAAGATTGATCGGTGGGTGAGTAATTGTGCAGGCAAGATTTATGGATCGATATTTGGCAGTGAGAAGGTTGCAACTCTAACCAAGGAGCAAAAGAGATTCTTGTCGTTGCCTTGATAAAAGTGCAACAATAAGATAGGTCTCGGTCAGCAGTTTGCCGCTTCACGCCGGACAGCGCCCATCGTGGGTGTGAGCGAACGCCCACGGCCCCCCCGTCCCTTGTTCTCCAGTGCAAGAGAAGTGCGCTTATCTTGCACTGGACCCGGCGAGCTGGGCGGATGCGCCTCACGTCCCGGTGGGAGAACGGACCTGCTTGCTCATGACAACGCTGCTGTTGGTCTGGCTTAGCGGCCTGCACCGCTGCTCAGTGCCGGTGCAACCCAGCCAGGCCGCGCGTGCCGCACGGCGCGGCCGGAACAGGACCGTCCTCGCTCGCAGCCGCTGCGTCGTCCAGCAGCGACCGGACCTCGCGGCAAGCGCCGTCCCGCGCACGCCCAGTCTCGCGCAGAGCGTCCCGCACCTCTGCCGCAGGGGCGGCGAGAAGCTCCGCTTCCAGGGCGTCCAGCAACGCCAGTAGGGCCGACGATGGATCGGGGCGCCTGGTCATGGCCACGACCAAGCCAAACCGTGGCGCAGCATGGCACGCCGCATCCGTCGCCGCGCTGTGTCATATTCCACCGCGCCCAAGCCGTAGTGGGACCGGATCTGCTCGGCATCCAGGCCGGCCATCAGCCCGGTGATGACCTTCGTGGCCGCCTCGTCGGACGCGAACAGCCGGTGGATGGCGGCGAGCGCCTCGACGGCCGCGTAGGCCCGCTCGGGATCGTGGGCCTGCCGGTCGCCCGCAGCATCCACGCTGGACAGCGCCTCCTCGCGCCGCCGCCGGCGCCATTGCTCGTCGCACAGGCTCCGCATGATGCCAGCCAGGAAGGCGACCAGCGGCACCCCCGGCGGCCAAGGCCTTGTGCCGGCCATCGCGCGCGCCACGGCCTCGTGCAGCAGGTCGGACCAGGACACGCCACCGGGCAAGGAGCGGGCGCGCAGCCGGGCTATCGCGCGCAGCCGCAACAGCTCGTCATCGGGCAGCGCGGCCAACCCCGCGCCCACGTCCCTCGGCACGGGTCCGAAACGCGGGTTCAGATGCTTCAGCCGGTGCGAGGTCTCCGTCATGGCCCTGTATGCGCCCGGCGCACGCAGGCGCGGACGGCCGTGCAAAAATTCTTTCCCGCCGTCCGCGCCGGTCGCCGCGACGCGCACCACCCGGCGAGGAGTCCACGATGAGCGCACTCGATGCCCAAGCCGAACCCTACCAGGCCCAGTTCCTGGACATGCTGGACGCCGCATTCCGGCGCGACGGCGTGCCGGATGGGCTGCCGCCCCGGTTCCGGGAGGCGGTGGCCGTGACGCCCCGGCACCGCTTTGTCCACCGCTTCCGCCTTTCTGACGATGGCCCTGTGCGTAGCGCCTTTCGCCTGGCCGATGGCGGCCCGGTGCGCGACAACGGCACCGACCCGGCGCAGGACCTATCCGACATCTACAGCGACGCCGTGATGCGCCATGTGGACGCCGCAGGCGGCCCCCTGCCCTCCTCCAACTCGCAGCCGAGCTACGTCCTCCACCTGCTGCATCTGTTGGGACTGGAACGGGGCCAGGCCGTGCTGGAGATCGGCTCCGGTTCCGGGTGGCTCGCTGCCATCATGGCGCGCCTGGTCGGGCAGGAGGGCCGGGTCGTCGGCATCGAGCTGATCCCGGACCTGGCCGCCCAAAGCCGGGCCGACCTGGCAGGACTTGGCATCGGCAACGTCGAGGTCATCACGGGCGACGGCACGCCGGGTCATGCTGCCGGCGCCCCCTACGATCGCTCCATCGTCACCGCCGCGACCTGGGACGTGCCCGTGGCCCTGCTGGACCAGGTTGCCGAGGGCGGCCTCGCCGTGGTGCCGGTCGAGTTGCGCGGCGGCGACGGCTGCGACGTGACGGTGCTCCGCCGGCAGGGTGACGCCTTCGTGGCCGAGAGGGCCGTCCCGGGCTGGTTCGTGCCGTTGCTGGGCGCTGGGCAGCACCGTGCCGGCACGGTGCTGCCCGAAACGCCCGGCGGCGAGCCGGCGGCGCGCTTCGCCCTGCCATTGGGCCTGCTTGGGGAAGGCGGACCGGCGCCGGCCGCGGCGCAGTTCCGTGCCTTCCTGGGCCGGACGGAGCCGGGCTTCGTGGCCCGCACTGGCGACGGCGACTGGCGGCCGTGGATGCGACTGCCGCCGTTCGGGTTGACGGATGGAGCGGGTGGGTCCGTGGCGCTGTGGCAGGACGGTGAGGTCGTCGGCCATGGCGACCGCACCGCCGCCATACGCCTGGCGCGGGCCTATGCGCGCTGGGCAGCGCTCGGCCTGCCTGGCACAGGCGCCTTCCGCTTGGAGGTTCACCGTGCAGGCGCAGCTCCATCCGGCACTGACCGGCTGTGGATTGAGCCGCGAGGCGCCACCACGCTGGCCTGGCGGCTCAGGCCCGAAATCGGGAACTGGCAAGCCCTGGCCGGCGCCGATGCGACGGATACCCAGTAGGTGGAGACGGATCAGTTGCCATACAGGCGGAAGGGCGAGCAACCGCCCCAGCTTGCGATCCAAGGACGGCACCCGGCTATGGCGCAAGGCGTCCGCCCGATCACCTTCACCTCCGGTCACAGCCGCGGCGCGTCGGGCACCTCCCGCGCGTGGCTGCCCTCGATCAGCAGGAGCCGTGTGCCGACCGCCCTGACGAAGCTCCGGTCGTGGGACACCAGGACGCAGGTGGCGCCGTGGGCAAGCAGCTCCGCCTCCAGCCGCTCCTGCCCCGGTATGTCCACGTGGTTGGTCGGCTCGTCCAGCAGATAGAAGTTCGGCTCCGCCACCCTGAGCGCCAGCAGGCTTAACCTCGCCTTCTGGCCCGGCGACATCAGACCGATAGGTCTCCCCTGTGCGTCCACGCTGATCCCGGCGCCGGCCAGCAGGCTGGTGGCGCGCCCGTCCCCGATGCCCGGCTGGGCCGAAATGAAGCGGTGCGGCGTTTGGCCGTCCGGCAGGTGGGCCATTCCCTGGTCCGTGTAGCCGAGGACGACGCTGGGGCTGACCTGCACGCCGGGCACCTCCTCCGTCACGGCCCGGCGTAGCAAGGTCACCAACCGCGACTTGCCCACCCCGTTGCGGCCCAGCAGTACCAGCCGGTCGCCCTGGTGGACGTCGAGCTTGGCGACGCGGAACAGTGGCCTCCCGTCCGGCGTGCCGACCGTTACGTCCCGTAGCGCCGCCAGCACCTTGGCGTGGGTGCCGCGGCTGGCTAGGCGGATGTCGCCGGACCGTTCGGCGTGCGCCGGGCGGAGCGTCTGCTCCAGCCGCTCCGCACGCTCGCGCAGCTGCATGGACTTCTTCTGCAGCAGGTCGCTGCCGCTGTTGACGCCGACGTTGCGCAGCTCCCCCGCGTTGCGGCGCAGGCGGTCCACCTCCTTCGCGTCCTTGGCGTGCTTCCGCTCCTGCGCCGCGTCATCCTCGTCTAGCAGGTGCCTGGCGCGCGAGTAGGGGTGGGCGTAGGCGCGGCTGACGCCGGGACGCAGGAACAGGGTCCGGGTAGTGCAGGCGTCGAGGAAGCTGCGGTCGTGGCTCGCGATCAACATGGGCGTGCGGGCGGCCGGGCCGTTGATCCACGCTTCCAGGAGGGTGATCTTCTCTCCGTCCAAGTGGTTGGTCGGCTCGTCCAGCAGCAGCGCGTCCGGTTGGGTGACCCATGCCCGAGTTAGCAGCGCCAGGCGCTGCCATCCGCCGCTCAGCGCTACAACGGGGCGATCGCGCAGATCGCTCGGCGTGTCGAATTCGTCCAACACCGCGTCGACACGCCAAGCCTCGTGCTCCCGTTCCATAAGCGGCAGCGCACGCCGGATGGCCTCATGCAGGGTCAGGCGCAGCAAAGGCTCCGGCACGTCTTGCTCGACATGGGCGACGCACAGGCTGCGGGACAGGACGACGCTACCCATGTCAGGGTCAGCCTCGCCTGCGATGCAGCGCAGCAGCGTTGACTTGCCGCCGCCGTTACCGGCGATCAAGCCGACCCGGTCGCCAGGGCCGAAGCTGAATGTGATGTTCTGGAAAAGCGGTCGCGGCGTGACCACGCCGACGTCGCGCAAACTGATGAGTGCCATGTTTTATACCGGGTCCGGCGCCGGCCACGTCTGGTGGCGGGCAGATGCAACAAAGGCAGTCCGGGTCGGAAGCGGCTTGGCTTCGGTCGGGCCTGCCCTGCGATGGCCTTATCGCAGGGCGGAAACGGGGCCACGCGGTTGACGCTGGTTGTAGCGGTGCATCCAGCCCTCCCGTGGCCTGGCGTTTAACAGGTCGCAGCCTAGTTGATCGCCGGGCCGGTACGCAAGCGGTCGGTTTCATCGGGTGGCATGGGGCCGCCGGCCCTCGGCTGCGCCGCCTGCCGGCTCATCCGCTCCTGGCCGGGGAACGAACCCGCTATCGCGGGAGTGGCGCTTGTTGAGGGTGAGATCGCGGCGCGCTGAGTGACGTGCATGGATTGAGCGGGCTTCGGCTAGTTCCAAGCATCAGGGCTCCT
>CAXTOB010000391.1:0-6162 GCA_964245505.1 uncultured Acetobacteraceae bacterium | reverse complement strand
CTGCTGTGGACCACGCTGGCCCGGCGCGGCCCGCTGGTCCGCGTGACGTTCGACAGTGCGGAAGGCTTGCAGGCCGGGCAGAGCCAGGTCAAGTTCAAGGACATGCAGATGGGCACAGTGGAGGGCTTCGACCTGACGCCCGACCGCAAGCAGGTCGTGACCAGCATCCGCATGACCGCCAAGGCTGAGAAGCTCATGACCGAGGGCGCGGCGTTCTGGGTCGTCAAGCCGCGCGTGTACGCCGGCGACATCACGGGGCTGAACACCATCCTGACTGGCACCTACGTCGCCATGCAGCCCGGCGATGCTGGCAGGCCCGCGAAGCGCGAGTTCACCGGCCTGCCCAACCCGCCAACCCTGGTTCCCGACCTGCTCGGCCGCATGTTCCACCTCACCACGGCGCGGCTCAGCCCGATCAACCTGGGCACGCCGGTGTTCTTCCACGACTTGGACGTGGGCAAGGTTGTCGGCTGGGACTTCACCGGCAGGGCGGACAAGGTGACGCTGCGGGTTTTCGTCAACGCGCCCTATGCGGAGTGGGTGAACCGGAGCACCCGGTTCTGGAACAGCTCCGGCGTCCAGTCGCGGGTGGGACCGGACGGGGTGCGGCTACAGGTGGACAGCCTCAAGGCGGCGATCCTGGGCGGCATTACTTTTGACACTCCGTCCCAGGATGACGCAGGCGCCACCCAAGCGGCGGCTGGCGCGGAGGAGGACAGCTTTCCCCTTTACCCCAACCAGGACGTGGCGGAAACGGCGACGGCGCCGCACCGGGCGGGGCTGGCCACCTACTTCACTGGTTCTGTGGGCGGCCTGACCGTGGGCGCGCACGTCACGTTGCAAGGTCTGGCCATTGGCGACGTCACCTCGGTTGACTTGCAGTACTCCACCGACACCGACCAGTCCCGGGTCCGTGTGGGCTTCGCCGTGCAGCTCGACCGGGTGACGCTGGTCGGCAGCAAGCCGGCACAATCCTTCAGGGAGTACCTGCACAAGCTGGTTGCGGACGGCCTGCGAGCACGGTTGCGGGGCGGCAACGTGATCACAGGTCAGAAGGAGGTCGCGCTGGAGTTCGTGCCGGACGCGCCGCCAGCCGGGCTGGGCGAAAAGGATGACACGCCGGTCGTCCCCGCCGAGAGCGGCAACGATGGCGGACTGGATGACCTGACCGCCACCGCGACCACGTTGATGGCAAAGATCAGTGCCATGCCGTTCGCAGAGATAGGCCAAGGCCTGAACGGCGCGCTGCGCGGCGCGAGCGAGGTTGCCAACAATCCGAAACTCCGCCAGGCGCTGGTCCGCTTGAACGGCACGATGGCGGCAGTGCAGGACACTGTCCGGCACCTGGACGCAGGCGCGGCGCCGGCGCTGCGACGGCTGCCGTCCATCGCATCGGACTTGCAGGACACGCTGGCCCAGGTGAGGACGCTCGCAACCTCGGTGTCGGCCGGCAGTGCAGGAGATGGCAAATTCGGGCGGGACCTAGACCGCGCGCTGATGCAGGTGTCCGAAGCCGCTGCGTCCTTTAGGAAGGTGGTGGACCTGCTGGCGCGGCACCCGGAGGCGCTGATCCGCGGCCGGGTCAGCCGAGCGGCGGAGTAGCGTGCCGCGTCACCTTGCCTTTTGCGCGCTTCTGCCGTTTCTCCTGGCGAACTGCGCGTCGCCCAATCCGGACCTATACAGCATGGAGCCGCGCCCTGGCCTGGTGCAAGCGGGCGCGCGGCGGGTGGTCGTGGTCCGTGGCGTCGGCCTGCCCCGCTACCTCGAACAGCAGGAGGTCGTGCGCGCCGCTGGGCAGGGAAGGCTGCGGGTGGCGGAGAACGATTGGTGGAGCGAGCCGTTGGGGGAGATGCTGCAGCGCGTGCTGGTGGCCAACCTGGCGCAGCGCCTGCCCGGCACCTACGTCCTGGCCGACGGCGGGCCGATTGCCGCGCACCCGGATGCAGGACAGTGCCGAGCTTGAGCGAGCCTGCCAGGCGCAGCAGATCCTCCCAGTGCTGGACGATGAGCTTTACGTTAATGCGCTGGGCGGCCAACTCGTCGAGGGCGCCATAGTCGGCCTTGCCATCCACGCGCCAGAACCGCGTCCCGCCGATGTCGGCCAGACGCGGGCTGAACTGGTAGCCCAGGAGATGAAAGATGCCGAAGATCGTGTCGGTGTAGGCCCCGGTGTCGGACATGATCTCGGTCGGCTGCAACTCGGTTTGCTGCTCCAGCACCACGGAAAGCAGCGTGAGGCTGTCGCGCAGGGTGCCGGGCACGGTGATGCCGTTGAGCCCGGTGAACTGGTCCGAGACCAGGTTGTAGAACGTGGCCCCACGCTCTTGACCGAAGTAGCGCGGGTTCGGCCCCGAATGGATCGTGCGGACGGGCACCACGAAGCGCAGCCCGTCAGCAGAGGCGACGTCACCGCCGCCCCAGGCCCGGGCGAGCGGGACGCGGTTCTGTGCCGCGACCAAGATGGCGTTCGTCCGGGTGAGCGTCTCGGCCCCGATGTAGTTCTGCCGCACCCAGCTCAGCCGTGAGCGCCGCAGCGCCGCATTGTCGCGCCTGATGAGCGGCTCGAACCCGGTGTTGCACGCCTCGGCCAGCAGCACCGCGCATAGACTGGTGGCGACACCGCCGGCCCGTGCGCCGCCCTCGCTGGCATGGGTGAACCCGTCGGCAAAGCTAGTGCGAGCGTGCATTTCGAGCAGCAGCTCGGGCAGATCCACCAGGGGCATGCGTGCGGCCACGGCCGCCTTGAGCGCGACCAGGCTGGGCGGCTCCTCCAGCTTGTCGAGAGCGGACAGCACCAGCTCGCCGCCGTCAACCTGCACGGCGGCGTTCTTGGGTAGGTTCGCCGCGGTATCCTGATAGGCGGCGTCCAGGCGCTCGGCCATTCGCGCAACCTCGGCCGGTCCATCGGTTGAGAGGCCCAGGGTGCGGCAGATGGACGGCCGCGCTGCCTCCCAGGCTGAACCCGCCAAAAGGCCGATCCGCGGGTCGGCAAAGCGCAGGCTGGGTGACGCGAACAGGTCTCGCCGCCGGATCCCGATCCGCATGGCGTCGAGCAGGCAGAGCCGGTAGCCGACACTGTCCACGCCGCCATCGGCGGCTTTGACCTGCCGCTTCCAGCCACTCGGTACGAAGCCGAGCGGTGCCGACGGAGCCGGGCCACGCCCATCGGTGCTGCGCAGATGGCGCACCGCGTCCAGCGTTAGTTGCCCCGCTGGCGTTGCGCCGAGGAAAACGGATCGAAGCATGGCCGGCAGGAAGCGCAGCTTGCCCGTCTGGGCGCGCAGTTCGATGAAGTAGAGGTCGCCAGGCGGCCGGACGATGGCGTCGATCTGCTCCAACGCCGCGGCGAGCATCTCGCGCGGCACGATCGCGAAGGCCGCCCCGCGCACGGCACTGTCGTCCACCATGTCATCCATGAGCACTCCGCCCGCTTGGCGGAGCTGGAGAGCGGCGACGTCGAGATCGCGCAGGGTGCGCAGCCGCGCTTTCTTGCCGACTTTGGCCGCGTCGGTGAACAAGGCGGTAACCACGATGTCGAACAGGTCGAGCACGTCGTCCTGCGCGGTCGCTTCCAGCGTCCGCACGAAGGCCAGCAGCGTCGCCGTGCGCCGCTCCAGCGGCATGCGGCCCACGGCTTGCGCCTTGGCGACGGTCGCAAACCGGGCGAGCGCCGTGACCCGGCCTGGCGGCACGTGATCGATGGTCGGCAAGCCCAGCGTCAGAACCCGAACCTCGTCCAGGCGACTGACGGCGCGGGACAGCTCGGCGCCGCTGCGTAGGTAGGGACCGTCCCGAAGGCGGTCGAGCGAGCTGGGACGGCCGCCCTCTCCTGCGATCAGCAGGGCATCAAGCTTCGCGCGCTGTTCGTGAGTCACATCACGGGCGAGCGTGCGCCAGAGGCGACGGGCGGCCCGGGCGCGAATGCGGGCGACCAGGCGCTCAAGAGCGGACGCCCCCGGAAGCAGCACCTTCTCCGTCACCAGCCAGACGGTCGCGTGGTCGAACAGCACGCTCGGCCGGTCCGTGCCGGTCCAGCACAGCGCGTAAAGCCAGCGCGTTAGGCGGAAGTGGACGGTAGGATCGGCAAACTCGCGGTAGCCGAGGCGCTCCTTGATCTCCGCCGAATGCAGCCATCGACCCCGGGCCGTGGCGTATTGGGTCAGGCAGCCCGCATCGGGGATGCCAAGCTGCTGGGCCAAATGGCCTGCGACCCCGCCAGGAACAGCAGCAGGCTCATCCAGAAACGCGCCGAGGAAACGAACGGTGCCGAGCTGGACGGCGAACCCGAGCCGCATGTGATCCCAACGCTTGGTGCCGGCCAGCTCGCGATCGGCATCGTCGAGGTGAAAGTGCCGTGCGAGCTGCTCCGCGCTCGGTTCGCCGGCATACCGGCCATAGCGCCGTTCCTGCTCGGCGGTCAGGAACGAGACCGGCACCCGCTCAGCCGAGTCGCGTGAGGGTGCTACTCATTACAAGCGGCCGGTGACCATCGCGGTCTCAAGGGCGCGGTAGACGCTGGTACGGCCGATGCCGAGGCGGCGGGCTATGGCAACGGGGCCCAGCTTCTCCTCATGTCGCAAACGCCTTACCTCGGCAGCGTCAACACTGGGCTTGCGCCCCTTGTAGACGCCGCGTGTCTTGGCAAGCGCGATACCTTCAAGCTGACGCTCGCGCCGCAGATTGGTCTCGAACTCGGCAAACACGCCCAGCATGTCGAGAAACGCCTTCCCAGCCGCCGTTCCGGTGTCCACGGGCTGCTCGGTTGCGCGCAGCGCCACCCCGCGACCCTTCAACTCGTGCACGATGTCCTGCAGGTCCTTCATCGAGCGGGCAAGGCGATCGATGCGGGTCACAACCAGGGTGTCGCCTGGCTGCACGAAGTCGAGCAGCACCTGCAGCTCGGTTCGCCCGTCGCGACGGGCACCGCTGGCCTTCTCGGCGCGAACGACACTGCAGCCGGCCGCTTTGAGGGCCGCACGCTGGATCGTGAGATCCTGGTCGAGAGTGCTGACGCGTGCGTAACCGTAAGAGGCCATTTTGTTCCGAAAGGGTCTAGACCCCGGAACGCTACCGTTCCAGAATACCGGAAGTAACCCTAATGGCACGTCGGAAGCGTTCCACTCGGCAATGCCACAAGGGTCTACCTTAACGGGGCAGCCATAGTTTCTGATGAGCATCTCCAATCAATCAGCTGCCACGTCGGCCACGTCGGCAATGCACCTCTTTGCGCCGCCACAAGGTTGGCAGCCAATTTGCTACGCCGTGCTTGCGGACGGCACGCTTGCGATGCTTGCAGCTGATGTTGACCTTGCAGGTGAGCACCTACGCATCAGGGAGGCGCTCCAAGCGTCCATTTCCCCCAATCCTCCGTCTCGCCTGTTCGAACTGTGCGCCACCGGTAACGCTCAAATATGGTTGGCTACGTCAACAGGCTGGACCGATGGTCCGGCCTTTCAGCTCGAAACGCCGTTCCCGAAATTCGACCGGTTTAGCGACGGCCGCTGGCTCGTTGTCGCTTCCCGATCCGGCGGCGAGGCTGACGCGCGAGTACTGGCTCCTGACGGCGTAGTTCTCGACCGCCTTACGTTGGGCGACGGGATCGAGCACGTTGCCATCGACGCCGGAGACCGCGTCTGGGTCGGTTGGTTCGACGAGGGAATGTTCGGAAACGATGGCTGGCGGGTGCCCGGGCACCAATGGCCGCCATCAAGCAACAGGGTCGCTTGCTTTACCGCTGATGGCGCCCTCTTGCCTCTGCCAGTCTGGCCGGTGGAGGCTGGGACCATCGCGGACTGCTATGCCCTGAACGTCATGGGGCCGGGCGCATGGGCCTGTCCCTATACTGAGTTTCCACTGGTGCGCTTTGTCCCGGGCAAGCCCGCACGTTGGTGGCGCACTCACATTCGTGGGGCAAAGGCAATCGCCCTAGACGGGAACCACGCCCTGCTTGCCGGCGGGTATCAGAAGGAAGCCAACCGGCTTGCTCTGGTTGATCTGGTGGAAAATGGCGTCGGCGAGCAGGCTCCCGTGATCGCGGCCTGGACGCTGCCACTCCGCCCCCTACCGCCATCGGACAACGAGTGGGCTCCCGTGTGGCATCGCCCTAGTGTAGCGCGACAATCTGGATGAGAGGGCGCGGCGATCAGGATGAGAAATCATAAT
>CAXTOB010000390.1:0-6164 GCA_964245505.1 uncultured Acetobacteraceae bacterium | reverse complement strand
CGAGATGCGCCCCGTAGAGGTCGAGCTGCTTGCGGTCGCTGATGATGCTCCAGTCTGCCGTGACCTCCTCGCCGAACACGCTGAACTCGACGAAGCGGCCGAGCTTGCGGATCATGTTCAGACCCTGGGTGACGGAGGACGGATGGCCGGTCGCCTCGATGTAAACGTCGCAGCCGTAGCCCTCGGTCATGTCCTTCACCGCCTGGACGACATCCTCCTTCAGCGGGTTCATGACCACGTCGGCGCCGAAGCGCTTGGCCAGCTCGAGCCGGTCGGGCTTGGTGTCCAGCACCACCAGCTTGGACGGGTTCTTCAGTCGCGCAGCCCCGACCATCCCCAGGCCCAGCGGCCCGGCGCCCGCGAGCACGACCACATCGTCCAACCCAATCAGGCCGCGGTTCACGGCATGGACGGAGCATGCATACGGCTCGACCAGGACCGCACGCTCCATCTGCAGGTCGTGCGGTATCTTGTGCGTGCGCGACTCCTTCGGGAACCGCATATACTTGGCCATGCCGCCGTTCACGTTGTTCTGGAAGCCATAGACATCGTGGCGCTCGCACATCCAGTACTCGCCGCGCCTGCAATAGCGGCAGTGCTCGCATGGGACGATCTGCTCGGAGATCAGGCGGTCGCCGACCTTATACTTGCCTTCGCGCGCAACATTCTCGCCGATCTCGACGGCGTGGCCGATGAACTCGTGACCAGGGATCATCGGCGCCTTGACGTAGCGGGGCTGACCCTTGTCGTCGCCCCAGAACGACGGCGCGCCCTGGAACGTCTTGATGTCGCTGGCGCAGATGCCGCACGCCTCGACGGCGATGATGATGTCGTCCGGCCCGGCGCGGGGCACGTCAACGGTTTCCAACCGGTAGTCGCCGGGGGCATAGGCGACGACGGCGGTCATCGTCTTCGGCAGTTCGTTGGGCCGTGAAATGGTTGCGGACTCGCTCATGGCGATTCTCCTTGCTGGTCGAGCAACAGTTTGGTCATCCCGTCCGCCAAGGTTCCCAGCAGCAAGCTGCAGGAGGCGGCGCCGGCATCGAGCGTGCCGCGGGACCGTTCGCCCAGCCGGCTTGCGCGGCCGATGCGGGCGACCATGTCGCGGGTGGATTCAAGGCCCAAGGCGGCGGCCTGCTTCATGCTGGTGAGGCACGCGGCAAACGGCTCGGACCGGCTTTGCGCCGCCTCGAATGCGGACACGGCGGGGTCGAGCACGTCCACCAGCGTCTTGTCGCCCGGCTTGGCGCCGCCGAGATCAATCACGGCGGCGTAACCGGCGCGCAGCATGGCCGCGAACCGGGTGGCGTCAATGCGCCCGGCCCCGTCCAGCGCCCCCGCCATCTCGGTGAAGCAGGTGCCATAAAGCGGCCCCATAGAGCCGCCGATGTCGCCGAGCAGCGTGTCGCCGAGCGTCTGCAGTCCCTGCGCCAGGCCAAACGGCTCGCCGGCGCGCAGCCGGTCCGCCGCGAGGCGGAAGCCCTTGCTCATGTTGATGCCGTGGTCGCCGTCGCCGATCTTGCCGTCGATTTCGCTGAGGAAGGCCTGCTCGCGCACGATTGCGGCGGCCATGTCCAGCACGATCGGGCCGGCGTCCTGTTCGCTGACGGAGTCTATGAGCGCCACCATGCTCAGTGTTCCGCCACGGTCAGGCCGATGGAACGGGCGGGGGCGGCGATCAGCCGGTCCAGCTCCGCATCCAGGCGGGTCACGGTGACCGACACGCCCATCATCTCCAGCGACGTGAAGTAGTTGCCGACGAAGCGATGCCGCGGGGTGATGCCGCGGGCGCGCAGCATCTCGTCAACGTGGCCATACAGCAGATACAGCTCCATGACCGGCGTGGCGCCGAGGCCGGAGATGAGCACGGCCACGTCGTCGCCACGGCCGAACGGTAGGTCGGCCACGATGCGCTCGACCATATCGGCGGCCATGTCGCGGGCGGAAGCAATGGGCATCACCGCGATGCCGGGCTCGCCGTGGTGGCCGATGCCGACCTCCATCTCGCCATCTTTGATGATGAAGTTGGGCTTGCCCGCGGCGGGGATGGTGCAGGCGGACAGGCCGATGCCGACGGAGCGCGTCTGATCAATCGCCTTCTGGGCGGCGGCGATGACCTCATCCAACGACCCGCCCTCGGCCGCGCGTGCCCCGCCGGCCTTCCACATGATGATCTCGCCCGCGACGCCACGCCGCTTGTCCCGCTCCTGCGGGCTGGCAGAAGCGACGTCGTCGTTGGCGACCACCGTCCGGACGTTCACGCCATCCTTAGCGGCCAGCTTGACCGCCATTTTCACGTTCATGTTGTCGCCGGCGTAGTTGCCATACAGGCAGGCCACGCCGGCACCCGCGTTGGCCGCCTCGAACGCGGCATGGAAGCTTTTGGCGGTGGGCGATGCGAACACCTCACCGATGGCCACTGCGTCCAGCAGGCCGGGCCCGATGTAGCCGAGGAAGGCAGGCTCATGGCCGGAGCCGCCGCCGGTGACCACGCCGACGCGGCCCGGCACGTTGGGACCTGCGCGGCGCAGGACGCGGGGGTGGGCCGTCGCCTGCAACAAATCGGGGCATGCCGCGAGGTAGCCGCGCAGGCTGTCCTCCACGATCTCGTCCGGATTGTTGATGACCCGGTTCATGCGGGTTGCGCCGCTTCTGAGTGGTTCACGCCGTCCTCCCGATTTTCACAAAACCTTACACGCTCATGCACCGATGTCAAGCGACTGCACGGACGTTCAAGCGTGGAATCAGCAAATCAGGATGAATCTTGGCCAACATAGCTGACTCGGCTTGCAGAACACGATTTTTGGGGGTTATGTTGGCGTGGACCCTCTGATAAGATTTTCAGTGGGTGAGCAATTGTGCAGTGCACAGTCGCCCGTGTCGGGGAGGAAAGTCCATGGCGATCGCGATTGGCTGTGACGAAGCAGGCTTCGAGCTAAAGCAGATCCTCAAGCAGGTGCTTGTTGACAGGGGCCTGGAGGTGGAAGACTTCGGCACGCACGACACCAAGCCCGTGCTGTATCCGGACATTGCCTTCGCCGCGGCCCAGTCGGTGGTAGATGGCCGCAACGACCGGGCCGTGCTGCTCTGCGGCACCGGGATCGGCATGGCGATCAGCGCCAACAAGGTGCCGGGCATACGCGCAGCCCAGTGCCATGACACCTACTCGGCGGAACGGGCGCGCAAGAGCAACGACGCCCAGGTCATCACCATGGGGGCGCGGGTGATCGGCCCCGAGCTGGCCAAGTCAATCCTGCACGCTTGGCTGGACTCTGAGTTCGAGCCAGCCCGCTCCGGACCCAAGGTCGCCCGCATCCGAGAGTTTGAGAACGCCGCCAAAAAGGTCTAGCTACAATCCCGCAGGCCGGGATTGTCGATCGTGAGCGCAGCATCAAAGGATATCCGACGCCCCCCCGATTGGGGCGACATCTCAGCAGACATCTTGGTTGAGATCGCCAGCCTCTATTACTACCAGGACATCACGCAGGAAGAGCTGTCCCGCCGCTTCTCGCTGTCCCGCGCCAAGATCAGCCGCTTGCTCAAGCGGGCGCGGGAGGATGGCATCGTCGAAATCCGCGTGCACCAGCACCCCGGCATCAGCAACGAGCTGGAGCAGGAGTTCATCAGCACCTTCGGCATAGACCGGTTGCTCGTGTCGCTGGACCAGCGGGACCCGGAGGCGCAGCGCCTGGCGGTGGCGGGCCTGGTGGCGAATCATCTTTCGCGAACCCTGACCGAGGGCATGACGGTCGCTGTCGGCATGGGCCGCAACGTCGCCGCCGTCGCTGACTGCGTGGCGCCGACCCGGCGCGCGGTGACGTTCATGTGCGCCATCGGCGGATCGGTCCGGGCGGGGGAGCACATGAACCCGGACCATATCTGCCGCCGGCTGGCGGTGCGCTTCGGCGGCGAGAGCGAAACCCTGTATGCGCCGGCCCTGGTCGCCGATGCCAGCCTGCGCGACGAGCTTTACCGCAATGACACCGTCAAGCTGACGCTCGACCGGGCACGCCGGGCCGATGTGGCGCTGGTCGGCATCGGCGATCTCAGCGAAGACAGCAACATGGTGCGGATGGGCTGGTTCTCGCCGCAGGAAGTGGCGGAGGCCCGCCTGGCTGGGACCATCGGCGACATCATGGGCTACGACTTCATCGACATCCACGGCCGCGCGTCCAGCGCCAACATGCAGGGCCGGGTCATCGGCCTGACCACCCGCGACCTGAGCCGCATTCCCAACGTGATCGCCATCGCCAGCGAGAACACCAAGGCTGCCGCCATCCTGGGCGCACTGCGCACCGGCGCCATCAACACGTTGGCGACAAGTTCCACCAACGCCCGCACCGTGCTGCGTTTGCATGAAGCGACCTCGAAGCCATGAGGTAGGCGCGGGATGCCGGGCTGGCGGTCTAGTCTGGAGTTGGGCTTTGGATGCCCATGGCGCCGGCCCTGGCGTTCTCACTCGTTGGTTACAGCTCCCAAGCCCAGCGGCCGTGGCTTCTGTCGCGAGGGCACTGTCAACTTGGGGGCTGGCCGAATTGTGCGATGGATCGGAGCCAGGTAGCCGGAGGGAATGACGGCGTCCGCCAGGACGCGATACGGCTTCTCGTCTTGCATGGCCCAGATATGGGAACATACCTCAGCCCCAACCGAGCCTAAGCCAGCATCAGTCGTTTGTTTCAAGCAACGATTTCGCCGGAAGCTCGACGCAAAAGCAGGCGCCGTGTTCGGAGGGCAGCAGCTCAACTGCGCCACCCACCCCCTGCGCCATCGCCCGCACGATCGACAGGCCTAAGCCAGTACCGCCCTGGTCGCGGGACGTCGTGAAGAATGGTTCAAACACCCGGGCGCGGTTGGCCGGGGATATGCCGGGACCATCGTCCTTGACGGTGATCCATGTCCGCCGTTCCTGGCCTCGTGCCGAGACGGTCAGGCATGCCCCGGAGCCGCGGCCATCTGCACTGGCATGGGCGGCGGCATTGTCGAACAGGCTGGCCAGCAGCGCGCTCAACGCATCGGCTGGCAAGGCGACGGTGCAGGTTCCGACGTCCACATGCACCGCCATCCCGCGCTCGATGTAGCTGGGGAGCAATGCCTCAAGCACGTCACCGATGTTTGTGGCTGAACCGGCGCCGGGCCGCATCATGTCGGCCCGCGCCAGATCCAGGAGGCGCCGCACCAACTGGTCCAGCCGCTGCGTGTTGCGGCCGAGTATGCGCAGGAGCCTGCCGCGCTCGTCTGCGGGGAGGGTGTCGGCATGGTCCTCCAGCAGTTCGGCCGCACCGCGCAACCCGGCGAGCGGCGTCTTGAATTCGTGCGACACGCTGGCGGCGAAGGCGATGATGTAGCGGGCCCGCTTCTCCATAAAATAAAAAAAAAGAGTGAGCGCGGCCGACAGGTCCGCCACTTCCCGAGTGCCGGGGCGCCGCAGCGGAGTTGCCTGCCCCCCTGACGCCACGAATTGCGCCTGGGCCACCACAACCGCCAGCGGCCGTGTGACCAGGCGGGACAGCCCGGCGGCCAGCAACCCCCCTGCCGCCAGCAACGAGACAGCCAAGGCACCCAGTTCCCAGCGCTTGTCCCAAACTGCCTGGCCCATGTCGCGCGGCGTGCGGAACAGCACCACCGTGCCAAGCAGCCCGGCGTTCCCCTGCACGGGCAGCGCCACGAACACCCGCAGCCCGGATGGCCGCGACAGCTTGCCGACCGAGTCCGATACGTCCCACGGTTCACGCCGGCGCAGCGCCGTGGCGATCGGTGCGCCGGCCAACACGCGCGCGACCTCTTGCCAGCCGGCTAGGCTCTTGCCTAGGTCCGTCCCGGTGGTGGCGACAACCACGCCATGCGCGTCCGTAAGCCGTAGGGCGGACAAGGCAACGGGCTGGGCGTCCTCGATCATGGGGGACAGGGCTTGCCCAATCGCGCTGGCCAATGGGTCTGCCACGCTGGTAGCCGGTGCGGCGTCGGGCGGCGGCGGCAGCACCGGGTCGATGGCCAGGTCCACGCCGGGCCGGCTCAGCAGGCTGACCGCGGCGGCGCTCAGCCCGCCATCGGGATCGGCGGGCAGGCGCGGGGCAGGCGTTCCCGGCGACAGGCGGCCCAACTCCGCCCGGACGGCGGCCGACCAGACGACCGCCTGCGCCACCAGCTCGTCCTCGGTCTGGCCG
>CAXTOB010000389.1:356-6180 GCA_964245505.1 uncultured Acetobacteraceae bacterium | reverse complement strand
GGACCGCCGTACGGGCCAACGCCATCGTCAAAATGCCGGGGGCTAGCGCACAGGTCGATTCGGCTGAATTCTACCAGAAGATGTTCTTTGCGCCGCTGGCGTCGGCGATGTTCCTCGAAGGCCAGGCCGACACGGACAAGGTGGCGGCGGAAGCACTCCTTCCCGTGCCCGTGGCGCCCGCATCCCCTTCGGCAAAGCCGACCTCCTGATTGCCGTCTCAGAGCCGGCGACCCGTTTTCCGAAGGATCGACCCATGCGTAGTCTCGTCCGCTGTTCGAGTGTTCTTGCCATCCTGTTGCTGTCTGCTTGCAGCGCGGCCGATCACGCGGCAGCGGTCAACGCTGCCCAGGGCCGGGCGGCGCCCCTGACCGTCGGCGCCGTCCAGCGCCAAATCAAGGTGGGCATGACGAACGCCGAAGTCGTCGACGTGCTCGGCAGCCCCAACATGGTCACGACGGACGATCAGCGGCGCGAAAACTGGGTCTATGATCGGGTCTCCACGGACACCGCCTATTCCAGCAGCAGCGAAGGCATCAACCTGTTGGTGCTCGGCGCCGGCGGCAGTAGCGGAGCGCGCAGCACCTCGCAGCGCACGCTGACGATCGTCATCAAATTCGACGCGTCCAGCCACGTCCGCGACTTCGCCTACCGCTCAAGTTCGTTCTGATGCGACGCAGCCTCGTCCTGATGAGCGGCATGGCGGTTCTTGCCGGATGTGCGGGGCAAACCGCTGGCGAGCGGCAAGCATTGGCCCTCACCTCGACCCAGACCGTTGCAGGGCGGCAACTCAGCCAGCGCCGCTACCAGACGACCGATGAGGCCTTGCTGCTTCAAGCCGGCACCGGCGTCTTGCAGGATCTGGGCTTCACCATCGACGAAACGTCCCCGGGAAGCGGGATGCTGGTCGCGTCCAAGCAGCGGGACGCGACCGAAGCTGGGCAGGTCGCCGGTCAAATGTTGCTGGTCATGCTCGCGGCCGCAGCGAAGACCCATTACGACCCGGTCTACGAGCGGGAGCAGCGCATCCGCGTGTCCTTGACCACCCGCCCGACACCCGACCACACGGGCCTCCTGGCCCGTGCAACCTTCCAGCGGGTGATCTGGAATAACCGCAACCAGGTGTCCCGGCTGGAAACGATCGACGATCCGCAAATCTACAAGGAATTCTTCGAGCGGCTGAACCAGTCCACGTTTCTGCAAGCGCAAGACATATGAGACAGGCTGCTCTGCTGCCGGTGCTGCTGCTCGCTTTGTCCGGGTGCCAGACCGATTCACGCCAGCAGGTGCTGGCGACGAACGCGACCCAGGTTCAGCTTCGCGCCGTTCAAACCCGCTCGTTCGACACCGCGGACCGCCCGCTCATCGTCCGGAACGTCATCGCCACGCTGCAGGACCTGGGTTTCCTGATCGACAAGTCGGATGATGTGCTCGGCACCGTTACCGGCACCAAACTCGGCGGCTACACGATGCGCATGATGATCACGGTGCGGCCGCGTGGTCCGAACAGCACCGCCGTGCGGGCGAGCGCGCAGTACAACCTGGATGCCGTGTCAGATGCGGTGCCGTACCAGCAATTCTTTTCCGCACTCGGGAAGTCGATGTTCCTGACCGCGAACGAGGTCGACTGACAGCCCCGCCGGGCTCAGGCGCTTCTCCGCCGCCACACGAGCAGCGGCGCCCGGGCCAGGGCACCGATCACCAGGCGGATATGCATCGCGGTCAGCAGCAGGTTGTCGCGGCCGTAGCGGGAATGCGACACGCCGCCCTCCTCGGGCCGCAGATAACGCACCGGCGCCGGCAGACGCGGGCACGCCGGCCCAGCTCAAGGCGACCGAGCGGGCCAGGCGGTCCAGCTTTGCGATGACCAGGCGGGCCTTGTGCTGCCTGCATAGGCCAAAGGCGGCGGCGAGCTGAGGCCGGTCGTTCTTTCGACCGCTTTCCACTTCTACGAACTCGGCTAGGAGTGCCCTGCCAGTGACATAGGAGGTGACCGCGGCTCTTTGCGCTTCCAGGCCAAGACCACTCTGCCCTTGCCGGTCAGTCGAGACGCGAAGGTAGGTGGCGACAGGGGCAGGCGAGGTCATGCGGAGCCGGTGTTCTGTTTCGTAACGGTCGTTTGAACCGTCCGAGAAGCGCCAAGAGCTGCCTGTTTCGTGTTGAGCGCGCCAAAGAAGCGGACGGACATCGGCCGATCTCGAAACGAAAGTGCTTGCCGGGCTTTGGTGACCAACGGCATTGTCATCACAAAATGAACAAGGCCGAGGACGTCCATGACTCTGACCCGCCGCGGAGCGCTAGCAACCGCCTCCGCCCTTCCGGTCGTTGCGATACTGCGCCAGGCACGCGCCGAGGACACCGTCAAGATCGGCGTTTGTTCGCCGCTGACGGGCCCGGCGGCCGACGTCGGCCGCATCCAGCGCAACAGCCTCATGCTGTCGGTGGAGATGGTCAATCAGGCGGGCGGGATACTCGGGCGGCGCGTCGCGCTGATCATCGAGGACGACCAGACCACCAACCCCGGGATCGTGCTGGCGTTCAGCCGCCTGGCCGCCAATCCAGACATCGTGGCCTTTATCGGCTCGATCCGCTCGACGCAGGTCAACGCCATGGCCCCCGACGTGGCCAAGGTGGCCAAGCCGGTCATGTTCGGCGGCACCGACCCGACGCTGACGCACAACGGCTACAAATGGCTGTTCCGCTGCCGCCCGAACGACAGCTTTTCGGCCCGCGTCGTTGCCGATTACGGGGTCAACACGTTGGGCAAGAAGCAGTGGGCGCTGGTCTGCTCCACGGATGCGTTTGGCACCGGCGGACAGGCCGCCATGCTGGACTCGCTCGGCAAGATGGGCATCAAGCCCGTGCTGGTGCAGGGCTATACCAACCAGCAACCGGACTTCACTCCGGTAGTGCTCGCCGTCAAGGGCGCAGGTGCCGATATCCTGGCCAGCTATTTCACCTTCGAGCCGGATCTCGCCCTGTTCGCCCGCCAGGTCCGCCAGCTGGGCGTGCAGCTCCCGTGGGTCGGCTCGCCGTCGATCGCCTCGCCGGTGACGATGGGCTTGGCGAAGAACGCCCTCTACGGCACATATGGCGTCGCCGACTTCACGCCCGATGCGAACGACGAGAGCAAGGCATTCACCGCCGCGTATGCCAAGGCTTACAACGGTAGCCTCCCCGACAACGGTTGGACCTACGACGCGATGCAGATCCTGGCGCTCGCAATCAACACCGCTGGGAGCACCGACCCCACCAAGATCCGCGACGCCATCATTGCGATCAAGGGATACAAGGGGACCGAGGGTACCTACACCTATGACGAGAACGGCGACGCGCTGCGCGGCTACAACGTGGTGAAGAACGAGAACGGCAAGACGGTGCTCGACAAGCACATCGAATTCCAGTCCTGACCCGGCAGCCAACTTGAGGGCACTGTCAACTTGTTGGATTGAGGTCGCGATGGCGCTCGGCAAGGACAGCGAACTCGTGGTGAAGCCCGCAACGGCGACGCCGGAGATCTCAGCCCAAACCTGATAGGCTTGGGTCCGGGCGGCTCGATACTGGGTGGCTGGAACTTGGTGGCTGCGGAGATGGAAGAGGTTGTTGATCCCGTCGTGGGCGGACAAGAAGCGTTGTGCCTGGCCGGCTGACTTGAATCACTTCATCTGCCGCTCTCGTCGTCACGTCGGCTGGTGCGAGTTCTCCGCCCTGTTGTTCAGCCCCTTGTGCGCCCTGTGCTCGACAAAAGGCATCACCTCGCGCTTGGCCGCTCCGTAACTCGCCAGCTTGTCTGTGACCACGACATGAGGCACCTGGCACTGCCGCTTCAGCAGCTTGCGCAGCAGGCGCTTGGCCGCCTACGTGTTGCGCCGGCTCTGCACTAGGATGTCGAGCACCATCCCATTCTGATCGACTGCGCGCCAAAGCCAGTGCTTCACGCCGGCGATCATCAGCACGACTTCATCAAAGTGCCACTTGTCCCCAACCACAGGTAACCTGCAGCGGATTTGGTTGGCGAATGCCTGACCAAACTTCAACGCCCACTGCCGCACGGTCTCGTGGCTGACGATGATGCCACGCGCGGCCAGCAGCTCGTCCGCCATGCAAAGGCTGAGCGGGAAGAGGAAGTAGAGCCAGACGGCGTGGCTGATGATCTCAGCCGGAAAGCGGTAGCCGGCGTAGCTCGGGCAGGCGGATGTCGTCATCCCGCCCGCCTACCCGCATTAACCACATCTCGCAATGCGCCCGGCAGCCAACTTGACGGTGCCCAAACCACGTCTTGCTGCACGGGCAGGCTCAGCATCTCGTCCGCCGCCAAGCCGAGCCAGGCGCCCCGTAACAGCCGCCCGAGCAGGCAATGCGACACGGCGACCATCAGCCCGTGCAGCCCCGTCCATCCACGCCCGCACGCGCCGGAGCGCGGCTTCGTAGGGTTCACCACCTGGCCCGCGGAAGTATTAGTTTTATACCGAAATGACGACCCGCCGTGGATGAAAGATGCCCCATGCTGGGAGGCGGATCACGACCTTCGCAACACTTTCTATTTAGTCGTAGTGGCTGGCGCCGTCCAACGTGCTGGGCCAGCCTGCCTCGATCTCCGCCCGGGTCAGCCCATCCCAGGCGCCGGTCGAGACTTCCCGCAACCGGTGCTCGATGACGATTGGACCGAGGCCTGGTATGCCCTGGCGCACGATTGCCGCCGTGTCCCGCGTGCGGCCGAGCGGGTTGACGTGCAGCGGGACCGATCGCCGGCCCGCGAGCGCCCGGGTGAGCGTGCGGCCAAGCTGGGCCGCCTGTTCGCGCCCACGCGCCGTCAGCGGCGAGTCACGCTGCCCCTGGAAGCGCCCGGTTGCGTTCCACCTGGTTTCGCCATGGCGCAACAGGAAGATCTCGGCCGTCATGTCCGGCCGGTCGCGGTCCAGCGTGCGACCGTGGGCCGGCCGTTGGCGGCAGCCTGCCGGGAGGCCCGGTTCCAGTCATAAGCGACGGCGCGAAGCTCGGCCGACCAGGTGCCGCCGGGTTGCCGCGTGACCACGGCGTAACGGGCATGTGGCGCACCGGTCTCGATCGCATGAGGAGGCGCACCGTCGTCGGTGTAGGCCGGCATGCCGATGCTGCCCGGGTTTGACCAACAGCACGGGGCCGATCTGCACCACCCGCGGCATGTGCGTGTGGCCGCACAGGACCAGGGTGGCGGGGTCGCTGCCGTGGAGGCGCGGACGGATCGCGTCCTCGGGCGCCAGCACCGGGCGGCCGGAGGAGACGTCCTCCAGCAGGTGGTCGAGGTCGCCACCGGCCGGGCTGCCGTGGCAGGCGAACACGTCACCGTCCGCAAGCTGGAGCGATTCGGGCAGGCTCCCGATCCATTGCAGGTCTGCCGCAGACAGCAACCGCCGCGCAAAGGCGACGAAGGGGCTGCTGTCGTCGCCTTCCAGGAGGTTGCGTTCGTGGTTGCCGGCTACGGGGGGACAGTCGAGCGCCATTTGCACGTCGGCGCTGCCAGCCGGGTCGAACGGGCCGGTGGTCAGGTCGCCCAGGTTGACGACGAGATCGGGCGAGGCCGTGTGCAGGTCGGCGAGCACGGCCTGAAGGGCGGGGAGGTTGCCGTGGGCGTCGGCAAGGACCGCGATGCGCATGGCGGCAGGTTGGCACACGATCTACCAGGGCACCACGCGGCGGGTTGTCCGCTGCGGGTGCGTGCCCGCCGGAGGGATCGGGGCGCCTGCCGGTCGGTTCGCGACCCCAGACGGCCTCGGTCGCGCCAGGAGTTCGCATCGCCTACAGGCCGGTGACGAAGCTTTCTTAGGTGCCGGCCGCCATCGTGTTC
>CAXTOB010000389.1:0-346 GCA_964245505.1 uncultured Acetobacteraceae bacterium | reverse complement strand
GACACCGAGGCGCGCTACCAGGAAGCGTTTACCCGGGCGGCGTCCGGTCCGCTTCGTCTGCCGCCATGACGACGATCATGGTGCCGGACCTGCTGCAGCCGACAAACGAGATCAGGTGACTTTGCGCCCATGTCGCCGCGAACCTTCACGAGGTGCGCAGTCTCATTTCAGATACGTCTCTGTGCCGTGTGGCTTGAGCTGGCGATCATGCCACCTCGGGTCGCCACGCGATGACGCCCTCCGTCCTGGCCCGCACCTCGGGCGAGGCGAGGCAGGTGGCGACGGCCTCGTAGCCGGGGGCGCCGGGATAGGGGGCGACTCGGGTCGGCGGGGCGTGGTTGGCGGG
>CAXTOB010000388.1:0-6198 GCA_964245505.1 uncultured Acetobacteraceae bacterium | reverse complement strand
CAATCCATGGTCAGCGGTAGCTGACTGTGGCTCTGCGGCTATCCATGACTGTGCATGAAAATCACAAATCATGCTATGTGTATCATGTTGACTAACCCCCCGGCTCTGCCCTACTCCGGTTGCGAACATCCCCAAGGGCGATTCGTGCCGCAGCGGCCGGGCATTCGGGCTGGATAGGAACAAGGTCGGGTAGAGATGCCGAAGTTGACGGCTTACCCCATCGGGAACGCGGACACGCTCCGCATCGACCTGCGTGACGGCAGGAAGCTCCTGGTGGACTACGCAGACATGCGGAATCCCAACGACAAAGATGACAAGCGCATCGATCTGCCCGCTGAACTCAGGGGTGATCTGAGGACGGCGGGACGGGACTACTTTGACGTGGCAGCGTTCACGCATTTAGACAACGACCACGTCCTGGGCGCAGGCGACTTCTTCTGGTTCGACCACGCGGCTAAGTACCAAGGCACCGGCCGCATCAAGATGCATACGTTGTGGGTGCCGGCCAGCGCGCTGACGGAGGTGGGCAGCGAGGGCTGCGCACGGGTCATTCGTCAGGAGGCCCGCTTCCGTTTGCGCCATGGTTACGGCATCCGGGTGTTCTCCCGTCCTGATGCGCTGAAGTGGTGGTTCGAACGGGAGGGCATCGACATGGCGTCCCGGCTAGAGTTCATCACCGACGCCGGCGAGTTGGTGCCCGGCTTCGACAAGCTCAACGCTGGCGGCGTCGAGTTCTTTGTCCACAGCCCGTTTGCCTGGCGCCGCAACGAGCGGGAGGTCGAGGACCGCAACCAGGACAGCTTCGTGTTTCAGGCGACGTTCCGCGAAGGCATGCAGGATACGCGCCTGCTATTCATGGCCGATATGCCTTGGCAGGGCCTGGATGACATCGTGGCCATCACCCGGCTCCATGGCAACGACGGTCGCCTCTACTGGGACGTCGCCAAGCTGCCCCACCACTGCAGTTACCTGTCGCTGTCCGATGTGAAGGGCCCCGACCAAACTGTCCCTACGGACAACATCAAGTGGCTTTATGAGCAGGCGGGCCAGCCGGGCGGGCTGCTGCTGTCTTCGAGTTGGCCCATACTGCTGAAAGGCACGCAGGCGGACGCTGACGCCCAGCCACCCCACCGACAGGCAGCCAACTACTACCGCACGGTCAGCACCAAGCTGGGCGGCGCCTTCGAGGTCACGATGGAGCGGCCGGCCATTAAGCCGCGGCCGACCGTCATCGACATCTCGGGGCGGGGAGCGCGCCTGCTGTCCAGCGCCATCTCGCCTGCCGCAGCCATCGCCGCCACGCCCATGCGCGCTGGCTAGAGGACGTGGCTGTGGGGCAGCACCCATATCTGCAAAAGCTAGGTTCGATTGTCGGGGTCAATGCCTTGATGGACGCCAACGCACGAGCGTTGGCCACCTATGCCAGCACCGGCCTGGACGAGGATGCGTCGCTGGTCGAGTGCCGGCGGACGGATGGCGGCCTGGACATAGTCGTCGTCCTGCTCCGCGCCTACCCGCCGCAACGACCTGCGGCCGACATCAGGTGGAAGGAGGAGTTTGCGGTCGTGTTCACGGGCGAGGACCGCCAACCCGTCCTGCTGGCGCTGCGGCCCGACTTCCCGGACACGCCGCACCAGAACCGGATGCCGGAGGGCCTCCCCCGCTACCCTTGCGTGGACGAGCGACTATGGGAGGAGGCCGCCCTCGGTTGGACACCATGTGCCTACCTGGAGCGCCTGCGGTGGTGGCTCGGAGCCGCCGCTATGGGCGAGCTGTCGGGGCTAGGCCAGGTGCTAGACCCCCTGTTCGTTCCCTCGGGCCTGGACCTGCTCGTCCCCTCTCCTACGCTGGCGGACTGGGACGACGGGCGTGACGTGGTGTTCGCCACCCCGGACGGCATACCCGAAGGCGAACTGGTTTGCCTGCACCTGATGGATGCGACCGGCTTGGCCGTGCCGGAGGGAAAACGATACAAGGTCTTGCTCGTGCGCCTGCCCGCGTCCGAGGCCGGTTCCGTGAACCTGCCACCGGTCACGTTGGCGCAGCTTTGCCGCGTGACTGCCGCGTCGGGGCTGGATCTGGCGCAACGGCTAAGGGACTGGGTCATGGACGCCCTACCCAAGGACCGCTCCGCAATGGCAGGAGTCATGCTCAGCCTGCCCGTGGTCCAGGCAGGCACCGAGGCCGGGCGTGACGACATGATGGCATTCACGCTTGATATCACGATTGGCCGGCTCGGCGCCGAGATGGGCCTTTTGGACGAGCTTCCAGATAGTCCAGGAACCTGGGGCCGGGTCGTCCTGCCCTCACCCGCTGACCCAGGTCGCCTGGAATCGGTGAGGCTCATCGCTATGGCGGTTCAGAAGGAGTTCTGCTCCGTGACGGCGCGCGAGTGCTCCGGCCTGGCCGCAGGGGAGCCCACTGAGGTGCTGCTGGTCGGCGCCGGCGCGCTGGGCTCGCACCTGGCCATGACGCTGACGCGCGAGGGCCGGCACACCTGGACCGTCGCAGACGGCGATTGGCTCCGCCCGCACAATCTGGCACGCCACGCGCTGGGCCAGGCCGAAGTCGGCAACAGGAAGGCAAGAGCGCTTGCGACGGCGCTCGCCGGGCTTTCCCGCATGCCGGCCACGCCGATCGTCGCCGACGTGCTCCGACCCGGCGACCAGGAAGGCGCGTTGCGGGATGCGGCAGCCCGAGCAGCCTGCATCCTGGACACATCAGCCTCGGTGCCGGTAGCGCGGCGGCTGTCCGACTGGGATCTAGGGCCGGTGCGGCGGGTTTCGATATTCCTCAACCCGCGCGGGGATGCGGCTGTGCTGCTTGCGGAGGATAGGGCGCGCAAGACGCGCCTCTATACCCTGGAGGCGCAGTACTACCGCCTGATGCTGCGTGCGGAGGCCCTCGCAGGGCACATGGCGGTGCCGCCCGAGGGATTCCGGTATGCAGGCGCATGCCGGTCGGCTTCGGCACGCATTCCGGAAAGCCGCATGGCAGCGCTATCCGGATTGGCAGCGGGCGGCTTCTCCGACGCGCTTTCTGCCGACGGCGCCAGCATACGGGTTTGGTCGCTTGCCCCGGACGGCTCGGTCTGCCTGTCAACGTCCGTGCCCGCGCCCGAGCGGCGGGAGCAAATGGGCGAGTGGGCCGTCTTAATTGATGGTGAGCTGGAGGCCGACCTTCTTGAGCGCAGGCGCGCCGCGCTGCCGGCGGAAACGGGAGGCGTGCTGGTCGGCTTCGTGGACGTGCGGCGCAAGCTCATCGCGGTGGTGGACGCGCTGCCGCCCTCTCCCGACAGCGTGGGTAGCGGGTCGGCATTCACGCGCGGCGTCGAGGGTTTGGAGGCGCGCCTCTGGGCGGTGGGGGAACGGACAGGCGGCATGGTCCGGTATGTCGGCGAGTGGCACACGCACCCGCGCTGGAGCCGCGCCATCCCAAGCTCCACGGATCTGGAGCAGCTCCTCGCACTCCGAGGCGAGCTGCGCCGCGAGGGCCTGCCTGCGACCATGCTGATTGCGGGGTCGGACGGCGTCGGCATCGTGCAACTGGCGGAACCGCCCGCCGTGCCCGGAGCGGATGGGAGCGAGTCGGCCTAAAATGGAGAAGCAGAGGATGGGTGATACTGCACATGCGACCGGAACTTCGGGTGGAAGGTTGGTTGAGCTGGATACCTACGACATCGTTGCCCGGCTCTGCCCGGTCATGCTCGCGGCCCTTCCGGTCACGTTTGTGGCTTACCTTGTTGCCGCGCAACTCGGATGGCAGCCCTGGCTGGGCGTACTGACCGGCATCGCCGCTGGGTACGGCCTGTCATACTTGGTCGCCCAGGTGGCGCGGGATCTCGGCTATGGTTGGCAGCAGCGTTGGATTGCCAGGGAGGGGCCGCTTCCGTCCGTAGCGATGCTGCGGCATCGGGATACGCGCTTGGCCACGCCGCTGAAAGCACGCTACCACCACCTGCTTCAGGCGAACGTGCCAGACCTGAAGCTGCCCACGGTCGAGGAAGAGGCTGCCGCACCCGATGCCGCCGACGGCCAGTATGACGCTGCCTGCGCGTGGCTTCGCGCGCGGGCCAGGCGTGACGGAAATTCCACGCTGCTTGCCAAGCATCTCCGTTCCTACGGCTTCCGGCGCAACCTGCTGGGCTTGCGCGCCCTGATGCTGGCCCTGGACGGCGCTATGGCGACGGCGGCTCTCGCGCTCATAGCGACGGCGCGCTGGACCTCTCTCCCGCTCCCGTGGCCGGCACTGGCGGAGGCCGCCACTGGTGCGGCTACCGTGGCGGTCGTGCATGGGGCTGTGACCGTCCTGGTGCTGCGTACGGCCTGGGCGCGCCTTGGTGCGGAAGCCTATGCGAACAGCCTCCTGGAAACCTGCGATACTCTCGCATCAGCCGAGAAGCAGAAGCGAACGGCAGTACTCAGAGCTGGCAGGCCGCGGAAGCCTGGGACGGCTATCGGATCCTGATAAGGGTGCATATCACGGCGGCACAGCCCTACAAGGAAGTCGCTCCAGCGATGAATATCGAGTTCAGCCACACTTTGATCGCGCCGCAGCAGGTAGATCGGACCCGCAAGCTTTATGCCGCTCATATTGCGGCGCTGGGGAAAGCCGAGGATTTCGCAACGGTGGGCACGAAGCCAGAGAAGGGGCTAGAATTCGCGTTCATAGGCAGGACAGAGAAGCGAAACTCGCCGTCAAACTATTACCGCTGCAGCTTCTGCCAAACGGACCGCAAGTTCTCCGCCGGCAACGTGGTGCTTTCTGCGGACGGCCTCTTGCGCCTCATCGGCCCTGAATGCTGGAAGGACCACATCGACCCTGAGCGTTACCAAGCCCAAGAGGCCGACCTGAGGGGCTACGAGTTGCGGACCAGGTTCGCCGCATACGGCGGGCGCATCCAGCAAGCCGTGTCCGACGCCATACCAAGGGTCAGGACGTTAGCTTACGCAAGTGCGTCCCTGTTGTCCCATGCCGAGAGGCTTCCGCTGGCGATCGCCAGCGACACGACCGGCTTCGGCGCCCTACTCAGGCGTATACGTCCCGCCGGCGGCAGACTTGCCGTCGAGCAATACTTGCCGGACGAGGCAGCTGGAAAAGACGATAAGGGCAGGTATCTCCGACATCGCCCGGAGCAAGTGTTCGTCCACCAAGTCAGCGGCCTTGGGGCTGCGTTTGCCCTCGACCTGGGGCTCACCCAGACGGCACGAGATGCATATCAGGCGCTGCGCAGCGCGGCTGAGGCCATCCCGCAGGTGCCCCTGGCAGGGGACAACGTCATCGCTGCGAAGGCGATACGGTCGATTCACGGCCAATTAGGGAAAGCAACAAACAACCTGCGCGTGCTGCATGACGCCATGACAATGCTCCAGCGCTTTCTCTCGCCGGCCAATCTGCGCGGCATTGAACACTGGTCTCAGCACAATGACTGCGTGGATGAGTTGGCGAACGCCATCAGCTTCCAACGCAGCGAGCTGACCATTAATACTGGTGGGCCGACCCTCGTTCTATCGTAAGCGTCGCGGCGGCACCACGGCTGAACCGGCTTGACTTTGTGTGCTGATGCTGGCGCGGCCTCACTGCGGCTGGCGGCGCAGGCGCTTCACGCGGTGCTTTTGGTAGGTGAGGATATCGCGGGCGAGAGGCAGGCGCGGGTCGAACTTTAAGTGCGTCAGCGAGGTGAACACGGCGCTTGTGCCGGTGCCGACGTCGAGCTGGCAGATGATGCCGCCCTCGTCGCCCGCGTAGCTGACCCATGTCACGTTGCAGGTCGCGGGGACTGTGATGCCGTTCTTCTCCTGCAGCATGGCCTGCAGTTCGGGTGTCACCCGCGCCGGGATGGGCAGGGCCGCGCCCAGTTGCTCCAGCAGGCGTCCGACCTGGTCGGGGCGGTCGATCATGCCGCGATCGTCGCAGGCTGTGGCAGGGCAGCCGCCCTGGGTTCCGGCGTCCAGGCCCAGGGCAGCAGGGTATGCAGCTCATGCGCCTTGGTCTGTCCCGAGACGATGCGCTGGAGCACGTCGGTGAGGTAAGCCATCGGCTCCCTGCCGTTCAGCTTGGCGGTCTGGATCAAGGTCATCGCAACCGCCCAGTGGCGGGCTCCGCCATCACTGCCGGCGAACAAGGTGTTCTTGCGATTCAAGGCTATGGGCCTGATCGCGCGCTCGACGGGGTTGGTGTCCATCTCGACCCGGCCGT
>CAXTOB010000387.1:425-6231 GCA_964245505.1 uncultured Acetobacteraceae bacterium | reverse complement strand
GTGTAGCCCGACGCCGGCGCCGACGGAAAGGACCGCGCGATGCCCGACCTGCCCAACATGCCGCCGTCAGGCGCCCGCCCAGGCTACCCCCCCGCGCTCGACCGTTCCATCGCCGACATTGCCGGCCGGTCGCAGCGGCTGGTGCGGGATTGGCTGGCCCGGCAGTCGCATGAAGCGCAGCCGATCAACGCTGGCCTGGTTGCCAGCGCCTTCCTGGACATGACCGCGCAGCTCATGCGCGATCCCACCCGCGTGGTACGTGCAAGCATCGGCTTCTGGCAGGACTACATGACGCTCTGGCAGTCCTCCGCCCGGCGCATGTGGGGCATGGACGCCCCATCCGTCATCTCCGCCGCACCCGGGGACAGCCGCTTCGACGGCGAGGCGTGGAACAGCAACGAGGTCTTCGGCTTCATCAAGCAGTCCTACCTGCTGTCCGCCCGCTATATCCAGGATGTTACGGGTGCCGCCGCCGGCCTGGACCCTCAGGCGGCACAGCGGGTGGACTACTACGCCCGGCAGTTCATCAGCGCCATGAGCCCGGCCAACTTCCTGCTGACGAACCCTGAGGCGCTGCGCCGCACGGCCGAGACCGGCGGTGAGAACCTGTTGCGCGGCCTGTCCAACCTGCTGAGCGACCTGGAGCGTGGGCGCGGGCGCCTGCTGGCCGGCGCCGGGCCGTCCCGGCTGGGGCGGGATCTGGCGGCGACGCCGGGCAAGGTGGTGTTCCAGAACCGGCTGATGCAGTTGGTCCAGTATGCGCCCGCGACGGAGCAGGTGCTGCGCCGCCCGCTGCTGATCGTGCCGCCCTGGACCGGCAAGTTCTATGTCCTGGACCTGCAGCCCCGGAGCAGCTTGATCCGCTGGGCCGTGTCGCAGGGCCATACCGTATTCTGCATTAGCTGGGTGAACCCGGACGAGAGCCTCGCGGACGCGGGGTTCGAGGATTACGTGCGGGACGGTATCCTGGCCGCATTGGACGCCATCGCGGATGCGACGGGGGAGCAGGAGGTCAACGCCGCCGGCTACAGCGTTGGCGGAACCCTGCTGGCCGCAGCGCTGGCAGGGATGGCGGCAACGGGCGATGCCAGGGTCCGGTCGCTGTCGCTGTTCGCCACGATGCTGGACTTCACGGAGGCTGGCGGCCTTGGCGTGTTCATGGACGAAGAAGGGCTGCGCTGCCTGGAGGAGCGTCCGGGGGTAAGCGGCGGCATGACGACCCCAACCGGGATGCTGCGGGCCAACGACCTGATTTGGTCCTTCGTGGTCAACACCTACCTGCTGGGCGCGGAGCCGTTCCCGTTTGACCTGCTGCACTGGAATGCCGATGCGACCCGCCTGCCGGCGGCCCTGCACGGCTTCTACCTGCGGCGCATCTACCAAGAAAACCTGCTGCGCGTGCCCGGCGGCCTGACGCTGCTGGGCCAGCCGGTTGACCTTGGCCGCATCACCGTCCCGTCCTACACCCTAGCGGCGCGCGAGGATCACATCGCGCCCTGGACCAGTGCCTATCGCGGCGCTGCACTGCTGGGCGGGGAGCGTCGATTCGTGCTGGCCGGCAGCGGTCATGTCGCCGGCGTGGTCAACCCGCCGGAGGGCGGCAGGTATACCTATTGGATCGGCGGCGCCCTGCCCGAAACGCCAGAGGAATGGCTGGCTGGCGCCATCGAGATGGCCGGAAGCTGGTGGCCGGACTGGCACCGTTGGATACTGACGCAGGACGCGGACGCTGTTCCGGCCCGGGTTCCCGGAATGGGTGGGTTGCCGGCGCTGGAGGATGCGCCGGGCAGCTACGTCGCAGTGCAGACGGCGTAGCCTGCTAGACGCGGCTGCGGCTGGTCAGCTTTATTTATCTCCTCGATCCACAGCGCGGAAGCCGATAGCCCTGGAACCGAGAGACGGTGGTTGACGACCCTGGTCTCGCCGTCTCCTGGCTGGCGCGCTCCTGCTCTCCCCATAACAGTTAAGCGGAGCCGGGAGCGCTGCTGCCGGCCCAGGTCTTATACCAACCGCCGAAAGTTCTGACTGCTGACAAGGGTATCGTCATTGCGAGCCGCGCGTGCGGCGTGGCAATCCAGGATCGCACGCACAGGTCTTGCCGTCCTGGGTTACCGCGCCGAAGCCGGCTCGCAATGACAGGGGCCAGTTGAGATCGTCAGGTCAGAACTTCTGGCGGTTGGTCTTACTTGCTTCGACCATTTTCGTCGTTACAACGATGGTGATACCAACCGCCTTTCGCTCTGACCGTTTCCATCATTGCGAGAAGCGCAGCGACGCGGCAGTCCAGAGTGGCAAGGACTGCGCTTATGGCTCTGGATTGCCGCGCCGCAAGTGCTGTTCGCAATGATGGCTCGGCAACGTGAAGATCACTGCGAGGGGCTGTTGGTATAACAACGCCGGGCTGCAAACACCGGCTCCACTACTTTATGTTACCGTACCAAGCGCAGCGCCCATTGCAGGTGCAATTAGACAAAACTGGTTCAGATGGAGTCCGGCATCAGAACAAATTATCCACGTTGCCGTTATACAGCTCATTGGCAGCCCGCATCGTCCCAACGTTGGCCGTTTGCATGTAGGGCATGTTGCTCAGCCGTGCCAAAACCTGCTCCGGCGGAATGGTGAAGGTCGGGCCGGACAGTTGCGCCAGCGCCGCCGCCTGGTTGCCGTCTGCCAGAGCGTTGCCAGCAGCGGCAAGCTGGTTCACCACCGCCTGCGACGGCGTGTTAGGTGGGATGCCCAGAGCAGCACGCACTTCCTGGCGACCCTGGAGCAACTGGTCCTTGGTCAGCGCCGAAATGTTGGACCAACGCGGCGAGGTGTAAAACTCCCCGGCAATATAGTCCATGGACGCCGCCGCCCTCGCCGCCTCAACCGGCCGGCCATAGGTACGCCCGGCGTCGGCAAAGGCCCACTGCGCCTGATCGATTGCCGCCACGTCCGGGTCGAAGCCCAAGCCAAGCTGCCCAGGCGCCAGCCGGGCGGTATCAGGCACGAATGGCTGGATGTTGCCGCAAGCGGCAGGGAGGATGCATACGGCGGCGAGCAGGACAGTGCGGAGCACGATGGGACCTCTTATTAAGAACCGATCCCTATTTGGTGCTGCGCAGACCTTTGCGGAAGCGGGCGGCACGATCCTGATAGTGCAAAGCGATGTGAGCATTCCGCTCACGTTCATCGGCCGGCATGTCGCGCAGCTTGCGGGCAGGGACGCCGGCCCATAGCTCGCCCGCGCCGATCCGCTTGCCCGGCGCCAGCAAGGCGCCAGCAGCCAGCATCCCGTCGGACTCGATGACAGCGCCGTCCAGCACGGTCGCCCCCATCCCGACGAAGGCCCGGTCATGCAGCGTGCAGGCATGGACGATGGCGGCATGGCCGATGGTGACGTCCGCACCGATGGTGCAGGCGTGCTCGACCGCAGGGTTCACATGGACGATCGTGCCGTCCTGCACGTTGCTGCCGGCGCCGACCGTGATGCAGTTGGTGTCGCCGCGCAGCACGCAACCGAACCAGATGCTGCTGCGCGCCCCAAGCACCACGTTGCCGATCACCGCCGCGTTCGGCGCGACCCAGGCATCCGGTGCGACATCGGGGGCCACGCCATCCAACTCCCAGACGGGTCCGTTACCCGGCATGGGCCATCTCCCGCGCTACCGGCTGGTCCAGGCCCAGCATCAAGCGGATGTTCTGCACCGCGGCGCCGGATGCGCCCTTGCCGAGGTTGTCAAGGCGCGCCACCAGCAGGGCATGGCCGGCGGCCTCGTTGCCGAACACCCGCAGCTCCATTTCGTCCGTGTCGTTCAACGCCGTCGCCTCCAGCGCGCCCGCCCCAGCCGTCGGCAGGACGTGCACGAGGGCGCTGCCGGCATACCGGCTGGCCAGCGCGTCGTACAGGTCCGACAGCCGCGCACGGCCCGGCAGCATGTCCAAGTGCAGCGGCACCGACACCACCATGCCCTGCTTGGTATGGATGACGGAGGGCACAAAGATCGGCCGCCGGGTCAGGCGCGCATACTGCTGCAGCTCCGGAACGTGCTTGTGCTCTAGGCTCAGGCCATACAGATCGAACGCCGGGCCGCCGTTGGCCTCATGCGCGGCGATCATGGACTTGCCGCCGCCGGAATAGCCGCTGACGGCATTGACCGACACGGGATGCGCCGGGTCCAGCAGACCCGCGTCCACCAGCGGGCGCAGCAGGGCGATGGCCCCCGTGGGATAACAGCCGGGGTTGGCGACATTCTGCGCCGCGGCGATGCGGCCAGCCTGGTCCGGCGCCAACTCCGGGAAGCCGTAAGCCCAGGCAGGGTCGCAGCGGTGGGCGGTGCTGGCGTCCAGCAGCTTCGGCGCGTCGGCGCCGAGGGACGCCGCCATCGCCACGCTCTCCTTCGCGGCGTCGTCGGGCAGGCACAGCACCACCAGGTCCACGGCGGCCATCATGTCGCGCCGGGCCAAGGGGTCCTTGCGGTGCTGCGGCTCTATGCTGCGGACCGCGACGCCGGGCACGTCGGCCAGGCGCTCACGGATGCCGAGGCCAGTGGTGCCGGCTTCACCATCTATGAACACGGTCATGTCAGGCATGGCGGTCCTCCTTATGGACAGCAAAAAGGGGGCGATCCCTGCGGACCGCCCCCCTGTAAGCATGGAATGGGTGTGACGGTTTACCGCTTGCTGAACTGGAACGAGCGTCGGGCCTTGGCGCGGCCGTACTTCTTGCGCTCCACCACGCGGCTGTCGCGGGTCAGGAAGCCGGCCAGCTTCAGCACGCCGCGCAACTCCGGCTCGTAGTAGGTCAGCGCCCGGCTAATGCCGTGGCGGACCGCGCCAGCCTGGCCGGACAGGCCGCCGCCGTTGCAGGTGCACATGACGTCGAATTGGTTATACCGGTCGGTGACCAGGAACGGCTGGGTCAGCAGCATCCGCAGCACCGGGCGGGCGAAGTACTGGGTGACGCGCTTGCCGTTGACGATAATCTCGCCCTTGCCGGGCTTGATCCACACACGGGCGATGGCGTTCTTACGGCGGCCGGTGGCGTAGCTGCGGCCTTGGGCGTCGCGCTTAGCCTCGCGGACCGGCTTGTCGCTTGTCACCAATGCGGAGGCGACGGCAAGGTCCTTGAGGTCGGCCAGGGTGCGGGTCTGCTCCGCCGGGGCAGCGGGGGGCAGGTCGTCGAGGGTTTCGGACATGTTGGGCTAGACCCTCTTGTTCTTTGGGTTCATGGCGGCGACGTCCAGCGGCTGCGGCTGCTGGCCGTCATGGGGATGGGTCGGACCGGCATAGATGTGCAGGTGCTTCATCTGCTTGCGCTGCAGCGGGCCACGGGTGATCATCCGCTCGACCGCCTTCTCGATGACGCGCTCGGGGTGGGCGCCCTCCAGGCGGCTGCGGACGGTGCGGCCCTTGATGCCGCCGGGGTAGCCGGTGTGGTAGTAGAACACCGACTGGTCGGCCTTGTTGCCGGTGACGCGCACCTTCTCGGCGTTCAGGACGATGATGTTGTCGCCGCAATCGACGTGCGGGGTATATTGCGGCTTATGCTTGCCGCGCAGGCGCTGGGCGATGATGGCGGCCAGGCGGCCGAGCACCAACCCGTCGGCGTCAATCACGGTCCAAGCCTTGCTGACCTCAGCCGGCTTGAGGGAAACGGTGGTCTTCTGCATTGTGCTGATCCCAGGGGAATTGCGCGGGGTATCGGGGAAAGCTGCGGAAAGGTCAAGAGATTTTCGGTGGTAGCCTGATACCACACCCGGAAACGCCGCTTCCTGCTCCCTCTCCCTCCGGGAGAGGGTTGGGGTGAGGGAAGCCGCACGCC
>CAXTOB010000387.1:0-415 GCA_964245505.1 uncultured Acetobacteraceae bacterium | reverse complement strand
CTCACCCGCCGCCTCCTCCCCCCTCGCGCTGGGGGTGGGGGGGGGGGGGCGGCACGCCGCACGCACGGTCCGCGACCCGCTACAGGCACAGGTCCTGGTTAGGCCAGGTACGCGCTTGCGTTTTCCCTCACCCTAACCCTCTCCCGGAGGGAGAGGGGACTGATGCACGCCCACCGCTATGTGCAGCAGCCCCGGGGTCAGAGTAGAACGCAGCCCCATGCTGACCCCCTACATCATCGGCGCGTCAGGCCGGTCCGGCACGGCGCTGTGCCGATCGCTGCTGGCGGACGGGCTGGGCTACATCCCCGTCGTCCGCAACGCCGAACGCTGGGCCGCCACCAGCCTGCCCGGCACCCCGCAAATCGCCGACCTAGAGAATGCCACCCTTCCCCCTGCCCTGCACGAAGCCCGCCTA
>CAXTOB010000386.1:4077-6266 GCA_964245505.1 uncultured Acetobacteraceae bacterium | reverse complement strand
AGCCACAGCAGTACGTTGCTGTCCTTGCCGAGCGACCACAGCAGGCCGAGCGGCCGCAGCCGGTGGTAGGCTTCGCGCAGCACAAAGATGCTCTGCGCTTCCAGCTGGTCCAGGTCGGTCATCATTGTCTTTCGGTGGGTTGGTGGATGCCGCACTCGGTCTTGCCGGTGGCCGCCCAGCGCCCGCTACGCGGGTCTGCGCCGGGCCGGACGGACCGGGTGCAGGGCGCGCAGCCGATGGAGGCGAAGCCGCGAGCCGTGAGCGGGTGCCGGGGCAGGCCGCGGCGGTCGAACTCCGCCTCGATCATCGCCTGGGTCCAGTGGGCGAGCGGGTTGACCTTGGTGCGGCCGTCCACCTGCTCGATGACGGGCAGGGCGGCGCGCGTGGCCGCCTGGTGACGCTTGCGCCCGGTGATCCAGGCCGCGAAGGGCTGCAGCGCCTGCTCCAGCGGCTCCACTTTGCGAAGCGCGCAGCACGCATCGGGGTCGAAGGCGTGCAGGACGCCCTCCGGGTCCCGCCGGTCGAGGGCGTCTGGCGCCGGCCGGATATCGCGGACATCCCGCAAGCCGAGCGAAGCGGCTAGCCGTTGCCGGTATGCAAGCGTTTCAGGGGCGTGCTGGCCGGTTTCGAGGAACAGGACCGGCACCGACGGGTCAATGTCGGCCACCAGGGCAAGAAGCACAGCCGACTCTGCCCCAAAGGAGGACACGACCGCGATGCGCCCGCTATACTCGGCCACTGATCGTTGCAGCGCACGCTGGCCCGCCTCGACGCCCTCCGTGGTCGGTGTAACGGCGGAGGCCGCCTCCGGGCGTGGCAGGGTCAGGTGCAGAGACATGCGGTAAGCCTGTTGATCTGTTTGCGGCGACGTCGTCCGTAGCCCACCATCGTTGCCTATAAGGGTATGCAATCCAACCATCCGCGGGCAGGAGAAAGTATTTTGCAAATACCGGTCATCGCTGACGAGCGGCGCGCAACGTGATTTCTTTCAGATCGGCCTTTGAAGAAAGCCTCTCTATTCCGTTGCGGACGTGCCCGATCCAGCCGCGAATGTGTTGACTTGCTGGCCGGTAAGCTGGCCTGTTCTACCCGATCCACGTCGAACTTCTCTGGAGGCCAGACATGATGCTTGCGAGCGAAATGGCGTTCCTAGAACCTGCCGCGCTTTCGACGCGGCGGCGCGTGCGGCGCGGCGATGAGGGCTACGGTAAGGTGGTCGGCATCGTCGGCGCCGGGTTCTCGGGCACTATGGCGGCGATCCACCTGCGGCGCACGCTGCCGTCCGACTGGGTCGTGGTCCTGTTCGACCGCACTGGGCGGTTTGCCCGTGGCCCGGCCTATGCCGAAACCGGCGCCCCGCACTTGCTGAACGTGCGGTCGGCCAACATGAGCGCCCTGCCGGATGACCCCGGCCACTTCGAGCGCTGGCTGGCGAGCCAGGCTGGGCGCTGGCCGGGCGAGGTCCAGGTGACCGAAGCCGGCACCTTCGCCAGCCGGCGCCTGTACGGCCGCTACCTGCGTGCCCTGCTTTACGATGAGATGACTCTATCGGGCGGGCGCGTGCGCCTTTGCTCCGACAATGTGACCGGCCTTGATCCCACAGGCGTCGGTCCCACGGGCACCGGCTGGCGCATCACGTGCGCGAGCGGGCGGACGGTGACTGCCGCCGCGGTGGTCATCGCCAGCGGCACGCTGCCGTCGAGCCGGCCGTGCGATGGCGTCGTATTCCATGATCCCTGGACCGCTGGGGCGACTGCCGGTTTGCGGTCAGGCGAACCCGTACTGATTGTGGGCACGGGCCTCACGATGGTGGATCTCGTGCTGGCGATGCACGCGCGCGGCTTCGACGGGCCGGTGATCGCGCTGTCCCGGCGCGGTCTGGTGCCGCAACGCCACTCGCCGCCGGGTCCGGCCTGGCCGTGTCCGCCGTTCGACGCCCTGGAGCGCAGGTCGTTATCTGCCCTGCTGCGGGCCCTGCGGCAAAGGGCGCGCGATGCGGCGGCGCAGGGCGTGGACTGGCGCGCGATCGTGGATGGGATGCGGCCGGTGACGGCCGGGCTGTGGCAGGACCTGCCGCGCGCCGAACGCAGCCGCTTCCTGCGCCACCTCCGGCCCTACTGGGATGCCCACCGGCACCGGATGGCGCCCGTGGTCGCCGAGGCATTCGACGGCCTGTTGGCCCGCGGCGC
>CAXTOB010000386.1:0-4067 GCA_964245505.1 uncultured Acetobacteraceae bacterium | reverse complement strand
GGTACTGGAGATCTCGTCCCACCAGGGATCGTCCGGCAGCGCGGCACGGGTCTTGATCCAGGACCGCGGCGAGTCCTGTACCGAAGAGGTCGTGGTGCAAAGGGTCATCTACGCGACAGGCATCGGCGCGGGCGCCGCAAACGATGGGCTGGTGGCGCAGTTGGTCGGCACCGGCCTCGCGCGGACCGACCCGCACGGGATGGGAGTGGAGGTTACACCGTCGCTGCAGGTAACCCGGCGGGACGGCAGTCCGGCGCCGGCGATGTGGGCACTTGGCCCCATCGTCCGCGGCGTGTTCTGGGAATGCACAGCCGTACCCGATATCCGGGTGCAGGCGCACACCGTCGCCGAGGAGACTGCCAGGACCGTGCTGGAAGCCGTGACGGCACATTCGCCAACCCAGGCCAACGCCAATGATCGCTTGGCGGGTTGATGAACCAAAACACGCATCGCCGGGAGGGTAGGGTGTCCCGCCGGACTACGGCGTGACACCGGTCCTCCTGGCGTTACCTGTTCCATCCCGGCCTCGAGTATTGTGCGGCTGATTTGGTTCGGCCCAGGCGCGAGGTTCCCAGCGGCATATAGGGCGGCATTATCCGCAAAGTGCGGTCAGGTGCCAGCGTGGCGTCGTTCACCAGCGCTCGGTCTCGTCTGCGGGCGTAGGGTCTTAGGCTCACCCCTTTCAAGGTGCGGCTTTTGTTCCGGCAAGGACGCGAGCGGTTGCGACGTGGGCACGTGCGGTTTTCCCATCGACGTAGCCCTTGGTTGTTTTTGGCTTGGGCCTGCGTTTGCTGGTGGCGACTGCGTGCGGTTTGATGTGGCGAGCGAGGGCAAGCAGCTGTTTGGCGAGGCTTTCGGGGTCGGCCTCGTGCCAGTTTGGCCAGGCTTGGGGCGGAATGGCGACGATCAGGCCGCCGTAGGCGTTTGTCACATGCAAGGCGAGGTGGAACAGGGACACGGCAAACGGCGGCTCGCCTGACGGCGGCTGATGCGCCAGTTCCACGCAACGCCCGAGCAGGGCGAGCACGTTGTGGGCCAGCACCGAGACGGCAAACCCGAGCAAGGCGGCCCGGGGATGGCCAAGGCTTGGAATTTCGCTGTGCAGCACGGCTTCCAAGCGCCCGAACATGCCTTCGATCCCCGGCGAACGGCTGCGTTCGACGTGCCAGCGCTTACGATACAGGCCCGCTATCTCGGCTGCATCAATGGCGGTCGGCAGGTTGCTCCACAGCCGGATGGTGGTATCGCCATCCTGCGTGGGCTGATCCAGCGCCAGCTCGACGCAGCGCCAGGATGTTTCATGGCCCTCCACCATGATGGCCTGCTCGCGCACGGCGCCTGTGCCGGTGCGCCCTTGCGGACACCATTCACCCCGGGCCGCAAGGCGAGGGTGGTTTGCATGCTCGCGCACAACAAAGCAGGCGCCCGCCCCATCCCAGCCGCCGAGCAGCGTGCGCGTGCAGAAATGCCGGTCGGCGACCCATACCTGGCCAGGTCCTGCCCCATCCAGCAGCACCGCGGCGCCCACGCGCTCGCTCGCGTGCGCGTCTTCCCAGGCCACCAAGTCCACAACCAAGCCCGCATCGGGGTCATATACCACCAGCGACTGGCCCGGCAGGGCTGCGCCTCGATGGCCGCGCAACGGCCCGAGCCGCTTCTCGCTCGCCCCTAGGTGGTTGCCATCCAGCACGCGCAGCTGCCAGCCGGGCAAGCTGCTTCCGCCATGGCCCACGGCCGCCATCACCGGGCCGAGCCGCTCGGCACTGCCCCGCACCAGGGCACGCAAAACAGCAGGCTCCGTGCGGTTCACCTTGTCATACAAAGCAGTCAGCGACACAGGCAAGCCGTCCATCTTGCGCGCCGCCGCGTGCAGGGAAGGGCGCAAGCCCAGCACCACAAGCGTCATCAACTCCACCACGGTCGAGAACAGCAACTCGCGCGCGTATTGCTGCTGCCGGTTGGTCTCGAACACCTCATCCACCCAGCCCGCAGGCAATGCGTGCTCCAACGCCATGCGCGCCATCACGCTCGCCGGCGCCTGCTGCTCGAACCGCTCCAGAACTGCCCGCCAAACCAACCCGGGATCACGCAATGCCTTGCTCATCGCCCAAAGTGGGGAACAGCTCAGCCACCTTGAAAGGGGTGGGTCTTAGGCAGCAGTGGATGCCACCCGAGCTGCAAAAACCAAAGCATGCCGCACTCCGGCGGGATGCCCTCTAAATCCAGGCGTGCACGGGCGGCTTGATGCCGTTCAGGGCATGGTTGCCGATGGCATGGAATTTCCAGCGCACCGGGTCATGTAGGGTATGGACGCGCGCATTGCGCCAATGACGGTCCAGCCCATACTCCGCCAGCGTCGAGCGCGTGCCCGCCAGTTCGAACAGCTTGTTCGTCGCCAGGATCGCCGCCTCCGTCGTCAGCACCTTGGCCTCGGCGACGGCGATGGAGGCGTCCGCCACGGAGTCCGCCGTTTCGTCCTTCGTCGCCTCGTCAATGACCAGCCCCGCCCGGTGCAGCAGGGCATCCGCGGCATGCAGGCGCACCTGCAGGTCTCCGACGGCCGCAATAGTGTAGGGATCGTCCGCCGCCCTGTCCTGCCCGCTGTCGATCCAAGGACGGGAGCGTGCGCGGACGAACTCGATGGTGTCCGTAACGGCGCCGCGCGCGATCCCCAGGTCAATGGCGGCCTGCATGATCTGGGACACCGGGCCATACAGCGTCGGCTTGGCAGACGCCGCATAGGCCGCGATCACGTGGCTGTCGGGCACGAACACGCCATCCAGCACGACGGTGCCGCTGGCGGTGGTGCGTTGGCCAAAGCTCGACCAATCATCCACCACGGTCAGGCCCGGCGCATCGCGCAGCGCGACGGCACGCCGGGCCAGGCCGTCCTCGTCCAGCGCCTGCACGGGGACGTAGTGCGCGAACAATGCGCCGGTGCTGTACTGCTTCGTGCCGTCCACCAACCAGCCACCCGGCACGCGGCGCATCCGGGCGGCAACGTCGCGCGTCGTCCTGCCGCCGGACTCGGCCAGAGCATTGCCGAACCGCGCCCCCTCCAGCGTCAAGCGAAAAAACAGCGCCGCCTTCGCCGGGTCCGGCTCGTAGCGCAGCAGGCGCACGAAGCCATGGTGGTTCTGTGGGATCTGGCCCAGCGAGGGGTCGGCGGCGGAGATGATCGCCGTCACCTCGGCCAGCGTCGCCGCGGACAGGTCGGGACCGCCATGCTCCCGCGGTACCGTGATGCCGCCCAGGCCGGTGGCGGAGTACTGATCCACCTCGGCATGGGGCAGGATACGGTCGCGGTCCCGGGCCGCGGCGCCGGGCAGGTAGGCGGCGGCCAGGCAGCGAGCGGCAGCGATCGCGTCGGCATCCCGTTCCAGGATCGGGACTGGCGGCAGGGCGGCCAATGCGGGCAGAGCTGTGTCCATAACGGGTCTGGTCCTTCTTAAGCAGGCACGTGCGTACCAGGCACCGCCGCGGCGCTGAAGCGGTAAGCCGCCGCAGGGTGCGGCGCGGCCAGGCGCGGCCCGGCCCCAAACAGCTTATCCCGCAGCGTCCCGGAAGCGTAGCGCCGCTTATACCGCCCGCGCCGCTGCAGCTCCGGCACCAACATGTGAGATACGTCGGAGAAGGTTTCATGGGCGACGACGGAGGCCAGGTTGAACCCATCCGCCCCGGTGGCGGCGATCCAGGCTTCCATCCCGTCCGCCACGTCCGCCGGCGTGCCGACCAGTACCGGGCCAATGCCGCCGATCGCGACGTGCGCGGCCACGTCACGCACCGTCCAGCTGCGCGCCGGGTCGGCCCGGGTGATGTTTTCCATCGCGGTGCGGCCGGCGTCGTTCTCCACGTGCCGGATCGGCTCGTCCAGCGCATAGGCAGACAGGTCCACCCCAGTCCAGCCGGACATCAGCGCCAGCGCGCCCTCGTGACTGGCATGGGCCTGATATTCCGCGTGCTTGGCCCGTGCCGCCGCGTCGGTTTCGCCCAGGATGGCGGTCAGCATGGTGAACACGACCACCTGGCGGCCCTGGGCCGCCGCCAGCGCCCGGATGGCCGCGACG
>CAXTOB010000385.1:0-6270 GCA_964245505.1 uncultured Acetobacteraceae bacterium | reverse complement strand
ACGACGCAAGGCGGTAGGCGCGGCCGAGCAGCGACGGGCCGGTCAGCACCCCCGGGCCGGCCCGGCGCACAAGAGCATCCAGCCCGAGGACCTGCCCCACCCGGTCCAGCACGAAGAAGCCGTGCGTGATGATGATGAAGATATACTCCCACGGCCACTCGGCGTCGTTGCGATACAGCCCGATCCACAGGTTGAGGGTAAAGGCGATGCCGACCAGGCCCGCCAGGCGCACAGCGAAGCCCAGCATCAATGCAGCCCCCAGCAGGGTTTCGGTAAGGAAGACTGCTGGGTCGAGCAGGGCGATGTGCGCCAGGAACACGTCCCGCACCAGGGCGGCATGGACGGCGAAGGCGGAGTTCTCGGTGAGCTGGGTAGTCCAGTATTGGAAGCCGCCCGAGACGGGCAGCGGCAGCTTCCACAACGACCCTTCCAGCCACATGGTGCCGATCAGCATCCGGAACAGCAGGATCAGGAGGCTGCGGCCGGTCCGCTGGGCCGGGTCCTGTGACCAGACGCGGACGGCGATGACGATGCCGCCGGCCAGCAGGGCGGCATACAAGACCACGAGGATATATTTCGCCGGGCCGAGCGCATTGTGGTCGGGCGTGTCGCCGATCAGGAAATGCAGGCTGTCGAAGAACGGGTTCGTACGCACCGGCGCGGACTCCATATTCGAAGTGACGCAGTATTCGAAGTGATACCAAACCCCCTTCGCTCTGACCGTTTCCGTCATTGCGAGGAGCGCAGCGACGCGGCAAGCACCGCACAGACGGCTCTGGATTGCTGCGCCGCAAGCGGCTCGCAATAGCGGCTCGGCAACCTAAAGCTCAGTGCGAAAGGCCTGTGCATTACACCGGACTACTAAGCCGCACCATATGCTGCGCTGCCGCAGGAGCCTTGCCGTGCACCTGGCCCCCCGCTCAGGACCGGCAGGCGGCTTGACCCGGCACCCGTCAGTCCGCATCACCCGCGCCGCATGTCCGCCAACCCCCCCATCATCATCGGCATAGACTTCGGCACCACCAACAGCGTCGTCGCCGTGCTCCGGCCGGACGGCACCGCGCGGATGCTGCGTGCGCCCGGGCTGGAGGTGTTCCGCACGGTCCTATGCTTCTGGTCCGAGCGCGGCACAGTGCGGCACGCCGCCGGGCCGCATGCCGTGGCGCACTACCTCGACGACCCCGAGGACACCCGGCTGATCATGTCCATGAAGACCTACCTGGCACAGCGCAGCTTCTCCAGCACCCAGGTCATGGGGCGTCCCTTCACCCTGGAGGCCCTGGTCGCCCTGTTCCTGCGCGGCCTGCTGGCGGATCAGGGCTTCGCAAGCGGCGAACTGGACGGCGCCCGCATCATCGCCGGCCGCCCCGTCCGCTTCGCCGGCGAACTGGCGGACGACGCCCTGGGCGAGGCCCGGCTACGCGAGTCCTTCCGCCAGGCCGGCCTGGGCGAGGTGGACGTGGCCTACGAGCCGGAGGCCGCCGGGTTCCGCTTCACCCGCGCCCTGGCCGCCCCCGCGACCGTGCTGATCGGCGACTTCGGCGGCGGCACCAGCGACTTTTCCCTGCTGCGCTTCGACCCGGGCGCAGCCCGGCCGGTAACGCCGCTGGCCACCACCGGCGTCGGCGTGGCCGGCGACAGCTTCGACGCGCGCATCATCGACCGCGTGGTGGCGCCGCATCTGGGCAAGAACGGCACGTACGGGATCATGGGCAAGGACATGCCGGTCCCAGCCGAATACTACACCGGCCTATCCCGCTGGCATCGCCTATCGCTGATGCGCACGCCCCGCACCCTGCGCGAAATCGGCGAGGTCGCCCGCACCGCCGCCGAACCGGAAGCGCTGCGCCGGCTGATCCTGGTGATCGAGGAGGAGCTGGGCTACCAGCTTTACCAGTCGGTTTCAGCGGTGAAGGCGGAGCTGTCGCGTGCCGACCGGGCGGTGCTGCGCTTCGACCACCCGGGCCTGCACATCGAGGAGGAGATCGAACGCACGGCATTCGAGGGCTGGATCGCGCCGGAACTGGCGGCGTTGTCCGCCGCGGTGGACCGTGCGCTGGCGCTGGCGGCGCTGGAGCCTGCCGGGGTGGACCGGGTGTTCTTGACTGGCGGCACCGCCTTCGTGCCCGCCGTGCGCCGGCTGTTCGAGACGCGGTTCGGTGCGGAGCGCGTGTCCGGCGGCGGGGAGTTCGTGTCGGTGGCCGAGGGCCTGGCGCTGATCGGGCAGGACCGGATGGTCAGGTAGGGCCGCACCGGGTGCCTGCCTTCCCCGGCCCTCACCTCATCCGCGGCGCCGCTTGGGAGACAGGCGCACGGACGCAAGCCGCTAAATGACAGACGTCCCGGCAAAAGCCGTGATCCCATCCGAAGATGCGCCACGCTGGCGCCGCTGGTTACCTGTCGGCCGCCGGTTGAGCCTGAGCAGCCGCGGCGATGACGGTGAAGCCGCGCCTCTCGAATACGGCGCGCGCCTCCGGCCCGGCCAGGAATCGCAGTAGCGCCCGGGCCTCCGGCGTGTCGCCGTCCCGCGTCACCGCGAATGGATAGGTGATCGGGTCGTGCGTGTTCTCGGGGAAGACTCCCGCCACAGTCACGCCGGCGCTGGCGGCGGCGTCGGTGGCGTAAACGATGCCGGCCGGCGCTTCGCCGCGCTCGACCAGCAGCAGCGCGCCGCGCACGTCCTCGGTCCGGGCCAGATGCGGCTCCACTTGAGACCACAGGCCCAGGGCAGTCAGCGCCTGCTTGGCATACAGTCCGACCGGGACATGCGCCGGGTCGCCGGTGGCCATCCGCCCATCCGGGCCGAGCAGCGCGGCCAGGTCCAAACCGGGGCCGACCGCAACTTGCCTCACCCGGTCCTTGGGCACGATCAGCACGAGCTGGTTGGCCAGCAGGTCGTGCCGCGTGCCTGCGGCGATCAACGTCCGCTGTGCCAGGTAGTCCATCCACTGCTGGTCGGCGGACGCAAACACGTTGGCCGGCGCCCCCTGCTCGATCTGCCGCGCCAATGTCGAGCTTGCCGCGAACACCAGGCGCAGTGGCGCGTGCCCGGCCTGCTGCCAAGCCGCCGACACATCCCGCATCGCGTCCGTCAGGCTTGCGGCGGCGAACACCGAGACCGGCTCCGCCGCCCCGGCAGCGACGGGGGACAGAACGGCGAGCAGGGCGGCGAGCAGGGTTCTACGCAGCAAGGGACATCTCCGGATATGGGGTGGCGGCACCCACGGCTCAGGCTGCCGGCGGCATGGTGCGTCGCCATATGGCGACGACGCCGGCCAGCCACGGAAGAACAAGGGCTAGGCTCCCTAGTTCCGGCAATGCGGTTGCGTCGAGCCCTGGCAGGCTGACCAAGCTACTCAAGCAGCGCCCACACCACAGGCGTGACGGACGTCGTTTGCGCCGGCAGCATCCGCAGGTCGGACAGGGCAAATGTCGCGGACCGGTCCACCGCCCCTGCCACGGTAAGGCTGGTGACCGGCACCGCCAATGCCGTGCCTGCCCATGCGGCCAGCGCCAGGGCGGGTAGCCAGCGCCTCCGTTGCGTCCCTGTGCCCCATTGCATCATGGACGCGTTCCTCCGTCGCCAGCCGTGAGCGTGACCGGAATCAGCCCATGCCGCGCCAGGATGGCCTGGCCCTGCTCGGACAACACGAACAGGGCGAATCGGGCAGCGTTCGGATGATCGGACAGCACCGTCAGGCCGTACTCGGGGCCAACTTCCAGCTCCGGCGGCAGCGGCACGGCGACCAGGTCGGAGACCGCGCGCTTCAGCCCGTCGGTGCCGCTGCAATATCCCAGCATGACGTCGGCCCGTCCGGACAGGAACACGCCCTCCGCCGGCCCCACGCCCGGCACCAGCGGCGCCATGCCAGGACCGCCCACGAGCTGCTGCACCTTGCCCTCCAGCGCCGCCTTCGCGCCGGGATGCACGCGCTCGGCCCGGGCGAACACCGCCCAGGCATAGTCCCCGCCCGGGTCCGCCACCGGTGTGGAGGTGGCGAGCTTGACGGCCGGGTCCAGCAGCCGGTCCAGCAGGTTGGCCGGCGTCAAATCCAGCCCGGCCCGGCCCAGCGCACACATGCGGTTGCGCGCGAACAGCACGACGGGCGTACCGAACCCGGCCGCGGCCAAGCGGCGCGGCTGTCCCATATCGGCCGAGGCGAACAAGTCCGCGGCCTCGCCCCGCTCCAGCCGTTCCCGCAGCGCGCCAGAGGGGCCGTAGGTCGGCTGCGACCCTTCGCCCGGCGGCGCGCCGAAGGCTTGCAGCAGGGCGTTGAACGGCGCGGTCAGGCTGCCTGCGGCATAAACGCGCAACGGCCCAGGTTTAGGGGCGTCCTGCGCCGGAGCGGCGCCGGACAGCAGCAGCGCGGCCCCGAGCAGGACGCATCGGAGGATGGCGCGCATCAGTTCAGCACCCGCATCAGTTCAGCACCGGCGCGGACAACGGCGTGCCGGGCCGGTGCGCTTGCCCGGCCTCCGCCGCCGCCAGCCCAGCCGGCGCCAGCGCGAAGGCAATGCTGCGGCCGTCCGGTGTGTACAGGGTCAGGATCAGCCGTCCCGGACCAACCCCCCGTTCGAGGCGCCATAGCCCAAGTAGCTGCACCACGCGGGCAATTTCATTGCAAGAACGGCCTAGTATGGCCTGCCGCACCTGGGGTAGGACCATCAGCAGGCCGCCGACTGCCTCCACCGGAAGGTCGGACCGGCATGACCGTCCCCAGGGGTCTGCAAAGCCGTATCGCGCCTGGTCGCCGTCCGGCGATACCGACCAGGTGGTCAGCCATTCGCCGGCTGGCTCGTGCACAGCCGTCGCATCAAGGGAGCCATCCATCTCGGGCCTCCAGCACCAGATACCGCCATATTTAACGGAACATATCGAACGCGCCAGCACGGAATGCATCCGGCCCGGCGCAATGACCGGCGCAATGATAGGTGACCGGCATAGCCTGACCTACGCCCCACCCTGGCTCATGCTCCGCATGGATTTCGACGACGGGCGGGCGCTCGGTCTCTGCAAGGTGCGGCCGCTGGAGCTGATGTGGGAAACCGGCTCCATCTCGGCCGCCGGCTGAGCGATGGGCGTGGACTATCGCCGGGCCTGGCTGCTGGTGGACACGCCGAACCGGATGTTTCGCTAGGCAGCCGTTGCGCGGCGGCGGTGGCGCGGGCGGTGGTGGCAGCGTGCTGATGGCACGCTACGTCGGCAGGGAGACGGCAGCAGCGGCGGCCTCTGGCCAGAAACTGCCGGCGTTGCTGGACGAGCTTGCTCCGCCGGACGGCTGAGGGCACCCTGTCATGCAATCGTCACAACCCCGCCCGGCACCGGGACGCTAAGGGTGCAGAACCCCAAACATGAGGCGGCGATGCTTGAGATCAGCGACCTGACCCGGCGCTTCGGCGCGAAGGCGGCCGTGGATGGCGTCACCCTCAGCATTCCCACCGGCCAGATGGTCGGCGTCATCGGCCGCAGCGGCGCGGGCAAGAGCACCCTGCTGCGGATGATCAACCGCCTGCAGGAGCCGTCGTCGGGCAGCATACGCTTCGGCACCACGGACGTGACGGCCCTGCGTGGCAAGGCGCTGCGGGACTGGCGCTGCGCCTGCGCCATGGTGTTCCAGCAGTTCAACCTAGTCCCGCGCCTGGACGTGCTGACCAATGTGCTGATGGGCCGGTTGAACCACCGGGGGCAGGTGGCCAGCCTGCTCGGGCTGTTCACCGCGGGCGAGCGGGCGATGGCGCTGCAGGCGCTGGACCGCTTCGACCTGCCCGGCACGGCGCTGCAGCGCGCGGGGACGCTGTCGGGCGGGCAGCAGCAGCGGGTGGCGATCTGCCGGGCCTTGATGCAGGAGCCGCGGCTGATGCTGGCCGACGAGCCGATCGCCAGCCTCGATCCACCCAACGCCCGCGTGGTGATGGACATGCTGCGCCGCATCCACCGGGAGGACGGGCTGACGGTGCTGGTCAACTTGCACCACCTGGACACCGCCCGGCACTACTGCGATCGCATCGTGGCGCTATCGGCCGGGCGCGTGGTGTTCGACGGCACGCCCGCTGAGCTGACGCCGGAGCGGGTGCGGGACGTTTATGGCGTGAGCGAGGACGAGTTCCATGATGACCCCGGGGCACGGGCGGTGCCGGTGCGGCCGGAGGTTGCGGTCATCTGAGCGGCTGCGTTGACGACCCAAGGAGGATTTCACAGCATGACGCGCGTGCTCTTGATCGGCATCAAGCCCGAGGCAGTGGACGTCTCCGATCCCGACCTGCCGCCGG
>CAXTOB010000384.1:0-6275 GCA_964245505.1 uncultured Acetobacteraceae bacterium | reverse complement strand
TAACGCCGGTCGTTGGTGAGGTCGAACGGCCCGCCCGCCTCCTGCGCGGGCGGCTCGCCCTGCCTGTCATCGCCTCCCCGCTGTTCATCATCTCCAACCCGGCGCTGGTGATCGCCCAGTGCACCGCGGGCGTCGTCGGCTCCTTCCCGGCGCTGAATGCCCGGCCGCAGGAAGCCCTGGCGGAGTGGATCACGCGTATCCAGGACGCCTTGGCCGACTGGGACGCGCATCATCCCGACCGGCCCTCCGCCCCCTTTGCCGTCAACCAGATCGTCCACCGCAGCAATGCCCGGCTGGAGCACGACATGGAGGTCTGCGTCCGGCACCGCGTCCCGATCGTCATCACCTCGCTGGGGGCACGTCCGGAGGTGAACCAGGCCGTCCACTCCTACGGCGGCGTCGTGCTGCACGACATCATCAACGACACCTTCGCGCGCAAGGCGGTCGAAAAGGGCGCGGACGGGCTGGTGGCCGTGGCCGCGGGCGCGGGGGGCCATGCCGGCGTCCTGTCGCCGTTCGCCTTGATGCAGGAGATCAGGGCCTGGTTCGATGGCCCGGTCGCCCTGTCCGGGGCCATCGCCACCGGGTCGGCCGTGCTGGCAGCCCAGGCGATGGGGGCGGACCTGGGCTACGTCGGCTCCGCCTTTATCGCGACGGAGGAGGCCAATGCCGACGCCGCTTACAAGCAGGCCATCGTGGACGGCGGGGCGGACAGCATCGTCTATACCAACCTGGTCACGGGCGTGCACGGCAACTACCTGCGTCCCAGCCTGGTGGCGGCCGGGCTGGACCCGGACAACCTGCCGCAGTCCGACGCCAGCAAGATGAACTTCGGCGGCGACAAGCCCAAGGCCTGGCGGGACATTTGGGGCAGCGGCCAGGGGATCGGGGCGGTGCAGGCGGTGGTGCCGACGGCACGGCTGGTGGCGCGCATGGCCGGGGAATACGCCGCCGCCCATGCCCGCCTGCAGCAACCGCAGGCCATGATGTCCCGCATGCAAGCCGCAGGCGCATGAGCGTCACGATCCCGTGCAAGGTCGGGCTGTCGGCGTATTGAGGCGAACTGACCCTGGCCAAGTTGGTTACCGCTAGCACCAGCGTTGCAGATGGAGTCGCTTCGGTACTGGCCGATAGCAGAAAGGCGATACGGCCACGTAAAGGCCGGTGCTGTAAATTGCGCCGGACGTCGCTAGCCTAATTGCTCCGCAGCAGAGCGTCCTGTCGGCACATACGGCTTTCTCATCACGCATTGCTTTACCAAAGCACCTTCACGTTGCGTCAAAGCGGCAGGGACTATCTGAGTAGCCGCCACGCGGAAAAGTGTCTGGTATGCGATGCTGCACCGCACCATCGTTACGTCTAGCAGCGTCCTGAAAACGCCATTTTGGCCTCTGGCTGCACCATGAAAGGCCATTCAATGCCCGGTCTCGGCGACAACATAGCTCAGCTTGTCCGCAACCGCCGCCAACGGGAAGAGGCTGCGGGCGCAGCAGCATCCGGCACTCTGGGGCTGGTGAATGTGCAAGGTTTCGGCTCCAACCCTGGCGCCCTTCAGATGCTGGCTTATGTCCCACCGGGGCTACCTGCCGGCGCCCCGCTTGTGGTGGCGCTCCACGGCTGCACCCAGAGCGCGGCCGGTTACGACGCTGGCGCCGGCTGGTCGCGGATGGCTGAGCGTCACGGCTTTGCGGTGCTGCTGCCCGAGCAGCTGCGGGGCAACAACCCGAACACCTGCTTCAACTGGTTCCAGCCCGCCGACACCACCCGTGGCAGCGGCGAGGCTGAGAGCATACGCCAGGGCATCGCCCACATGGTCGCGACCCACAACCTGAACCCGGCGCGGGTGTTCATCACCGGCCTGTCCGCAGGCGGCGGGATGGCGGCAACGATGCTCGCGGCATATCCCGAGGTGTTTGCAGGCGGGGCGATCATCGCCGGGCTGCCGCATGGCGCGGCGCACTCCATGCCGGAAGCGTTCGAGGCGATGGGCGGGCGGCGTCATCACTCCGCGCAGGAGTGGGGCGATCTGGTCCGCCAGGCCTCATCGCACCGCGGCCCCTGGCCCCGCATCCAGATCTGGCAGGGTGACGCAGACAGCACGGTGCGGCCTGGCAACGCGGCAGAACTGGTGAAGCAGTGGACGAACGTCATGGGGCTATCAGCTGCGCCGTCCCTGGTGGACCGGGTGGACGGCGCAGCGCACCAGGCTTGGCGGAATGCGTCGGGGCAGGTGGTGCTCGAGTGCTTCATGATCCCTGGCATGGGCCATGGCACGCCGTTGCACCCTGGGGCCGCTGACCTTGACGAGTCACTGGGCGTCCCGGCCCCCTACATGCTGGACGCCGGTATCAGCTCCACCTGTCACATGGCGCGGTCCTGGGGATTGCTGACGGCAGCAGCGCAGGTCCGGACTGACGCGTCGCAGAACGAAGCGCGCCATACGGCACAGGCGGCAGGCCAGACAGGGCCGCGACTGGCGTTCGGAGGGCTGCTGGAGGGGCTGTTGCCTGAAATCCAGTTGCCGGCAGCGGCCCGCGCGGGCGCGGTCGGCGGGGTGATCGAGAAGGCGCTGCGCTCGGCTGGCTTGATGAAAGGCTAGGACGGTTTGCACCCGGGTCCGGACGCGTGGCGACCGGACCCGCTTGCAAGCCGCTTCTCTGAAAACCTGTATCGTTGTGTGTTCAACGCACGCGCCATAACACTTAGCCGGTCCCTTCTCCCTCTCCCCCCGGGACAGGGCTGGGGTGAGAGGAAACCGCGGGACAATGATGATCCCGGTGCAGCTCCGGTTGCACCGAGATCCGCTCAGCCCCGGCCTAGTTCCCGCGGGGAACGGAGCCACTGAATAGCGTCCTGCCACGCTGCAGAGTCGCTGCAGCTAAGCTCGCTGCCCGATCCGCCAAGCTGCCCACCCCTGCCATCCATCCCGGCCGCAGATCAATTCCAAAGTGCCGGCACGTGTCCTGCACTAGAGCATCCAAGGCAGCTTCCATGTCCGGGTCCGCCGTACTGACGGCGATATCGTTCACCGGAGCCGGATCGGTATCTGCCACCCGGTGCTCCCAGCCGACGCCCCAAGCCGTCATCGCAAGACCCGCATTCGAAGCCGCCCACCTCGCCGCGGCCTGGACGTGCAGCCCGGCTGACACGCCTTGGAAGCCTGCAGCATCCAACCCGCGCGTCCGCGCCGCCGCTTCCACGAAGCGAGAGGCGTCACGCGACCTTGCGCCCAATACGGCACGGGCGCCGCCACGGTGCAGGCGGCGCAGTGCCTCGACCGCGAAAGGGCCGGGGCTTCGGTTCTCGGCCAGTCCGGCGTCGGCGGCCGTCAGCAGCGGCGCTGCCCGGGCCAGCAGTCCGACCTCCGCCAGCAGGCGCTCCAGCAGCGGCCGCGGGTCGTGGCGGTCGCGCACGGGCACCACGGCGCAGCGGCCACCGCAGGCTGCCCGCCAAGGCGCCGCCATCCGGTCCAGGTCCAGCCGCGGGCTGCCCAGCCAGGCTGCCGCGAAGGCGGGAAAGGTGCGGCCCTCGCGCAGGAACTGGGTGCGCCAGGTATAGAGCGAGTTGAGGTAGGCCGCCTGCGGCTTCACCGTCATCACCGCCTCCATCTCGAAGCCTTTGCTGGCGAACAGGCTCGCGAGCCTGCGCGGGATGCCGAGGGCCGGCGAGGCTTGGCACAATCCTTCATAGGACAAGACGACTGTGTCGCATGGGGTGTCGCGGAGCTGGGCGGCCAGGTCCTGCATCAGCTCCTGCCGGTCCCGCCGGGAGCGGCGCCCGTCCAGGGCCTCGCCAAGATACTGATGGCTGAGGTGCGGGACGGCGACGCTGCTGGGCGTGAGGTCGGGATACAGCACCCCGGCGCCGGCCAGCGCCGGGCGCAGGCGGGTCAGCACGTGCTGCAGGCTGGTGGTCCCGGTCCGAGGGGTGCCGATGTGGACGATGGCGCGGCGCATGGGGCGGAACAGCCGGGTGCCGGGCGGCGGTGTCAAGCGCCTTCATGGCCTGCAGCGCCGAACCGGCCTCCGGCTGCCGTCTGGTCCGGACCGGGGCGCCATGCGAAGATGGCGCCGCGACACGGGTGGCCGCCCCGTGTTGGCGGTAACGCCCGGCAGGCGCCGCAGCCGGCAGGCAACGACAGGACCTCATGGAACCTATGTTCATCACCTTTGGCGTGCTGGCGCTGGTCGTAGTTCTCGGCATCGGCCTGGGGGTGCGCACGGTACCGCAGGGACAGGTATGGACCGTGGAGCGTTTCGGCGCCTTCACCCGGCTGCTGAACCCCGGCCTGAACCTGATGCTGCCGCTGGTGGAACGCGTCGGCCACAAGATGAACGTGCAGGAGATCGTGCTCGACATCCCGGAGCAGGCCGTCATCACCCGGGACAACGCCGCCGTCGTGGTGGACGGGATCACCTACTACCGCGTGCTGGACCCGGCCAAGGCCGCCTATGGCGCGCAGAACCTGGTGCAGGCACTGACCAGCATGGCCATGACCAACATACGCAGCGTGATCGGCGCGATGGACCTGGACGGCGCGCTGTCGGGACGCGAGGAAATCAACGCCAAGCTGCTGATAACGCTGGACCACGCGACGGCGCCCTGGGGCGTGAAGGTGTCCCGCGTCGAACTCCGCAAGATCGAGCCGCCGGCGAACCTGGTCGCCGCGATGAACCTGCAGATGACCGCCGAGCGCGAGCGCCGGGCCACCGTCGCCCGCGCGATGGGCGAGCGCGAAGCCGCCGTTGCCCGCGCCGAGGGCCAGAAGCAGGCGACAGTCCTGCAAGCCGAGGCCCGGCTGGAGGCCGCGATGAAGGACGCCGCCGCCCGCGAGCGCCTGGCCGAGGCTGAGGCCCGCGCCACGACCGTCGTGGCACAGGCGGCGCGGGACGGCGGAACGGAGGCGCTGCGCTACTTCATCGCGCAGAAATACGTGGACGCGGTGGGCCGCCTGGCCGCGAACCCGTCCGGCCGCACCCTGGTGATCCCGCTGGAGACCGGCGCGCTGGCCGGCGGCATCGCACAGGCCATCGAGGCGATGCAATTGCGCCAGCCATGAGCCTGCTCCTGACCTCAGGCGAAGTCTGGATCATCGCGGGCCTGCTGGGCTGCGCGCTGGAGATGGCGGCGCCAGGTGTGTTCCTGCTGCCGACCGGGCTGGCGGCGGTGGGGGCGGGCGTGGTGACGATGCTGGCCAAATTGGATTGGCGCGGACAGGTGCTGGTGTTCCTGGCGCTTATGGCTGTGCTGGTCGGCGCGGCGGCGCTGCTGATGCGGCGGCGGACGCCGGCCAACCCGGTGAACGCCCCGGCAGCCGGGCTCGTGGGACAGACCTGCCGGGCGCTGGTGTTCGAGGCCGGAGAAGGCCGTGTCAGCCTGGGCGATGGCGCCTGGCCAGCGCGGGTTGTGGACGGGTCGGCGCCGGCGGCTGGCGCGCTGTTGCGGGTGATGGGGTTGGACGGGACGACGCTGCTGGGGCGGGGGCAGGATACAAGGCATGACAGGAGCACTTAGCTGCACCCGCCATGCTCCAACTGTCAGGTTTGAGAACGTTTTGCCGGTCAGGTGATTTTGATTGTTGCGACCCCGCCCTTACCGCAGCACCCGCGCCCGGATTGTCCCCTCGATCGCGCATAACGCCCCAAGCACCTCCCCGCACACCGAGGGCTCGCCCTCCGCGTCGATCATCACATACCCGATCTCCCCGTCCGTTTGCAGCGACTGCGCCGACACGTTCAGGTTGCGCTCGCTGAACACCAGGTTCAGACGGCCCAGCACGCCGGGCACGTTATGTTGCACGTGCAAGTAGCGGGCATGCCCGGCCAGCCGCGGCTGCTCGACGTGCGGGAAGTTTACCGCGCCCCCGGTGGAACCCGCCTGCAGGAAGCCCAGCAGCTTGCGCGCCACCTCCTCGCCGATGCGCTCCTGCGCTTCCTCGGTCGAGCCGCCGATGTGCGGCGTCAGGATCACGTTCGGCAGGCCTTGCAGCGGGGTGCTGAACCGCTCGCCCTTGCCGGCCGGCTCGATCGGGAACACGTCGATGGCGGCGCCGCCCAGGTGGCCGCGGCGCAGGTAGGCGGCCAGCGCGGTCAGGTCCACCACGTTGCCGCGGGCGTTGTTGATCAGCAGGGCGCCGGGCTTGATGGCGCTGATCTGCCCGGCGCCGATCATGTTGGCGGTCGATGGCAGCTCCGGCACGTGCAGGCTGACCACGTCGGACGCGGCCAGCAGCTCGGGCAGGCTGTTCACCGGCTCGGTGTTGCCGTGGCGCAGCT
>CAXTOB010000383.1:0-6276 GCA_964245505.1 uncultured Acetobacteraceae bacterium | reverse complement strand
GCGTGGACCTGCCCAGCAGTGACCGCGCGTTCCCACCGGGTCCGGGCGTCGAGGCAGCCGAGGCGAACTGCGCCGCCTGCCACTCGCCCGGCATGATCCTGAACCAGCCGTCCCTGGCCCGTGCCACATGGGAAACCGAGGTCCACAAAATGATTGCCGTCTATAAGGCGCCGGTGTCGGACGAGGACGCCAAGACAATCGTTGCCTACCTCGACAGCATCAAGGGCGCCAAATAGCCATTGCCATTCATCGCCGCTTCCGATTGATGCCAGCTTGATCCTGTGTTGGTAGGATAGATCACCACAGGCCACGTTGCTGCCATCAGAACGAAGGCCGCACCTCACATGTCAGACTTTGCCGCTCCAGCAAACCAAGTACCACCCGCGGCACCTGGGAAGCTGCCGATGTTCAAGAGGCTGGCCGGCGGCACGGCAAGCGTATTGCCCGGGCTGCTGCTGTGCGGCGCCGTCACCCTGGCCGCCATGGCGCTGCAAGCCGGGGAGGAGGCCGTGTTCGGCCGGGCTTGGCTGGAGGCGCTGGTGCTGGCCATCCTGATCGGCACCGCGGTCCGAACGGCCTGGACCCCGGGCGAGCGCTGGCATACCGGCGTGGCGTTCGGCGCCAAGACGCTGCTGGAGGTCGCTGTCGTGCTGCTCGGCGCGTCCTTGAGCGTAGGGACGATCATGGCGGCCGGGCCGGGCCTGCTGGCAGGGATCGCAGGCGTGGTCGCGGCGGCCATCCTGCTCAGCTACGGCATCGGGCGGGCGCTGCGGCTGCCGCGGCGCATGGCGGTGCTGGTGGCGTGCGGCAACTCGATCTGCGGCAACTCGGCCATCGCGGCCGTAGCGCCGGTGATCGGCGCGGACAGCGAGGATATCGCCTCGTCCATCGCCTTCACCGCCGTGCTGGGCGTCATCGTCGTGCTCGCGCTGCCACTGCTGGTGTCGCTGCTGCACATGACGGGCCTACAGTATGGCGTGCTGGCCGGGCTGACGGTCTATGCCGTGCCGCAGGTGCTGGCGGCCACGGCGCCGGTCGGCCTGGTGGCAGTCCACATCGGCACCTTGGTCAAGCTGGTGCGCGTGCTGATGCTCGGGCCGGTGGTGCTGGGCCTGTCGCTGGTGGCGAGCCGGCTGCGGGAGGAAATCGACGAGTCTGCGCCGCACCTGACCGCGGGTGACCGGCCCAAGCCCGGGCGCGTCGCTGTCCACCATCTTGTGCCATGGTTCATCGTGGGTTTCCTGGCCCTGGCTGGCGTGCGCTCGGCCGGGCTGATCCCGGCGGCGGCGCTGGAACCGATCAGCAGCGTCGCCACGATGCTGACGGTGCTGTCCATGGCCGCGCTCGGGCTGGGCGTGGACGTACGGGTGGTGGCGCGGGCCGGGACGCGCGTCGTGCTGGCGGTCACGGCGTCGCTGCTGGCGCTGGGCGCCATCAGCCTGGGGCTGATCCGGGTGCTGGGCATCGCCGGATGACGCTGGAGCAGCTTCGGGTCTTCGTGGCCGTCGCCGAACGGCAGCACGTCACACAAGCCGCCCGCGCGCTCAACCTGGCGCAGTCCGCCGCCAGCGCCGCCATTGCCGCCCTGGAGGGCCAGCACGCCACGCGGCTGTTCCACCGCGTCGGGCGCGGGATCGAGCTGACCGAGGCTGGCTGCATGTTCTTGGCCGAGGCGCGTGCCGTGCTGGCCCGGGCCGCAGCGGCGGAGCTGGCCCTGGCCGAACTGGGTGGCCTCACGCGCGGGACGCTGACCGTCCAGGCCAGCCAGACGATTGCCAGCTACTGGCTACCGCGCCACCTCGTAGCCTTCCGCCGGGCGCATCCAGGGATCGAGATCCGGCTGACGGTCGGCAACACGCTCCAGGTCGCGGGCGCCGTGCATGACGGCGCAGCCGAGTTGGGCTTCGTCGAAGGGGTAGTCAACGACCCTACGCTGAACAGCACGACCGTCGCACGCGACCGACTGATGGTGGTCGTGGCACCGGGGCACCCCTGGGCCGCAGGGGACACCATCGCGCCCGCCGACCTGCCCGGCAGCCCCTGGGTGCTGCGGGAACCCGGCTCCGGCACCCGGTCCGCCTTTGAGGCCGCGCTGGAAGGGTTCGGCATCCTGCCTCAACAGTTACAGGTCGCGCTGGAACTGCCGACCAACGAGGCCGTGCGGGCGGCGGTCGAGGCCGGGGCGGGCGCGGCGGCCCTGTCCGCCTCGGTCGTCGCCGGCAGCATTGAGGCCGGGCTGCTGCACCAGGTTGGGTTCACCCTGCCGGACCGAGACTTCCACGTTCTGCGCCATGCCGAACGCTACAGCAGCCGGGCGGCGGATGCGCTGATGGCGGTCATCACGGGAAACGCACCCGCCCGAGCCTGACAGTCTGATCTGGCCGACGCTGACGCACAAGCAACGTTGGGCTAGGCCAAGCCAGCTCTGCCAAAAGCCCGCACCTCGATCCGATCGCCGCCGTTGCCGCCGTCACATGCGGCGAAGAACCGTATAGAGCAGGTAACCGAACAGCACGGCGCCCAGCAGCAGCAGCAATCCCGTGAGCAAAAGGTCGAGCCGAACCCCGCTGCCCGGCACGGTGGCCGCACTGTCGATGTCCCGCGCGGTCCGGCGGAAGCGGACCGCCGCCACGACCATCATGGCGCCGCCCAGGACGATCAGCGCCAGCCCGGCAACATCGCCAATCACCTGGCCGGCGGGCGACGGCACCCGGCCGGCCAGCGATACGCCCGCGACTTCCAGGAACAGGTCGAACTTCTCGACCAAGAAGCCGAACGCCATGGTCGAGACCGCCGTGCGGACCCAGGCCAGGAACGTTCTCTCGTTGGCGGCATGGTCCCCGTAGCGCTCGATCATCGTCCTACCCCAGCAGCACCCAACGCAGGGCATAGGCGACCAGCGCCGTCGTCAATGCGCTGCCTGCCCAGAGGCCGCCGAACCAGAGCCACTGCGACGCCGTGGCACCCATCTTGCTGCCCATGGCTAATGGTATCCCGCGTCATGCTGCACCTTGCCGCGGAACACCCAGTAGGCGTAGCCGCTATAGGCCAGGATCATCGGCACCAGCACCGCCGCCCCCACCAGCAGGAACACCTGGCTGTCGCGCGGCGCGGCGGCGTCCCAGATCGTCAGGCTGGGCGGCACGATCAGCGGGAACAGGCTGATGCCCAGCCCCGCGAAGCCCAGCACGAACCACCCCAGCGCGCACAGGAACGGCGCCAGTTCCCGCCCGCGCGCCAGGCTGCGGAAGAAGCCGAGCGCCAGCAGGCCGACCAGCACCGGCACCGGGCTGGTCAGCAGGATGCCGGGCCAGGAGAACCAGCGGTGCGCGAGGTCGCCGCGCAGGAACGGCGTCCACAGGCTGACAGCGCCGATCATGCCGAGCGTCGCCCAGCCCAGCCACCACGCCTGGCGCCGCGCCCGGTCGTGCAGCTCGCCCGAGGTGCGCCACACCAGCCAGGTCGCGCCGAGCAGGGCATAGCCGGCCATGACCGCGACCCCGCACAGCACGGTGAACGGCGTCAGCCAGTCCCACCAGCCCCCGGCATAGGCCTCGTCCACCACCCGGATGCCCTGCAGCAGCCCGCCCAGCGTCAAGCCCTGGCACAGTGCCGCCAGGGTCGAGCCGCCGAAGAACACCAGGTCCCACAACGCCCGACCGCGTTCGGTGTGCGCGCGGAAGCGGAACTCGAACGCAACGCCTCTGAAGATCAGCGCCAACAGCATGCCGATCACGGTGGGATACAGCGCCGGCAAGATAATCGAGTATGCCAGCGGGAACACCGCCAGCAGCCCGGCGCCGCCCATCACCAGCCAGGTCTCGTTGCCGTCCCACACCGGCGCGATGGAGTTCACCATCACGTCCCTGTCCTGCCGCCCGCGCTCGACGGCGAACAGGATGCCGCAGCCGAGGTCGAACCCGTCGGCGACCACGTACATCAGCACCATGAAGGCCAACAGGCACGCCCACACGGTCGAGAGGTCGATGGAAACGGACATCGCCCCTACTCCGCCGGCTGGGGTTGCAGGTCGCCGTGCGCCGCAGCCGGGCCAGGTGCGATGCCCGCCGTACGGACCGGCATTTGCGGCTGCTCCGGCTCGCCCGCCTCCGGCACCTTGCCCATCATGCGCAGCAGGATCAGCACGCCCGCGCCGAACACGGCGAAGTAGACGACCGCGAACACGGCCAAGCTGGTGGCGACGCCGGGCAGGCCGACCGGCCCCAGGCTCTTGGCGGTGCGCAGCAGGCCGTAGACGGTGTAGGGTTGCCGGCCGACCTCGGTCGTGACCCATCCCGCAAGGATGGCGACGAACCCGGCCGGACCCATCAGCACCGCCGTGCGCTGCAGCCAGGTGCTGTCATATAGGCGCCGGCGGTAACGCGCCCACAGGCTCCAGGCGCCGATGCCCAGCATGGCGAAGCCGATGCCGACCATCACGCGGAAGGACCAGAACACGACGGCGGCGTTGGGCCGGTCCTCTCGCGGGAACTCCAGCAGGCCCGGCACGCGGCCGTTCCAGCTATGGGTCAGGATCAGGCTGGACAGGTGCGGGACCTCGATGGCCCACTTCGTGCGCTGCTGCGCCATGTCGGGCAAGCCGAACAGGGTCAGGGGCGCGCCGTTACGCGGCTCCCAACTGCCCTCCATGGCGGCGATCTTGGCGGGCTGGTGCTCCAGGGTGTTCAGCCCGTGGATGTCGCCCATGGCGATCTGCGCCGGGGCGACGATGGCGGCCATCCACAGCGCCATGCTGAACATCATGCGCGCTTGCGGGTTGGCGCGGTCGCGCAGCAGGTGCCAGGCGCCGACCGCGCCCACCACGAAGGCGACGGACAGGTAGCTGGCCAGGATCATGTGCGGGAAACGGACGAACATGCTGGGGTTGAGGATGATGTGCAGCCAGCTTGCGGGCAGGAAGCGCCCATCGGCTGCTACTGTGTAGCCCGCCGGGGTCTGCATCCAGGAGTTCACCGACAGGATCCAGAACGCGCTGAGCAGGGTGCCGAACGCCACCAGGCAGCTTGCTGCGAAGTGCAGCCGCGGCCCGACCTTCGTCATGCCGAACAGCATGACGCCCAGGAACCCGGCTTCAAGGAAGAACGCCGTTAGCACCTCGTAGGCCATCACCGGGCCGACGACGGGGCCGGCGAGCTTGGCGAACACGCTCCAGTTGGTGCCGAACTGGTAGGACATGACCAGGCCGGAGACGACGCCCATGGCGAAGCCGACCGCGAAGATGCGCAGCCAGTAGCGGTAGAGGTCGAGGAACACCGGACGCTTGGTCCAGAGCCACAGGCCCTCCAGCACCGCGAGAAAGCTGGCCAGTCCGATGGAGAAGGCAGGGAAGATGATGTGGAAGGCGACCGTGAACGCGAACTGCGCGCGCGCAAGGTGGAATGCGTCCATGACGAACGGCATGTTGATGTGGCGGCGAAGCCGCCCCTTTCAGGTGGTGCCCGGGGTCGGCGTGCGCTCGCGCAGGGCTGGCCGGGGGCTGGTTCCCGCCGTCTGGGCGGGTCAGCATGGTTGATCTAATGCGTCATTGGCGCGGCGGAAAGGGCGATGCGGGACATTCGCTGCTCCTTCAGCGATGGCGGGTGTGGGCAGGCCGGTGGGCGAAGGCGGGCATGGCGTGCGCGAACAGGACGGCAAGCCCCACGAAGAACATCGTGTGCACGGCGGCGAAGCAGGCGATGCCGGGAAGGCCGAGGGACCGACTGCCAGCCACGCCCTCTCCAAGCAAGGGCAGCACGATGAGGGCGTTGGCGAGCCAGACTACCATCGCATAGACCAGCCCCTTGCGCCACGGCGGGCCGGCCAGCCACGCCTCCAGCGCCAACCCGTACAGCAGGGCCATCGCCAGGCCGACGACAACGTGAAAGCCCAGTTGGAACGTGGTGCCGCCCGGCGCCGGCAGCCCGGACTGCGTCCACAGTGCTCCGACGCCGAGCCGGGTCAGGCTGCTCCCGAACGCGACCGTGAGCAGCTTAAGCAGGCCGCCGCGCGCTGTGACCAGCGAAATGGCATCTGCCGCTGCCAGCAGGGCGGTGTTTACCGTGATGGCCAGGGCGCCGGCCAGCAGCGCCGCGGCGACCCGGTGCAGCGCAGTCCCGCGGAGGGCCGTCCCGTCCGGGGCTGCCGCGCCGCTCACTGGAACGCCGGCAGGTCGTGCGCGTGCACGTGGTGCCCGGCATGTCGGCGCAGGATGTCCAGGGCGCTCGCCTCCAGCGCCGGTGTCGTCGTCCGCACCCAGAGCAGCAGCCCGCCGTGGCC
>CAXTOB010000382.1:0-6291 GCA_964245505.1 uncultured Acetobacteraceae bacterium | reverse complement strand
TGCTGTTCCCGCCGGTGCAAGCGCCACATCCCCCGATCTACTTCGGCGGCACCTCCCCCGCCCCCCACGCCCTAGTGGCGGCCCCGGCCGACGCCTACCTAACCTGGGGCGAACCGCCGGACGCAGTCGCCGAGAAGATCGCCGACGTACGCCGCCGCGCCGCCGAGCACGGCCGCACCCTACGCTACGGCATCCGCCTGCACCTGATCGTCCGGGAAACCGAGGGCGAAGCCTGGGACGCCGCCCGCAGCCTGATCCGCCACCTATCCGACGAAACCATCGAAACCGCCCAGCGCAAGATGGCAACCGAAAGCGACAGCGTCGGCCAACGCCGCATGCTGGCGCTGCATGGCGGATCGCGTGAACGCCTGGAAGTCTCCCCCAACCTCTGGGCCGGCGTCGGCCTGGTCCGCGGCGGCGCCGGCACCGCGCTGGTCGGCGACCCGCAGACCGTCGCTGACCGCATCCGCGAATACCAGGCCATAGGCATAGATACCGTGATCGCCAGCGGCTACCCCCACCTCGACGAGGCCTACCGCGTCGCCGAGCTGCTGTTCCCGCTGCTGGGCATCAAGCGCCCCGGCGTCTCGATCGGCGGCCAGACCCTGATGACCGGCGGCGGCTCGTTCATGACCACCAACGCCACCCCGGCCGGAGTGCGCTGACGATGGGCCAAACCCTCCTCCTCGACCGCCACGCCGTCCGCAAGCGCGGCCGTGCGACGCTTCGCCTGCCATCCCTATCCCCGCTACGCCGCTTCATATCCCCAGTGGTACTGGTCCTGGCATGGGAAGCACTGTCCCGGGCCGGCGTGATCTCCCCAACGGTCATCGCCGCCCCCAGCGCCATCCTGGCAACCGCCTGGGACCTCCTGCGCACCGGTGAGCTGGGCGAGAACCTGCTGGTCTCGCTCGCCCGCGTCGCCGCCGGCTTCGCCATCGGCGCCGTGGTGGGCATCGTGCTAGCTCTGGTCGCGGGCCTGTCCCGCCTCGGCGAGGACATCGCCGACGCCCCGATGCAGATGCTCCGCACCCTCCCCCACCTGGCGCTGGTGCCCCTGTTCATCCTGTGGTTCGGCATCGGCGAACTGCCAAAAGTCGCGCTGGTGGCGCTAGGAGCCGCCTTCCCGGTTTACCTAAACCTGTTCGCCGGCCTGCGCGGAGTGGACCCCAAGCTGATCGAGGCGGCGCAGGTGTTCGGCCTAGGCCGGCTGGCGCTGATCCGCCGGGTGATGCTGCCCGGCGCCCTCCCATCGCTCATGGTCGGGCTGCGCTACTCCCTCGGCGTGTCATGGCTAACCTTGGTGGTGGCCGAGCAGATCGCCGCATCGTCCGGCATCGGCTACATGATCAACGACGCGCGGGACTTCCTGCGCACCGACATCATCGTCGTGGGCCTGCTGGTCTATGCGCTGCTGGGCCTGGCCGCAGACGCCCTGATACGCGCAGTGGAACGCCGCACGCTGCGCTGGCGGCCCGGCAACATCGGAGCGGCACGATGAGCGGCGTCCATGTCGGCAACCTAACCCGGCGCTTCGGCACCCGCACGGTCCTGGACCGGCTCGACCTCGATCTACAGCCCGGCAGCTTCACCGCCCTGCTGGGCCGCAGCGGCTCCGGCAAGACGACGCTCCTGCGCACCCTAGCCGGCCTAGACCCGGTACCGGACGGCGCGGTCGTCGCGGTCCCACGTCCCACCGCCGTCGTGTTCCAGGAACCCCGGCTGCTGCCCTGGGCGCCAGTATGGCAGAACGTAACCCTCGGCCTGACCGACGCCGGCGCCCGCGGCCGCGCCGAAGCCGCGCTCGAAGAAGTCGGCCTAGGCCGGCACGCCGACGCCTGGCCGCTAACCCTCTCGGGCGGCGAAGCACAGCGTGCAGCCCTCGCCCGCGCCCTGGTCCGCGCGCCACGCCTGCTGCTGCTGGACGAGCCATTCGCCGCACTGGACGCGCTGACCCGCATCCGGATGCACGCGCTGGTGCTCGCCCTATGGCGCAGCCACGGCCCGGCGGTGCTCCTGGTGACGCACGACGTGGACGAGGCACTAAGCCTGGCCGACCGGGTGGTCGTGCTGGAGAACGGCCGGATCGGAGTGAACCTGGAGGTGGACCTGCCTCGCCCCCGCGACGCCTCGCCGGCCCGCGCCCAGCTACGCCGCACCCTGCTGCAATCCCTCGGCGTAACCGAGAACGCATGATGCCGCACCTGACCCGGCGTGCGGCCCTGCTGGCGCTGGGCCTGGCCGCCGCCGCCCGTCCCGTCCGCGCCGCGCCCGCGCCCCTGCGGATCGGCTACCAAAAGTTTGGCTCCCTAGTGATCCTGCGCAGCCAAGCCACGCTGGAGCATCTGTTTGCACCACAGGGCGTGCCGGTATCCTGGGTAGAATTCAACGCGGGTCCGCCGCTGCTGGAGGCACTGAACGCCGGCGCGGTGGACTTCGGCGGCACCGGCGACACGCCGCCGATCTTCGCCCAGGCCGCAGGGTCGTCGCTGCTATACGTAGGGGCACAGCCGCTGCGAGGCGACAACGAAGCAATCCTCATACGCGACGGCAGCCCGGTCCGGACGGTGGCCGACCTGCGCGGCCGCCGCGTCGGCTACACCCGCGGATCCAGCGCCCACAATTTCGTATTCAAGGCGCTGCAACAGTCCGGGCTAACGCTATCCGACGTCCAATCGGTAACGCTGCAGCCATCGGACGCAGCGGCAGCGTTCCGCAGCGGGTCGCTGGACGCCTGGGCAATCTGGGACCCCTTCCTAGCCGTCGCGCAGCAGGACCCGGCGGCAAAGGTGCTGATCCAGTCCCAGCAGGTCGAGCCCAGCAACAACTTCTTCCTGGCCCGCCGCGCCTGGGCAACGTCGGCGCCGAACCAACTGATTGCGCTCCTGGCCGCCATCAACGACGCCGCCGCCTGGGCCGCCGCCAACCCGGACGCCTTGGCGGAGCTGCTGACCCAGGTAACCGGCGTGCCGCTGGCGGCGCAACGCCTCGCCGCACCGCGCGCCACCTATGCGGTGCAGCCGATGAGCGAAGCTATCATCGCGCAGCAGCAGGGTGTCGCCGACACCTTCGCCCGCCTGCGGATCATCCCATCGCAGATAAACGTGCGCCAGGCCGTTTGGACGCCGCCGGGGCCGACCTGACCGGCATCTGCTCGCCGAACCTGCGGGCTTGACCCGCCAAGCAAGTCAAGCCCAGGGCATTCGAGCCACACTACGACACTGACGAGCCCATCTCGCCCCATAGAGCATATTCGGATCAAACGGCTTCGCTTGACCGAGCAAATGCTCGCAAAAACAATAGCTAATGCCTCATCATTCCTGATTTGATAAGTATAGCCGCCAGCTTTAGCCCGGGCGTTGCAGTGCGTAAACATATCACATCAATGCTGACGCTACACTAGAGCGGGTAGCGCTTCTATCTGCGCCGAACCCACTCTAATCCCGGCGGTTGCCAAGCGCCTGCAACCCGCGTAACCGCCGGCCCCGGGAACAAACGGGCTCATAAGGCGGGATATGTCGGACACCAGCAAAGCCAGCCAAGTAGCCGTCGTCACCGGCGGCGCACGCGGCATCGGCCTCGCCGTCGGGCATTGGTTCCTGGCCCACGGCTATAATGTCGCCCTGCTCGACATAGACCACGCCACGCTCACCACGGCCGAGGCGGCATTGGCTCTGCCCTCGCAGGTGCTGGCCATCCCCTGCGACATATCCAGCCCCACCGAGGTACAAGCCGCCGCCGAAGCGATAACGGCGAAATGGGGCCGGGTGGATGCGCTGGTAAACAACGCCGGCGTCGCAGTGTTCAAGCCGGCACTCGAAACCTCGTTCGCCGAGTGGCGCCACGTCCTAGGCACCAACCTCGACGGCGCCTTCCTATGCACCCAGGCCTTCGGCGCGATCATGAAGGCGCAAAACAGCGGCGCCATCGTGAACATCGCCTCCATCTCCGGCCTGCGCGCCAGCACCCTGCGCGTAGCCTACGGCACCAGCAAAGCCGCGATCATCCACCTGACAAAGCAGTACGCGGTAGAACTCGGCAACTTCGGCATCCGCGTCAACGCGGTCTGCCCCGGTCCGGTAGAAACCGAAATGGCAAAGCTGGTCCACAGCGTGGCGATCCGCTCCGACTACTACGACACCATTCCGCTTGGCCGCTACGGCACCACCGAGGAAATGGCCAACGTAGTCGGCTTCCTCTGCAGCAAGGAGGCAAGCTACATAAACGGCCAATGTCTGGCGAACGACGGCGGCTTCGAAGCGGCGGGTGTGGGGCTGCCGACATTCCGCCGCGATGCGGGGATCAACCGCGTAGGCGACGATACCCACTGAGCGGAGCCTGCCGGCCGCGCCAAGCACCAGGATATCCAACCCGGCAATCCACCTGCCCGTCATGACCGGCTCAAAATATCAGGCTCTGATGCTTGAGGCTCACCCGGCAGCAATCCAACCAGCCGAGCCAGCAGCCACAAGGGCAAACCAACCACTCCAAGCACCATAACAACCAGGGCCGTAAGGATCGTGAGGGCGACCAGCCCCCACACCACAATAAGCAGCACGACACCGATCTGGCGGTCAGGAAACCACCAGAACCACCCCATCCTCCACATCCCCCCTGCAAGCGCGAGCGCGCTTGCAGGACCATAAAGCCGAGCCAGGCCGGTCATGATCCCTCGCCCCCCGGCAGGTCGGCAGCCCCAGCCGCAATCTGCGCCGAGCGGACCCGCGCCAAGGCTTGGCTAGGCGCGCTGAGCATCACCGCAGCGCCCATGACCAGGAACGCCGCAATCAGCCCAAACGACACCAGGTAAACCGCCCGGCGCACGAAGTCCGCCAGGTTGTCCGCCCCGCCCGCCGCGGTGAACACCAGGAACAGCGGCCCGATCACCATGAGCACCGACGCAAACGTCGTCCAGAACCGCGCGCCGACGTCATGGCCGCAGATCAACTGCAGCACGCCAAACAACGAGCGGTTAATAACGATCGCAACCGTGGTGGTAAGGCCAAGCGTGAGCACGGCGGCGATGATGAGCTGCATCCAATCCACGGCAAGAACAACGCCAGGGTGGGAGATGGTAGTCTGCATGATTGAGAACTCCTGATAGGTTGCCCCACCCCCATCGCACCCGGCATGCCAGCCGGAGCACCTCCCGCAACATCCTACAAAATAACGGTTTCACGCCTCGCCTACGCAGCACCCTGACTGCCGCGGATACAAATCCGTCCGCCCCACTGTAAACGCCGTTGACACTCCCGGCCGCCCCCGCCCCAATAATACAGCCGGCACGTCTGGCCCTGAACTTGCGGGACCATCGTCATGGCCATCCACGCCGCCCTGTTCCTTTCCCTGCTCGAAACGCTCGGCCTAGCCGCCGTCCTGCTGCATTGGGCCGACCGGGTAGCCGGCGCGCGCCTGCTGGTCGGCTTCCTCCTCGGCGTCGCCACCTGGATCGTCGGCAACGAGTTGCCAGTCTGGACCGGCATGGACGCCGAACGGCCAGCGCTCATGCTGCTCGCCACCGCGGCGGTAACATCATCCATATTCCTGCACTTCACCCTGGTATTCTGCCGGATCGAACGACCGCCCTGGGCGCTCCCCATAATCTACGGCATCGGATCAACGGCGACCCTGGCCTCGGTGCTCCTGCCGCCCGGCAGCTTCGTCGCAATACCCGGCCTATCGCTGGTAGCGATACCAAACCGCATCGGCTGGATCACCAGCCTAACCTGGGCCGGACTAGCCGGAACCGGCGAACTCGTCCTACTACGGGCGTTCCTGCACGGCCAAGGCCTGGAACGCCGCCAGATCGCCGCCATCGCCGCGTCCAGCGCCTGGGGACTCGGCTGCATGTCCGGCTACGCAGTCCCCGTCCTCGGCTTGCCCTTCTACCCATGGCCGCTGCTCGGCCTACCGGTTTACCCCTTCATCCTGGTCTATGGCGTGCTCCGCTACCGGGTGCTGGTCGCCAATGCCTGGGCGCGCCGAGCACTGGCCTGGACCCTGCTGGTCGGACTCGCCGGCCTACTCGCCGGCAGCATCAGCGCCGTCGTGCCAATGCTGCGCCTCCCTGGGACCGAGTGGCTATCCGGCATGGTAGCAGCCATCGTCGTACTAATCCTCGGCGGCCCGATGCGGCGCCTGGCCGAACGCATCGTTTACCCCGGCCGCACCGTCTCCGCCGACGACCTCCGCCGCTGGCGCACCACCCTCGCCGGCGCCGGCACGCACGACGCGCTATGGAGCACAGCCGCCACCCTGCTGTCGCGCATCGTCGCCATCCCCGTCCAAGTC
>CAXTOB010000381.1:0-6291 GCA_964245505.1 uncultured Acetobacteraceae bacterium | reverse complement strand
CCTCACCCCGGCCCTCTCCCGGAGGGAGAGGGAGTTAGGTGGGGTGGCCGACTAGGACTAGGTTGGTCAGGAATATTTCGGCGCAGGCTCGCCAACTGAAGCGTTCGGCGTGGCGGCGGCAGGCGGCGCGGTCGCCCGATAGGGCGCGCAGGGCGGCGGCGCGCAGGTCTTGGTCCAGTGCGCCGACACCGGGGGGTGCGTCTTCCAGGATATCGGCCGGGCCGGTGACGGGGTGAGCGGCAACCGGCGTGCCCGAGGCCAGGCTTTCCAGCAGCACCAGTCCGAAGGTGTCCGTCAGCGAGGGGAATACGAACACGTCGGCGCTGGCATAGATCTCGGCCAGGGCCTCGCCGTGCCGTTCTCCCAGGAAACGCGCATTTGGATAGGCGCGGGCCAGGGCGTCCCGTTGCGGGCCGTCGCCGACGACGACCTTGGTGCCGGGGAGGTCGAGGGACAGGAAGCCCTCGATGTTCTTTTCCACCGCGAGGCGGCCGACATACAGGAACAGCGGACGCGGCAGGTTCTGCGCCAGCGCCGGCTGCGGATGGAAGCGCGCCAGGTCCACGCCGCGGGTCCAGGGCCGCACGTTGCGGAATCCGCGCTGTATCAGCTCGCCCCGTAGGCTGGCGGTGGCGACCATCGTTGCCGATCCGGCATTGTGGAACCGTCTCAGCCAGGCATAGCTCAGCCCCGTGGGAGCACGCAGGCGGGCGTGCAGGTATTCCGGGAACCGGGTGTGGAACGACGTGGTGAAGGCCACGCCCCGCCGCACGGCCCAGCGGCGCGCCGCCAGGCCGAGCGGTCCCTCCGTCGCGATGTGCAGCGCATCCGGCTGGAACGCCTCGATCATCGGCGCCAGGCGCCGGCCCGGCAGCAATGCGATCCTGATCGAACGATAGGTCGGCATTGCCACGGTGTGGAACCGGTCGGGGCCGATCACCTCGAACTCATGCCCCAGCGCCGTCAGCTCGGCGGCCACCATGGACAGGGTCCGGACGACGCCGTTCACCTGGGGGTGCCAGGCGTCGGAGACGACTAGGATACGCAAGGGGTCAGGCCGCGGCGGTCTCCCGCGCCTTGACTGGGCGGGGGGTGAAGAAGGACAGCTTGTTCAGGGCTGCCCAGTCCAGCAGCTCCAGCCGGCCATCGTGATGCTCGACCAGGGCGGTGCAGCTTTCGACCCAGTCGCCATCGTTGACATACAGGATTCCGTTTACCATACGCATCTCGGCGTGGTGGATGTGGCCGCAGACCACGCCGTCGAAGCCGCGCCGCTTGGCCTCGGCGGCCAGCGCGGTTTCGAACAGGTCTATCGCCTTCACCGCGCCCTTTACTTGGCGCTTGAGCCACTGGGACAGGGACCAGTAGGGGTAGCCGAGCCGGCGGCGTATGCCGTTGAACCAGCGGTTCACCACCAGGGACGTGACGTAGGCGCCGTCGCCCAGGATGGCGAGGAACCTGGCATAGCGCAGCACGCCATCGAACTCGTCACCGTGGATGATCAGCAGGCGCAGCCCGGCGGCTGTCGTATGCTCGGCTTCCTGGCGTAGGGAGATGCCGGCGACTTCCAGGGCCGTGCCTTCCGGCATCGAGGGGAGCCAGGGGCGGAACATCTCGTCGTGGTTGCCGGGCACGTAGGTGACCGCGGCGCCGTTGCGGGCATGGCGGAGGATCAGGCGTATGACATTGTCGTGCGCGGCATCCCAGAACCAGGACTTGCGCAGCCGCCAGCCATCCACGATGTCGCCGACCAGGAACAGGTGCTCGCACGACATGCTGGCGAGAAAGTCGGCCAGGAAGTCGGTGCGGCAACCTTTGGTCCCCAGGTGGGTGTCGGAGATGAAAACCGAACGGTAGGTCGTACGCTGGGAGAAGGGAGCTTCGGGCTTGGCGGTGATGGCGTTCATTCGAACGATCGAACCTCGCGTCGCTGCAACAGGACAAATGTCCTGGCTTCGGTGCGGCTAATACGACAAGACGCTGATGTGGCACGTGAAACTTCGATGATGCAGTAAAGCTGACTTATACCGTACAAAGAAAAGACCGCTGGAGGTTCCAGCGGCCTTGATATTGCAGTGTGTTGGTAAATTAGCGGGTCTGCTGGATCGCCGAGAGGACCCAACGCCCGCCGCGGGCGCGCATGAAGGTCCACAGCTCCGTTGCCATGCTGCGAGTCGCCACGTCGCCATCGACGATCCGGCCGGCGGAGTCGCGGGTCACGTCGAGCATGGAGAAGCGCATCGCGACAGTCGCATAGTCCCGGCCACCCTCGGACCAGGCTTCGGACAGGTCACCCTTTTCCAGCTTGACGTGGGTAACGCTGTTGCGTAGGCCGCGGCTGGCCTGATCGGCAAGCTGCTCGCTGAAGTAGCCGACCATCTCCGGCGTTGCCAGCTCACGCATGGCGTTCAGGTCCTGCGCCGTCCAGGCTGCCTGCACGTCGTGCAGGTTGCGGTCGAACGCCTCGTAGTCGGCCTTGGTGACCGATACGCCGGTTGGGGCGCCCATGCCGCCGCCAGACGCGCTGGCCTGCATCGGGCTGGGCTGGGCCATGCGCGGCATCCCGGCCATGATGGGCTGTCCGGCCTGGCGGCGTGCGAACATGCGCAGCAGCCAACGTGCGGCGAAGAACAGCAGTGCCAACTGGATCAGCAGGCCGAGGAACCCGCCGCCGCCGCCGAAGCCGTGACCCAACAGCAGGCTGCCTAGCCCGACGCCGAGCAGGCCACCCATCAGGCCCGAGCCGAAGCCGGACCGACCTGCCTGCATTGGCTGCTGGCCCATGCCGTAGCCCGGCGACGGCTCGGCACGGGGCGCCATGCTGCGGTCGAAGGGCATTGCGCCCATCGGGGCGGTGTTGGTGCTGGGTGGGGCGGAGTAGCTGCGCATGCCCCGGCTGCCGAAGCTGCTGCCGGAGCCAGCCCGCGCATCGGCTAGCGACGGCGCCAGCGCCAGGCCGGCCGCGGCGACGGCTGCAACAAACAGGTGGGAGCGACGCATGGGAAAAGCCTCCTTGAACCGGGAGAGAATATATAACGATCCTGAGCTGAAAGTAGGGGTGTGGGGCTGGCGGAGGTACGATGGCTGGACTGGCTGCTACTCTCTCTCCTTACAGGGAGACGCCCTGCATCAGGGCTGATGCGCTATCATGGAGAAAGATTGGCGTTTTCGTAGCAAGGTCAGGGTGGGGGAAGCCGCAGGGGCACAACTTCGGCTGGTTGTGGGCCGGGGTTCCCAGCCGTTTTACTTCGCGCTGATTGTTTCCCTCACCCCGACCCTCTCCCGGAGGGAGAGGGGGAGGAGAAGGAAGGGTTAGGCGCCGCCTATGGTCATGGCTTCGATGCGGATGGTGGGGGCGTCGGTGCCGCGGCGTAGTTCCAGATCGCTGGCGGGGGTTAGGTGTAGGAACATTTCTGATAGGGTGCTGGCGATGGTGATCTCGGAGACTGGTTCTGCCAGGGCGCCGTTGCGGATCATGAAGCCGGCGGCGCCGCGGCTGTAGTCGCCGGTGATCAGGTTGGCGCCGGGGCCCATCAGCTCGGAGACGTAGAGGCCCTCGGTGATGTCCGCCATCAGTTCTGCCGGGCTGAGCGGGCCGGCGGCCATGTAGAGGTTGGTGGGGGATGGCGATGGCTGGCCGGTGGTGCCGCGGGCGGCGTGGCCAGTGGAGGCTAGGCCGAGCTGGCGGGCGCTGCGGCTGTCTAGCAGCCAGGTCGTCAGCACGCCGTCCCTGATGATGGGGCGCGCCGCGGTTGGTACGCCCTCGGCGTCGAAGGGGCGGGAGCGTAGGCCGCGGGGACGTCTTGGGTCGTCGATGACCTGAATGCCGGAGGCGAAGACCGCCTGGCCAATGCGGTCGCGGAGGAAGCTCGTGCCGCGGGCGATGGCGGCGCCGTTGATGGCGCCGGCCAGGTGGCCGAGCAGGCTACTGGCGACGCGAGGGTCCAGCACCACGGGAAGGCGGGCCGTGCGCGGGCGGGTGGAGTTCAGCCGGGCGACCGCACGCTCGCCGGCGGCGTGGCCGAGGCCTGCGGGGTCGAGCAGGTCGGACCGGTGGGTGGCGGTGGAGAAGTCCCGCTCCATTGCGGTCCCTGCCCCGGCCAGCGCCACGGCGGATACGGAGTGGCTGGTGCGGGCGTAGCTGCCGGCGAACCCGGCCGAGGTCAGCAGGGATACCTCGGTGCGGCTGTAGCCGGCTTCCGCGCCTTCGGAGTTGGTGACGCCGGGCACGGATAGCGCCGCTTCCTCGGCTGCCGAGGCTCGGGCGGTTAGGGCGGCGGCGTCCGGCTCCTGGGCATCGTCCATGTCCAGGGCGATGGGTTCGGGGGCGGCGGCCTCGCCGGCTAGGCCGCCCAATGGGTCCTCCGGCACGATGCGCGCCATTGCAACGGCGCGTTCGGCCAGCTTGGAGAAGCCTGCGGGGTCGGTCGTGGTGGAGGAGACGATGGCGGACCGCCGCCCGACGAACACTCGTAGGCCGACGTCCTGCGATTCCGACCGTTCCAAGTGCTCGGTCCGGCGCATCCGGCGCTGCAGGGATAGGCTGGTGCCCTCGATCAGGATGGCGTCGGCCGCGTCTGCCCCAGCGGCGCCGGCGCGGGCGACGAGGTCGGCCAGCAGGTTCAGCCGGCTCATGCCGCCAAGCGGTCCGCGATCGTTGGGAGGTTCGGCACCTTGTCGGCGGGACCCATTGCGGCCAGCGTCGGACGGCCGCGGAAGATGCGGGCGGCGGCGCGCTGCACGGATGCGGTGTCCACTGCCATCAGCTTGGCGACGGTTTCCGCGGTGGGGATGGTGCGGCCGAAGACTTGCATCTGCCGGGCTAGCTGCTCGCAGCGGCTGCCGGTGCTTTCGAGGGACATCAGCAGGCTTGCCTTCACCTGGGCGCGGGCGCGGTGCAGCTCGTCCTCGGTGACGCCGAGCTGGACCTTGCGCAGTTCCTCCAGGGTTACGGGCACCAGTTCCTCGGCCTCTTTCTCGCCGGTGCCGGCGTAGATGCCGAAGAGGCCGCCGTCGAGGAACGGGGCGGAGAAGGAGTAGATGGAGTAAACCAGGCCGCGCTTTTCGCGGATTTCCTGGAACAGGCGGGACGACATGCCGCCGCCTAGAAGGGTGCTGAGCAGCAGGGCCGGGTAGTAGTCGGGGTCGTCGTAGGCGACGGCGGGGAAGCCCAGGACGATGTGGACCTGGTCGAGGTCCCTGCCCTCGCGGAACTCGCCGCCGGCGTAGGCGCCGCCGACGACTGGGGGCGGCATCGCCGAGGGCAGGTCGGCGAAGTGCTGGCGCACCAGGTCCACCACCGTGCCGTGCTGCAGGGCGCCGGCGGCGGCGACTACGATGTTCCCGGCGGCGTAGTTGCGGTGCATGTAGCCGGTGAGGGCGGCGCGCTTCATGCCCTTGATGCCCTTCTCGGTGCCGAGGGTGGGGCGGCCCATGGGCTGGTCGGGGTAGGCGGTCTCTTGGAAGCGGTCGAAGATGATGTCGTCGGGGGTGTCGTTGGCTTGGCCGATCTCCTGCAGGATGACGCCGCGCTCGCGTTCGAGTTCGTCGGGGGCGAAGGTGCTGTGAGTCAGGATGTCGCCGATGATGTCGGCGCCGAGCGGCAGGTCCTCCTTGAGCAGCTTGATGTAATAGGCGGTCTGCTCGCGGGCGGTGTAGGCGTTGATGAGGCCGCCGACGTTCTCGACCTCTTCGGCGATGCCGGCTGCGGTGCGGCGGGCGGTGCCCTTGAAGGCCATGTGCTCCAGGAAGTGGGAGGCGCCGTTTTCGGGCTTGGTTTCGTTGCGGGTGCCGGAGGCGACGTAGGCGCCGAACGACACCGTTTCGACCCGGTCCATGGATTCGGTGACGACGGTCAGGCCGTTGGGCAGGCGGGTGACTTGGATGTCGGCATTGTCGCTCATGCGGCGTTCCTGTGGCTGAAGGCGCGAACCTGGGCCTCGATGGCGTCCAGGTTGTTCGGCGCGTGCGAGTAGCGTTCCTCACGCTCATATAGGTCGGCCATGGCGGGCGGCAGGGGCGGGCGCAGGCCGGTGGCGCGCTCCATGGCGTCGGGGAACTTGGCCGGGTGCGCGGTGGCGGCCACCACGGTGGGAACGTGCGCGCAGGGCAGCGCCCGGGCAGCGGCGATGCCGATGGCGGTATGCGGGTCCGCGAGGTAGCCGCGTGCGGCGTAGTGGCGGATCGCGTCAAGCGTTTCATCGTCGTCGAGCCGGGCGCCGTGGAACAGCGTCGTGGCCCGTTGCCAGGCCGCGTCCGGCACCGCCATCCGCCCGGTCTCGCGGAAGCGGC
>CAXTOB010000380.1:0-6298 GCA_964245505.1 uncultured Acetobacteraceae bacterium | reverse complement strand
CGGCTGTAGAGCGTCATCTTGGACGCGCTCGCCTCCTGCAGGATGCGGTCTATGCCGGTGGCGTGGATGCCATCGCGGCAGAACAGGTCGCGTGCGGCAAGGAGGATGCGCTCGTGCGGCGGTGTTCCGCCAGAGTCCTGGGCACCCGCCGGAGCAGCGCCGTTGGCGTCAGCCCGCGTCAGCGGTGCAAAGTTGGGTGGCATCTGTCTTAATCCTTGCTTGCTTGTTTTGCACCCGTGCTATACTTGCCCGTTTTACAGCCGTTCTGTGCCGCTTTCGTACGCACCGTTCTATTCATCACCACTACCACCGTACGATCTACAGCGTGGTAAAGTAGCTTTGGCCCTCCTACCAGTGGCACGGCGGTTGCAAACCCTGTTCAGCAAGACTGACCGTTCTGTTTGGATCGGTCGCAAGGAGACGATAGCATGAGCGCTACTGTGAAGCAGGCCCCAACCGCCATGACCGGCTGCCTGGCCCCCATCGACAAGGGCGGCCTAGACGAGCTGATTGCCAAGGGCAAGGCCAACCCCCAGGCCATCAAGACCCTGAAGTGCCGCACTATCGCCGAGGGCAGGTTCCGCCACCTCAACATGATCCGTGACCTGCCGCCCTATATCGTGGACGAGCCGCCGGGCCTGCTGGGCGACGACACCGCGCCGAACCCGTCCGAAGCGTCCCTGGCCGCCCTCGGCTCCTGCCTGGCCGTCGGCATCCACGCCAACGCCGTGGCGCGCAACATCACCGTCCGCAAGCTGGAGATCGAGCTTGAGGCCGACATCAACATCACCGCGGTCTGGGGCACCGGCGACACCTCGCCAAAGCCGGTCGGCTTCGACGCCGTGCGCGCCAAGGTCCACCTGGAGGCCGACGCACCGAAGGAGGAGCTGGACGCCCTGATCGCCCACGCCAAGACGTGGTCCCCGGTTGCCAACACCTTCACCAAGCCGGTGCCGGTCAACGTGACGCCGGTCTGACCGGGCAACAGGGGGACGTCAGCATGAGCGAATCCGCACTCCGGGACGCCCCGGCGTCCCCCGGCCTGAACCGGCTGCGTGAAGTGGTCGCCGCCGAGTTGGCGCCTATCACGCACGAGATCGACCACGGCGGGGTTTACCCTGCCCAGGCGATGCGTGCGCTCGGCGCCGCCGGACTGTATGGCCACCACCTCCGCGCCACAGCCGCGCAGCCCAGCATCGGCGCCGCGGTCGAGGCGATGTCCGCCGTCAGCGAGACCTGCATGAGCGCCGGGTTCTGCACCTGGTGCCAGGACGCCAGCGGCTGGTATCTGGAGCAGTCCGACAACGCCCCGCTGCGCGACAGCCTGCAGCCCGGCCTCGCCAGCGGCCTGCAGATGGGCGGCACCGGCCTGTCCAACCCGATGAAATCCCTCTCGGGGATCGAGACCTTCAAGCTGCGCGGCAAGCGCGTCCCCGGCGGCTACGAGGTCTCCGGCGTGCTCCCCTGGGTCAGCAACCTCGGCGAAGGCCACCTGTTCGGCACGGTGTTCGAGGTCGAGGGCAGCCACCGCGTGATGGCCATGATCCGCTGCGGCCAGCCCGGCGTATCGTTGAAACAGAACGCCCACTTCGTCGCCCTGGAGGGCACCGGCACCTACAGCGTGCTGTTCCGCCGCGCCTTCATCGCCGACGAGACGCTGCTGGCCGACCCGCTGGGCGACATGGTCAAGCGCATCAAGGCCGGGTTCATCCTGCTGCAGACCGGCATGGGCCTGGGCGTCATCCAGGCCTGCGTGAACCTGATGCACGAAGCCAACGTCAGCCACGGCCACAGCAACAAGTATCTGCTGCGCCAGGCCAGCAACTACGAGGACGAGTTGGCCGTGCTGCGTCGGGAGATCGCACGCCTGGCGGCAACGCCACTGGAGCAGGCGCCGGAGTATCTCCGCGCCGTCCTGCAGGTGCGGCTGCTCGTCAGCGAGCTGACGCTGGAGGCCGGGCAGTCCGCCCTGCTGCACTCCGGCGCCCGCGGCTATATCGAGGGATCGCCGGTCAACCGCCGCATCCGGGAGGGGCACTTCGTGGCGATCATCACCCCCTCCATCCGCCACCTGCGGCAGGAGCTGAGCAAGCCGGAGCTGCATTCGGTCGCCATGTCCGGTCCCGGAAGCATCCACTGATGCCGCACGCCATCGTACAGGGTCCGGCCGGCGACACCGTCCTGAACGGCAGGATCGGCGACGTCCTGATGCAGTTGGCCCGCGCCGCCGGGTTGCCGGTGCTTGGCGAGTGCAACGGCTCGCTCGCCTGCGCCACCTGCCACGTCGTGGTGGACCCGGTCTGGGCGGACCGCCTGCCGCCCGTCTCGGACGACGAGGAGGCGATGCTCGACACCGTGTTCGACCTGCGGCCCACCAGCCGCCTGAGCTGCCAGATCTTGCTTTCCGACGCGCTGGACGGGCTGCGCGTCAGCCTTCCCAGCTAATCAGGCCCACCTAACCAGGAGTAAGAGCATGACCGAAAAGGTATTGGTGACGCCGGCCGAGCTGCAGGCGATGATGGGACCGGATGTGGTCATCATAGACACCCGCTCGCCCGACGCCTACGCGGCCGGGCACATCCCCGGCGCGGTGAACGTGCATGAGATCTTCACCTATCTCGCCATGAGCACCCCGGAGGGTATGGCGGAGCTGCGGGGCAAGTTCGCCGCGGCCTTCGGCGCTGCCGGGCTGTCGGGCGCGGAAACCGCGGTCTGCTACGAGGAGAGCATGAACAGCGGCTTCGGCCAGTCCTGCCGCGGCTACTTCCTGCTGACCTGGCTCGGCTACGCCAAGGCGAAGGTGCTGCACGGCGGCTTCGTGGCCTGGAAAACGGCGGGCCTGCCGACCACCACCGAGCCGACCGTCGCGGCAGGCAAGGAGTTCCCGCTGTCCAACACCGGTGCCGAGATGATGATTGACCGCAACGCCATGCTGGCCGCGGTTGGCGACGACGGCATCGTCAAGCTGGACGTGCGCGACGTGGACGAGTGGGTGGGCACCAGCAGCAGCCCGTATGGCCCCGACTTCTGCCCGCGCAAGGGCCGCATCCCCGGTGCAAAGTGGCTGGAATGGTATCGGATGATGAAGCCGACCGCCGCGGGGCCGATGTTCAAGGCGCCAAACGAGATCATGGCGGAGGCGCATACGGCCGGGATCGGGCGCGATACCCCCGTTTATCTTTACTGCTTCAAGGGTGCGCGGGCATCCAACACCCTGGTCGCGCTGAAGGAAGCCGGCGTGAAGGATGTGCGGATGTATTTCGGCTCCTGGAACGAGTGGAGCCGGGACGAGTCGCTGCCGATCGAGAGCGGGCTTCCCTTCGCGCAAGCCGCCGAATAACCACACGCCCTGCTCCCTTTTTCTTGGGAGCAGGGCAGGGTTAAATAGCAAGGTTCCCGAAAATCGTGAGCCGTCTTCCGTTATGCGGCATCTTCCATCCGCAGCGGCTCGTGATTTCAGCGTAGAATTTATACCAACCGCCAGAAGTTATGACCTATCGACCCCATTGGCCCCTGTCATTGCGAGCCGTGCTTGCGGCGCGGCAATCCAGAGCCGCCAGCATTGTGCTTGCCGCCTTGGGTTGCCGCGTCCCTGCGCTCCTCGCAATGACGGAAACGGTCAGAACGAAGGTTGTCCGGTATAATTCCGGATCAGATATCCGCGCAGCCGGGGGCGCTTTCGGCTAGGCTGTGCATTTTGGCCCGGGCGAAAGCCAGGTGCCCGTCAGTCCGGGCCAGCCTGCTTGCATAACCCATATTGCAACGCATCCAAAAAAACCGCTTAAAGATATGTGCCGCGTTCCATGATCTCCAGGCTGTACTCCCGGTACGTCATGCCGAGTTCCTCCGCCCGCGCCAGGCGGCGCAGCGCGACCTCCCTTGGCGCCGACCATGCCCGCCGGCTTGCCCGGCGCCAGCACCATAGGCGCCATGATGCGCCGGGGTCGGGTTCGTCCAGGGCAGGGCCGCCGTTGTGCCCAGCCTGCGGTGGGGCAGGGGCCGCGTCCACCGTCACCCTCCCGCGCCGTCAGCGCGCCGGTGCGGGCCGAGCGCCTTATAGAACAGGGTCGTCTCCGCCAAGCGCCCATCCGGCCGGAAGGAATGCTCCGGCACCCGGCCGCACTCGGTCCATCCGCAACTGCGATACAACAACTCCCCGGCGCTGCCAGTCTCGGTATCCAGCATCAGCAGCGTGCGCCCGGCATCCCGTGCCATGTCCTCCGCCGCCGCCAAGAGCCGCCGGCCGAGGCCGCGCCGCCGGACCGAAGACAGCACCAGCATCTTGCCGACGTCCGCCCGGTGCGGGGCATTGGGCTGCTGCGCGAGCGTCAGCAGCAGCGTCCCTACCAGCCGCCCCCCATCCTCAGCGACGAGGAGCCGCTTGCCCCCATCCGCGACGTCGGCAAGCTGACCGTGCCAGAACGCGGCAGCCTGTTCTTGCGTGATCCCTGCCATGAAGTTCACCGACGCGCCATGCGCCACCGCGTCCACCAGCACGGCGCCCAGATCATCGAGGCGCCCGGCCATTTCAGCGGCGTCGAGCCGCCGTATCAGGGTCTGCGCAGTCATGTCCGTACGGCTCCCATGCTGATGATGACGGCGTAGCGGACCGCCCGCGCCGTAGGATTTCGGAAAACGAGGGGCTGGCCGAAGTGCATCATCAGGCAGTCTCCCGCCTCCAGCCGGAACACCTCACCGGCGACGTCCAGTTCCAGCGTCCCATCCAGCACCCAGACATGCTGGTCCGACCCGGCCGCACGCCGGTTGTCGAAGGCAACGCTGGCGCCGGGCGGGAATTCGACCTCGGCGATATCCACGGACGAGCCTGTGCCGGCTGGCGAAACGTTGCGGCGGACGTAGCCGCTCGCCGGGTCGCGCCAGGTGGGCTGGCTCGCGCGGCGGGCTAGCGGAGTGGGAGGCGTCTCCGTCGCCGCGAACAGCGCGGACAAGGTGATGCCGAGGCCGCCGCAAATCTTCACCAGCATCTGCGCGGTAGGGCTGGAGTCGCCGCGCTCGATCCGGGACAGCATGGCGCGGCTGACTCCGGCCAGCCCGGCCAAGGCATCGAGCGTGAGGCCCCGGTCCGCCCGGAGTGCGCGGATGCGAGCGCCCATCCGGTGCTCAATGCTGGCGTTATCGTTCATATATGCAGTGTAACCTCCAATATATTGGAAGCAAGCCTATTGATCCGGATGACTCCGATGGACCGCTCCATGCGGCTGGGGTTTGGAGGGAAGCGAAGGATCAGGCCCCGCTCATTCCAAAGCCGACATCAACGTTTCCGGAATCGTTCACGTCCGCTCCGCCCGGCGCTCCCACAGTACGCCGCAAAAAACACCGTGGGACCACGCAGCGCTCCATGCCGCATTCCCGCCATCCGCCACGCCTACGCCGCCGCTTTGACAATCCCAACCCCCTGGCGCTAGGCCACCTGCATGACCAAAGCCCCCGATGCCCGCCCGATCACCGCCGTCCTGCTGGCCGCCGGGCTGGGCACGCGTATGCGCTCCACCATCCCCAAGGCGCTGCATCCCATCGCAGGCAAGCCCATGCTGCGCCACCTGATGGATAGCTGCATCGAGGCGTTCGGCCGCGTCGTGGTCGTCGTCGGCCCGGACATGGAGGCCCTGGCCGCCGCCGCAGCGCCGTATCCTGTTGTCGTGCAGCACGAACGCCAGGGCACCGCCCATGCCGCGCTGCAGGCCGCCGCCCATTTCGGCGAGGGCGACGTCGCAGTGCTGTATGCCGACAACCCGCTGATCCGCCCGGACACGCTGCGACGCCTGGCTGCGGCCCGGCAGAACGCCGGCCTATCGCTGCTGGCCATGCGCCCCGCGGACCCTGGGCACTACGGCCGCGTCATCACCACCGGCACCGACGTGGACCGCATTGTCGAGTGGTCCGACGCCACGGCGGCCGAGCGTGCCGTAGGCCTATGCAACGCCGGGGTGCTGTGCGCCGATGCCGGCGATTTCGCCCGCTGGCTGCGGGCCGTGCAGCCCAATGCGACCAGGGGCGAATATTACCTGACCGACTGCGTCGCCCTGGCCCGTGCGGAGGGCGCCCGCGTGGCGGTCGTCGAGGCGCCAGAGGCCGAACTGCGCGGCGTCAACTCCCGCGCCGAACTCGCGGAGGCGGAAGCCACCGTCCAAGGCTGGCTGCGCCGTGCCGTAATGGAAGGCGGCGCGACGCTGCAGGCGCCGGACACCGTGTTCCTACAGGCCGACACGCGCCTGGCGCCCGACGTCGTGGTCGGCCCGCACGTGCGGTACCTCGACCTGCGCCTGGATCCACTTGC
>CAXTOB010000379.1:0-6300 GCA_964245505.1 uncultured Acetobacteraceae bacterium | reverse complement strand
AGACCGTCGTTGCCCGGCCGGTGCGGTGTGCGCATTGCCAGGCGGCGTTCGGCGAGGCGGACCCTGTGCTGCACGGGCGCTACGACAAGATCGACCTGCCCCGGGTCGCGCCGGTGGTGACGCGGGTGGAGCGTTACGCCGGCTGCTGCGGGTGCTGCGGCGGCACCACGCTTGCGCCGGTGCCGGAGGGACTTGAGCCGGGCACGCCGTTCAGCGTGGGCATCGTGGCGCTGGCGATGTATTTGCGCTTCGTGCACGCGATCAGCTACCGGCGGCTGAGCCGGCTGTTGGGCGAGTTGTTCGGCTTGGCTGTCAGCGAAGGCGCTCTCGACGCGGCGTTCCGCCGCGGCAAGCCCGCCTTTGATGCCGACGTGGCCAGCATCCTCGCGCGCCTGCGCCGCGCCCGCGTGATCTGCTCGGACGAGACCAGCGTGCGCATCGATGGCCGCACGTGCTGGAACTGGGTCTTCCAGAACGATGAAGTGGTGATCCACGTTATCCGCCGCAGCCGCAACGCGGGCGTGGTGGCCGAGGTGCTGGACGGGCACCGGCCGGCGCTCTGGGTGTCCGACCTTTACGGCGCGCAGCAGGGCCATGCTGAGGACTGGCAGATCTGCCTGGCGCACCAGCTGCGCGACTGCACCTACGCCATTGAGGCCGGCGACACCGTGTTCGCCCCGCGCATGAAGGCGCTGCTGCTGCACGCCGTCGTGCTCGCCCGACGCAGCCGCACCCTGGCCCCCAGCACCCGGCGCGAATACCGCCGGCGGCTCGAATGCGCGCTCGACGCCGTCATGGCGCTCGCACCCACCCACCGCGACGGCCAGCGCTTAAGAAAGCGCTACGGCAAACACCGCTCGTACCTGTTCACCTTCCTCGACCATCCCGAACTGCCGGCCGACAACAACGGGTCCGAACGCGAACTGCGGCCCACCGCCACCTACCGCAAAGTCACCGGCGGGTTCCGCTCCGATTGGAGCGCTGACCTGTTCGCCGGCGTGCGCTCCGTCATCGGCACCGCCGCACGACGGGGCGTGGACGCCTACCAAGCCATCCAGCAAACCCTACGCGGGCAGGCCTCCTACCCGGGTTGAGCAAATACCAATTTCCCAATGGTCGGTGGTCTCGCTAGATATTGCCGGGATGCAGCACGTGCATCGGTCCGGGACGCGCGGTCGATCACCGCGGCGCAGAACGGCTGAGCCAAGACATCGAGGAGAAACATCGTGGATGGGATGAGCGACAGCAAGGCTTCCGGCCAGTGCCCGGTCGCGCACGGCGGCGCTGGCGTCAGTTCGCGGGGCCGCGTGGGCCATGGCAACCGTGACTGGTGGCCGGAGCACCTCAGCCTGAACACGCTGAACCAGCATTCGCCACACGCCAATCCAATGGGCGAGGCGTTCGACTACGCCGAGGCTTTCAAGGCACTGGACCTGAACGCCGTCGTCCAGGACCTGCACGCCTTGATGACCAACTCGCAGGATTGGTGGCCGGCTGACTTCGGGCATTACGGTGGCCTGTTCATCCGCTTGGCCTGGCACAGCGCCGGCACCTACCGCACGACCGACGGGCGCGGCGGTGCCGGGGGCGGGCAGCAGCGCTTTGCCCCGCTGAACAGCTGGCCCGACAACGCCAATCTCGACAAGGCGCGCCGGCTGCTGTGGCCGATCAAGCAGAAATACGGTGACAACCTGTCCTGGGCCGACCTCTACGTGCTTGCGGGCAACATCGCCTTGGAGTCCATGGGCTTCAAGACCTTCGGCTTCGCCGGTGGCCGCGCGGACACCTGGGAGCCGGAGGAGCTGTTCTGGGGTCCCGAAGGCACGTGGCTGGGCGACGAGCGCTACAGCGGCGAGCGCGAGCTGCACGAGACCCTGGGCGCCGTGCAGATGGGCCTGATCTACGTCAATCCCGAAGGCCCCAACGGCAATCCCGATGCGCTCGGCTCCGCCCGCGACATCCGTGCGACGTTCGCGCGCATGGCGATGAACGACGAGGAAACCGTGGCGCTCGTCGCCGGCGGCCACACCTTCGGCAAGACCCACGGCGCCGGCGATCCGTCCTTCGTCGGGCCGGAGCCGGAAGGCTCCGTCATCGAGGACCAGGGCCTCGGCTGGCGTAGCAAGCACGGCACCGGCCACGGGGCGGACGCGATCACCGGCGGCCCGGAAGTCACCTGGACGCAGACGCCGACGCAGTGGAGCAACCACTACTTCGACAACCTGTTCAAGTACGAATGGGAGCTCACCAAGAGCCCGGCCGGCGCCCTGCAGTGGCAGGCGAAAGACGCCGAGCCGACGATCCCGGACGCGCACGACCCGTCGAAGAAGCATCTCCCGACCATGCTGACTTCCGACCTGGCGCTGCGGGTGGACCCGGCCTACGAAAAGATCTCGCGCCGGTTCTACGAAAACCCAGACCAGTTTGCGGACGCGTTCGCCCGCGCCTGGTTCAAGCTCACCCACCGTGACATGGGTCCGATCCAGCGTTACCTCGGCCCGCTCGTCCCGACGGAGCGGCTGATTTGGCAGGATCTGATCCCGGCGATCGACCACCCGGTGATCGGCGAGGTAGAGATCGAAGCGCTGAAGGCTCAGCTTCTCGCCACCGGACTGTCGGTGTCGCAGCTCGTCTCCACCGCCTGGGCGTCCGCCTCGACGTTCCGCTTCTCGGACAAGCGCGGCGGGGCCAACGGCGCGCGCATCCGGCTGGCGCCGCAGAAGGACTGGAAGGTCAACGATCCGGCAGAGCTGGCGACGGTGTTGCAGAAGCTTGAGGCGGTCCAGTTGGCATTCAACGCATCGGCCCAGGGCGGGATGAAGGTCTCGCTCGCCGACCTGATCGTCCTGGGTGGCTGCGCAGCGGTTGAGCAGGCGGCGAAGGAGGCTGGAACCACGATTACGGTGCCGTTCACGCCGGGCCGCATGGACGCTTCGCAGGAACAGACCGACGCCGCCTCGTTCGCGCCGCTGCAGCCAAGGGCCGACGGTTTCCGCAACCACTACGAGAGCGGATCGTTCATGGCGCCGGAGGAGGCCCTGGTGGACCGGGCCGAGCTGCTGCGCCTGTCCGGGCCGGAGATGACCGTGCTGGTCGGCGGTCTGCGGGTGCTGGGGACGAACGCCGGTGGCGCCAAGCACGGCGTCTTCACCACCCGGCCAGGCAAGCTGACGAACGACTTCTTCGTCAACCTGCTCGACATGGGCCTGGAGTGGATGCCGACGGCGTCCGAGAACGCGTATGAGGGCCGTGACCGCAAGACCAGGGAGGTGAGGTGGACCGCGACCCGCGTCGATCTCATCTTCGGCTCGCATTCGCAACTGCGTGCGCTGGCCGAAGTCTACGCAGGCGCGAACGCCCAGGCAAAGTTCATCCGGGATTTCGTGGCGGCGTGGAACAAGGTGATGAACAATGATCGCTACGACCTGGCATAGTTCAGCCTGGCCGGCATCTCGGGCGGGCGGCGGCACTTCGACAGGTGCCGCCGCCTTGGAGCGCAAAGAGAACCGGCCCGGTAGCATATTGGGAAGACACCGGTTTGCAGAAGGTGAAATGATGACCCAGACGATCGATTTCGCGGAGGTGTTCGCCCGTTTGACCAGCGATGGCCGGACCGAGGAGGCGGTGCAGCTTGGCGGCGTCAACGTCCGCACGATACGTGTCAAAGGGGGCAGCGAAGGGCACTGGGACCACCACGACCAGACAACCGAGACCGGCGTGGTCTGGAACGGCGACTTCAGCGTGGAATTCCGCCAGTACACCTTGCAGCTGTCCAGTGGCCAGTGTTGCGTGGTGCCTGTCGGAGCCCAGCATCGGGGAACGTCCAAAGACGGTGCCGAAGTCATACTGTTTCAGCAGGCTCAGTGACGACCCCCAAGCTAATTGACGCCTACTGCGGGCGGATGACCCAGCTAGAGAAGTAACAAGCGCCATGCCGCCCGCGGCTGAGAGGATTGCCATGCACCTGCTCCATATCGAGGGGTCACCGCGCAAGATGCGTTCGGCTTCCCGCGAGGTCGCGCTTGCCTTCATCGCCGCCTGGTGTGCCCAGCACCCTGGCGCGACCGTCGACACGCTCGATGTATGGTCGACCGATCTGCCGCCCTTTGACGGAGCGGTGATGGAAGCCAAATACGCTGGGTTGGGTGGTCAAGCGCTCACGCCCGAGCAGCAGACCGCTTGGGACAGCATTCGCGTCTTGGCGGAGCGGTTCCACCAGGCCGGCGTGATCGTATTCAGCATACCCATGTGGAACTTTGGTATCCCCTACCGGCTCAAGCACCTGATCGACGCCGTTTCGCAAAAGGACGTGCTGTTTACCTTCGACGAACGCGGCCTGCTGGGCCTGCTCGGCGGGCGCAAAGCGGTGGTGGTTGCGGCGCGCGGGGTCGCCCTCGGCGCAGACTACCCGGTCGCGGAGTATGATTTCCAGGTGGCCTACATGAACGCCTGGTGCCGCATGGTCGGCATCACTGACGTCGCACATGTGGAGGTGGAGAGAACGCTCTACGGTCCTGAGGTGGACATTGCGTCTCGTGCGGAAGCCCGTGCCGCCGCACAGGCTTTGGCCGCAACGGTCTAATGCGGGATGCCGAGCCATGTTTGAGCATTGGCCATCGTTCGGCACACAGGCGGCCTTGCTGCATCGACTGGTAAGCGAGCTCAGTTAAGGCTGGCAAGATGGCGTCTAAGCTGGGAAATTTGGCTTCTGATTTCAGCCGTACTGCCTGCATTGCGCAATCTTCCAGGAGTCCAAACTATAATGCTGGCTTTTGTAAGGAGGCGACCACGCGACACGTGCTGACTCTCGTGCTGCTGAGCCTTGCCCTGCCTGCACACGCGCAGCTCGCGGCACCTGCCAATGCGCCCGATGGCGCCGCCCTCTTCCGCACCCAATGCGGCACCTGCCATGCCCTGCAGCCGGGTGAAACCCGCCAAGGCCCGAACCTGGCCGGGGTGTATGGCCGCAAGGCCGGCACCCTGCCGGGCTACAAGTATTCTGCCGGGTTCTCCGATGCGGACTGGGCGTGGGACGAGGCGCACCTCGACCCCTACCTCACCAACCCGCAATCCGTCATCAAGGGCGGCGTCATGGGCTACCGGCAGTCCAAGCCCGAGGTGCGCCAGGCCATCATCGGCTACCTCAAGAAGCAGAAGTGATGGCAAAGCCCATCCACTCCATAATTCGCGTGCTGGACGAGGCACGCTCGGTCGCATTCTACCGCGCCTGCCTGGGGCTGGAGGTCAAGGACCGCTACCCCTTCGACAGCTTCACCCTGGTCTACATGACCGACCCCAGCAGCCCGTTCGAGCTGGAGCTGACGGTCAACGCCGGGCGCACCGAGCCGTATAACACCGGCGACGGCTACGGCCATCTCGCCGTCGCGGTGGACGACCTGGACCGGGAGCGGTCCCGCATGGAGGCTGCCGGCGCCAGCCCCGGCCCGATCCGCGAATTGATGCGCGACGGCGCCCTGCTGGGGCGCTTCTTCTTCGTGAAAGACCCCGACGGCTACAGCATCGAAGTGCTGCAGCGTGGCGGACGCTTCGGCTGACGCAACAAGACCAGTAGGGAGGACCATCATGCGAGAGATCGACCGCCGCACCGGCTTCAGCCGCCGCGGCTTCATGCAAACCGCCGCCGCCGCCCCGGCCGCCATCGCCGCCGGCGCCAGCATCAGCCCAACCGCCGCCTGGGCCGCCGACGCCAAGAACATCGCCCCGCACGACATGGCGACCATGGTGCGCGCCGCCCGCGACATCTACCCGCACGACCACATCGGCGACTCATTCTACGTCCGCGCCGTCACCCCCTGGGACGCCAAGGCCGGCAAGGACGCGGCGGTGAAGGCCATGGTCGCCGAGGGCGTCGCCCGCCTGGATGCCGACGCCGCAGACCGGCACAACAGCCCCTACCTCGATGTCGCCTGGGAGTCCGACCGCGTCGCCCTGCTGCGCGGCATCGAGCACACCAAGTTCTTCCGCACCCTGCGCGCCGACCTCGTGGTGTCGCTCTACAACCAGCCGGAGATCTGGCCGAAGTTCGGCTACGAGGGCTCCTCCGCCGAGCACGGCGGCTACCTGGCCCGCGGCTTCGACGACATAGATTGGCTGCCGAAATCGGTTTAGGAGGGAGCACGCAAATGGCACAATTTGACCTGAACGACGACGGCGTCGTCGTCATCGGCTCCGGCGCCGGCGGCGGCACGCTTGGCAACGAGCTGGCGCAGAAGGGCGTCCGGGTGGTGATCCTGGAGGCCGGCGGACGCTACGAGCCGCAGGACTTCGTCAACGACGAGT
>CAXTOB010000378.1:0-6303 GCA_964245505.1 uncultured Acetobacteraceae bacterium | reverse complement strand
CCGCCAGGGTGGACACGGCCAGGCCGAGCAGGGATACGCCGCTGACGACGGCGATCAGCCGGCCGGTGGAGAAGGGGTCCAGCAGCTTGCCGGCCACGACCGAAGTGACGACGATGCCGGCGATCATCATGATCCAGACGACGGTGGCCGCCGGGCCGCGGCGGTTGGGGGCGACGCGCTTGGCCAGCAGCGTCAGGAGCGCGGTGCCGGCTGCGCCGACGCCCAGGCCGACCAGCGTGTAGGCCAGCAGGGCCAGGGCCAGCCCGGCTGCTAGGCTTGTTGCCATCAGTGCCGTCGCTGCTGCCGCGCCCGCGCCGCCCAGGGCCAGGGCCGCCATGCCGCCGACGATCCACGGAGTCCGCCGGCCGCCCACGTCCGAGCCGTAGCCCAGACGCGGCCGCAGCACCTGTACGGCGTAGTGCAGCGCCACGAGTATGCCGGGGATGATCGCCGGCAGCGCCAGCTCGACGACCATGACGCGGTTTAGGGTCGAGGTCATCAGCACGACGACCGATCCGAGCGCCGCCTGTACTAGGCCTAGCCGGGCGATGCCCAGCCAGCCGATGGGTGCAGAGGCGGGCGATGCAGAAACGGGCGATGCAGATGCGGGCGGCGCAGACCCGGGCGGTGCAAGCATGGGGCGTGATGCGGATACGCGGGGTGCAAGCAGGGCGCGCGCCATCACAGGCCCGCCCGCAAGGCGAAGGCGCTGACCAGCATGCCGACGACGTAGAGCGTGGTGCCGGTGCCGTTATACCAGGGCGCCAGCCGCCGGGGGGCGCCGAGGAAGCGCACCATCAGCACCGCCTGTGCGGCCAGCAGCAGCACGATGGCGGAGGCGTGATACGGATGGCCCCAGCGCAGCAGCAGGCCGGCCACCACGACCTGCGGCGCCGCCATCACCCAGCAGGCCAGCCGCGCCGCCCGGTCCACGCCCAGCAGCACCGGCAGGGAGTTCACGCCGGTCTGCTGGTCACCCTCGACCGACTTGAAATCGTTGAGCGTCATGATCCCGTGCGCGCCCAGGCTGTAAAGCGCTGCCATTCCGACGATGCTTGGGTCCGGGAATGTGCCCGTCATCACGGCGGCGCCGGTGAACCAGGGCAGCCCCTCGTAGCATGCACCGCAGGCGGCGTTGCCCAGCCAGCCGTTGCCTTTCAGGCGCAGGGGCGGCGCGCTGTAGGCCCAGGCCAGCGCCATGCCGACCAGCGCCGCGCCGAACGCCCAGCGCCCCAGCGTCGCCGCCCACAGCAAGGATACGGCGGTCCAGGCCAGGGCGATGTGCAGGCCGCGGCGGCCCGGGATGCGTCCGGAGGGGATGGGCCGGTCCGGCTCGTTGATCGCGTCCACGTGGCGGTCGAACCAGTCGTTGGCGGCCTGGCTGGTGGCGCATACCAGCGGACCCGCCAGGGCGGCGCCGGCCAATGCCAGCGGCCAGCGGCTGGACAGCGGGGCGCCGGACGACACCACGCCGCAGCCGAATGCCCACATCGGCGCGAACCAGGTGATGGGATGCAGCAGCTCGGCTACGGCCCGCCAGTCGGTGCGTCCGGCAACCGGCGCGGGGAGGGCGGCGCCGCTCATTCCACTTCGGCCCCGGTCAGGTCGCCGATGCCGTAGCGGCGCAGCTTCACATACAGGCTCTGCCGGCTCAGTCCGAGCATCTCCGCTGCCGAGGCGCGGTTGTCCCCGGTCAGCTCCAGGGCGGCCTCGATCGCCAGGCGCTCGATCACTTCCGTGCTTTCCCGCACCAGCTCCTTCAGCGACACCCGGCCGATCAGCTCGGTCAACTGCTCGACCGAGCGCGGCAGGGCCTTGCCGGCGCGGGTGGCGGCGCCGTGCTGGGACGGGGCGACCTGCAGGCCGATGTTCAGGCGGCTGCTCACGTTGCGTATGGCGTAGCCTAGGGCCAGGCGGCCCTCGCCGGGCACCGCGACGGCGGACACCTCCACCTGCGCCGACGCGCCGTGCTCGCCGTGGATGGTGGTGCTGAAGAAGCGCACGGCGCCGCGGCTGCGCAGGTTGGCGCTCAGCACGCTCAGGTCCACGCCGCTTTCGCCGACCCAGCGGTCCAGCGGCTGGCCCACCGCCTCGTCCTCGTGCATCAACTGCACCAGCTCCAGGAAGGCGGTGTTGGCGGTGATGATGTCGCCGTCGTCATCGGTGACGACGTAGGCATCCGGCGCGCTCTCGACCGCGCGCAGCAGCGTCAGCTTGGGGTGCGGCAGGCGCCCGGGAGTCGCGGGGACCTGGACCGGCGCGATGCGCATCAGCACCAGCGACGCGTTCTCCTGGCGGAACAGCGACATGCGGAGGGTGACGGCGGCGTCGTGCTCGCTGGCCAGGTGCGCTGTCACGTCCTCTGCGCGGGCGCCGGCACGTACGGCGTCCATCCCGGCCTGGACGGCGGGCAGGGAGGCCGGGTCGAACAGGTCGGCCAGCGCGCGCCCGGTCACGTCGGCGGTGCCGCTGCCGCATAGGGCCTTGGCGGCCGGGTTCGCCTCGGTCACGCGGCCCTTGACGGGGTCGAGGATCAGCACCGCCTCGCCGGACAACTGGAACAGCAGGCGGTAGCGCATCTCGACGTCGCGCAGGCGGGCGTAGTCGCGCTCCATGCCCTGCTGGGCGTTCATCAGGCGCTGCTGCAGGGCGGACATGGCGCGGAGGTCGCGGCCGAACACCACTACGCGGCCATCGCCGCCGACCCGGACGCCGCAGTACAGCACGGGGACGCTGCGCCCGTCCGGGGCCAGGTGGTTCACCTGCCGCCACCGCGGCTCGGCGTTTGCTGCGGCGTCGTTCAGCAGGGCGGCGATCTTGGGGCGGCTGTCGGGCGCGAGCGGCGTCTCGAAGGGACGCCCGAGCCACCCGGCGCTGTCCGGCAGGTCGTCGGCTAGTTGGCCGCTTTGCACGGCCATGTCCCGGATCACTCCGGCGCCGTCCAGCACCAGGGTGATGTCGGACGCCGCACCGATCAGCGTTGCGGCGGATGCCGCGTCGAGGTCGCCGAGCGAGGTCTGCGGCGAAACGAATGTCTTCACGAGTGCCGAGGTCCCCCAGTGCATGGACATCGCCCCTCCCTAAGCCGTCGCCGCGCGCCGGGGGCGTGCGGTAGTCTGGTGGCCGGTGTGGCCGGGGTGGGGCGGCTGCGTCCTATGCCATTGGGGGTGCGCTGTCACTCGCGCGCCCGGATGTCTTCGACCAGCGATTGCGCCTGTGCGACCGCCTGCCGCCCGTCGGTCGCCGTGCCGTCTGCGCCAAGCTGCGCGGCGAGCAGGGGATTGCCGACGAAGGGGGGGCCGCCGACCATGACTGCAAGGCCGGGATTGAGGGATGCGCGGCGGATCGCGCGGATCTCGGAATACACGGTCTCCAGCCGCTCGTCGCAGGATAGGGAGAATCCGACGACATCGACGCGCTCCCGCCCGACCAGCCAGGCCAGCTCGGCGGAGTCGGCGACCGGGCCGCTCCAGGCGTTCCAGCCGGCGCGGCGGAAGAACTCATAGACCATGGACAGGCCGAAGGTGTGGGACTCGCCCGGCAGCGGCACCAGCAGGATGCGCGGGCCGTCGGTGCGGCTGGTGCGCTGGTCCAGGAAGGAGGGGCTCAGCTCCCGCATCGCTGCCTGGAGGCGCCACAGCCCGACCGTCACCTCGGTGAAGTCGCAGGTGTCTTCTTCCCACATCACGCCGAGCCGGCGGGCTACGGGAGCGAGCAGGTCCAGGTAAAGGGCTTCGGCTCCGGCGCCGTTGCCGCGCATGGCCTCGACGTAGGCCACTGCGGCGGACTCACCGTGCGCGAGCACCAGTTCGACCAGTTCCGCCACATGGGTCGGCGCGATGACGAGCGCGGGCGGTGGGGCGATCACGGCCGTGTGGGCCGCCACGAGCTGCGGGATCACGTCCAGCTGCACCGTCCGGGTCAGGATGGCCCGGCGACGCTGGTCGCGTGCGCGCAGCCCCTGCTGTCGGGCGATGCCGAGCGCATCGCTTTCCGACCGAACGTCCTGCATGGCGAATGCTGGTCCCATTGGCCTCATATCCTGCTCCCTTCGACCCTGGGGCTTTATCGCCCCTTGTGTCAACCTTCATTTACGTAACGCGCGCTTGACACTTCATCCGGCGGCGTCATAGCTTTCCCTGACGGTTGACGATCCCCCACGGCGGGGACCGGACGGCCAGGCAGGCGGAACGTGGCGCATAACAGACGGTGCTTCCGGTGTTCCCGGAACCGTGACCCGGAGCACAACCGGCACCGCACCGCTCAGGGGAGGCATTGTCAAGCAATGTTTACGCAACTCATCAACCGGGCGTTGGACCAGTTCGATTGCTGTCCCTGGGGTGGCGCAGCAGGGCGCGGTTTCCCGCGTCCCAAAGTGCAGAACCGTACGCTCTATACGCCGGAGGAGCGCATTCGCCGCGATGCCTCGCCCTGGACCGTCGTGCAGGGTGTGCTGGCGCCGACGCAGTTCCTGGTGTTCTTGGTCAGCCTGTTCCTGGTGGCGCGCTACCTGCAGACGGGTGCGGGCGAGGGGGCGGCCATCGCCTCCGTCGTTGCCAAGACGCTGTTCCTGTATGTCATCATGATCACCGGCGCGATCTGGGAGCGCGAGGTGTTCGGCCGCTACCTGTTCGCCCCGGCGTTCTACTGGGAGGACGTGGTCAGCATGCTGGTGCTGGCGCTGCACACGACCTACCTCGTGGGGCTGCTATCCGGCCAGGTGGATGCGACCCGGCTGATGTGGCTGGCGCTGCTGGCTTACGCATCCTACGTGGTCAATGCCGGGCAGTTCGTCATTAAGCTGCGGGCGGCCCGGCGGCAGGGGACGGCCTGGTCCGCGCCCGCCGGCCTGGGCCTGCAATCTTGAGCGCCGCGCTGGCCGCCTCCACGGGGTGCAGCGATGCGCCTGGACCCGGTGATGGAGTGCTGCGGGAGCGCGGCCAGCGCGAGGTGTTCTGCGGCCTGACGGGGATTATCTGGCTGCATCGGAAGATACAGGACGCTTTTTTCCTGGTGGTGGGGTCTCGCACCTGTGCCCACCTGATCCAGTCGGCGGCGGGCGTGATGATCTTTGCCGAGCCGCGGTTTGCCACTGCGATCATTGACGAGCGCGATTTGGCCGGGCTGGCGGACGCGAACGAGGAGTTGGACCGGGTGGTGTCGCAGCTCCTGGACCGGCGCCCGGATATACGGCTGCTGTTCCTGGTTGGGTCGTGCCCTAGCGAGGTGATCAAGCTGGACCTGTCCCGGGCCGCCGAGCGTTTGTCGGCGCAGCACATGCCGCAGGTGCGGGTGCTGAACTACAGCGGCAGCGGGATCGAGACGACCTTTACCCAGGGGGAGGATGCCTGCCTTGCCGCGTTGGTGCCGATCCTGCCGCGGGAGGCTGCTGGGGCGGCGAAGTCGCTGCTGGTTGTTGGGGCGCTGGCGGATGTGGTGGAGGACCAGTTCCGCCGGCTGCTGACAGCGATGGGAGTCGGCGACGTGCGGTTCCTGCCGCCTCGCAGCGGTATTGACCTGCCGGTGGTGGGGCCGGGGACGGTTTATCTGCTGGCACAGCCTTTCCTGGCTGACACTGCGCGCGCCTTGGATGGGCGCGGTGCCGTTCGCTTGCCGGCGCCGTTTCCACTGGGGGCGGAGGGTACGACGGCCTGGCTGCGTGCTGCGGCGGAGGCATTCGGCGTGGCCGATGCTGTGTTCGAGGCTGCTGTTGCTGCGCCGCGTGGCCGGGCCGAGTCCGGGATGGCCCGGCACCGGGCGGAGTTGTCTGGCAAGTCCGTGTTCTTCTTTCCTGACAGTCAGCTTGAGATCCCGCTTGCGCGCGTGCTGGCGCGGGAGTTGGGGATGCGGCTGATCGAGGTCGGCACTCCTTATCTGCATCGCACGCATTTGGCGGAGGAGCTGGCGCTGCTGCCGGCCGGCACGGCGCTGAGTGAGGGGCAGGATGTGGACCGGCAGCTTGACCGTGCCCGGGCTGCTCGGCCGGACCTGGTGGTGTGCGGCTTGGGGTTGGCGAATCCGCTGGAGGCGGAGGGTATCGGGACCAAGTGGTCCATCGAGCTGCTGTTCACGCCGATCCAGGGTTACGACCAGGCTGCCGACTTGGCCGAGTTGTTTGCGCGTCCGCTGGTGCGGCGCATGAAGCTGCAGGTGTAGGCGATGGTGGGCCGCATGTTTGGTGCCTCCTGCTCCCTCTCCCTCCGGGAGAGGGTTGGGGTGAGGGAAGCCCAACAGCGCCAGCCTTGGTTCCCTGGGAACCCAGCCTCCTTGGATCGAAGCTTGGGTTTTGCGGTTTCGCACACC
>CAXTOB010000377.1:0-6309 GCA_964245505.1 uncultured Acetobacteraceae bacterium | reverse complement strand
ATTCATGGGTGAGATCGTCGGCGTTGCCGTAATACACGTCCTCGATGCGCTGGAGCAGAAGCCGCACCTGCGAGTCCCGCAGGTTGATGGCGGGCGACGGTCCGTGCACCGTGCCGGCGAAGCCGGGGGCGCTTGCGATCACCCGCAGCCAGTCCACGCACTCCCACGCCGCCGCCACCCGGTTGGCGATCACCTGGGCGATGGCGAGCGCCGTGTCCACCCCGCCATAGCGCAGACCCTCGGCGGCGGCGAACGAGACGAGTTGCGATTTGATGAAGCTCTCCGCGTTCATTTTTCGCCTTCCCCCGGATTGGCCAGCCGATTCTCGGCCGCACACGCCATGCGGTGAGCTTCAGCGAGCGGCGACGTGCCGAAGTGGTACGCGCTAATCTTGCCAGCTCGATCTCGCAACACCAGCAGGGCATCCGTGATCTGTCCAAGCTCTCCGCTTCGCACCTCGCGCCCCATGCGCAGCAGCTTGCCCGCCACGTCGTACATGGTGCCGCTGTCAATCGCCCGCAGCTTCGCCGGCTTGCGTCCGTTCACCGCGCACCTCCATTGCAGCGCCGCCGACCTTGCCGGCCGGAGCATCGCGCGAGCTGGCGAGCCGCCTCCGCGAGGTCCTCGGCCCAGTCCACCGCCATCGTGGTGGCCTGCACCACATTCAGGCCGGAGTCTTCGGACAGCAGCGTGCCGTCTTCGAGCTGCACAATCAGCAGCGCGTCGCCCCGGAGCCGGCCGTCTTCGAGAGCGTCGGCAATCTTGCGCAGGTCGCTAGTGAACTTGGGCACCGCTCACCACCCATTTCTGGTGAAGCTCGTAAGCGTCACCCAAAATCCCTGTCCCCTCGCCGATGCGGGCAAAGGTGATGATCCCGGTTTCGGCGTCGCGGGTGAGCACCATGATCTCGGAGCTTTCCTTCCACCGACCCTGCCGCATGTCGCGGGCGATGCGTTCGACGTGCGCGATGTTGCGCTCCCACTCGTCTGGGGTCATTGCAGCCCTGCCCTCCTTTGCCGGTTCCGCTGGAGTTGCTCGCGGTAAAACTCGCTGGCCCGGTTCATCACCACCGGCCCGAACGCGCGATCCACTTCCTCCTCGGTCAGCACGTTCGCGTAGATCATCTGGAGCATCGCCGTCCGCCAGCCCCGGTACTTCTCGGCCGTGGCCACGCCAAACTCGTTGAAATGGAACATGCTCCACTCCGGTCCATAGGGGTACTGGAGCGTCGTCACGGTCCGCATCTCGGGCATCCCCGTGCCCTCGGCTTTCACCCAGGCGTTGACCCCGATGCGTCCCACCCGGCTGTCGTCGTTGAACCACAACCGGCCGGTGTTCTGCACGATCTTGATTCGCTCCAGATCGCCCATCTTGCCCGGCGCCCACACGGTATGCACCGGGCTCTCGATCCGCGCGTCCACACCGGCCCGGCGCAGGAGAAAGAAGATGCGGTGGGGGTGCATGATCCGCACCAACCGCATCTCCTCGTTCTCCTTGCCCTGCCATCGCTCCTGCCCTGGCAACCGCTGCGGCTTGGCCGCGTTGACCGCCTCCTCGTGCTTGCGGTGCAGGGCTTCAAGATCCTGCTGCACCTCGCGCTTCTCGATCGGCAGAGCTTCGGCCGCGCGGAGCATCCGCTCCTGTTCGGGCGTATGCATCCGCTCGTCGTCCCAGCTCGACGTGGCCGTGCGCAGGTTGGATCGGATCTCGTTCACTTGCTGTCGGAGCCGCCTTTCATCGCGTCGGGCAGTGGCTTGGCTTCCTCGTTCTCGTCCGTCACCTGCTTCTGCTGGCCGATGATGCCGGTGTTGCCCACCTTGTTCGCCAAGTGCGGGCCTGGGCCTTCGGCCGGCGTGAGGTCGAGGTCGGCCGGAACGCCGGGCACGCCCGCTACGCCCTCGCCGTCCGCGACCGTCTGCACCGCTCCGGTGGTGGCAGCGACCGATCCGCCGCTCGGAAGCTGCGACGCGACCGACACCGCCGCTTGCAATTGCCCGCTCATGTTGGCGAGGTACTGCTCCATGCGCGGGATCAGCACATTGTCCACCCGCTGCGCGGCGGCTTTGGCGGCCGCGTCGTCGCCGTGGATCACGGTCTGCATCTCCGCCCGCAGCTCCGTCCGCCACGCCTTGTACATGCCCTCGAAACTGCTGAAGCCTTCCGCCAAACCGATCACCGCGTTGGTCATGTTGCTCACTGCAATGTCCGACATCCTGCCTCCTCTACGGTTGGGGCGCGGCGGTGGGGTCCGTCTGCGCGGGTGGGGGTTTGAGCATCATGGAAGCGAGCAACGGCGCGGCGATGCGGTGCGAGACGTTGTTCTGGGCGGCGTAGGCCAGCCGCTCGGCGATGGCGGGATTGGCGGCCGCACTCGCCAGGGCGCGGCGGATGGCGGACTCGGCAGCGACACCGGCCAGCCCTCCGCTGAGCGAATTGACCGCGCCCCCGGTGACGTGCGACAGCGCACCGCCCGCCACGCCGCCGATGATTCCGCCTGGGCCAAGGTGGATGTTGTGGTGGCGCATCAGCGCACCTACGCCCTGAAACAAGCCCTTCGTCTGCGGGCCTGTTTTTGGATTCGTGAGCAGGTCCGAGATGCGATACAGGTTGTTGACGCCATCCTGCCCGATCACCCGGCGCACATCGTCGCCGCGCTTATTGAGCAAGTTCTGGAGACTCTTATTGAGCTTGGTTCCGCCCTTCAGCGTGCGGTCGATGCCCGTGGCGTCGGCCACGTCCTGATCGACGCCGTTGTAGCTGCGCTCCAAGGTGGAATGGATGTCCTTGAGGGTCGCGGCATCCTTCCACGCGCCGTTCGCCGTCCGCCACTCGGCCGGGCTGATTTGATCGCGGTTACTGTCAAACACCTTCTGCATCTGCTGGCGGATGTCCGCGAGGCGGGCGTCGGCGGCGTCGGCGGCCTCCGGTGTCGCCGCGTTGCGCGACATCTGGACCGCCTTCTGCTCTTGCGTGCGCAGCCTGCCCCAGTCTCCATCCGACACCTGATCGAGCTTGGAATACACGTCCGACACCCCGCCCTCGATCTGCGCGGCGGCGTCGGCGAAGTTCCCCACCTTGGACGCGGCGCCGGCCGAGTCGATGGGATCGAAGTGACTCATGCGGGCGCGGTACGCTCCTTCGTCGGCGATCTGCGACCGCACGCTGTCGGCCGCCGCCTGCAATTGCCGCTGCTTCAACCCACTCAGGTTTCCGGCGCTGTTGCTTTCGAGGATGGAGTCGAGGTTGGCGAGATGCGCGTGCGCGGCGGCCGCGTCTGTTGTGGTGACGGTGCCCCCCGCAAGGTTGCCGTCCGTTGATCCCGGCGTGTCGAGGTTGAATTGGTATGGCTTCGGCGCGGCATCCGCATCCCCCAGCAGCCGCGCCGGGTCGGTGATGGGTTGCGGCTGCGGCCGCGTCGCGTTCACCCGGTCGAGTGAGTCCTGGGTAGCTCGCTGGGCGATGTTGCCCACCGCCTCCTGCGCTCCGGCCTGCTGCGCAGCTTTGATCTCAGGCGACAGCCCGGCCTCGACGCCAGCCGCCGTCTTCGACATGGTGGGCACGGTGGCTCCGGCGATTTCGGCCGTGCCCGGCTTCACCCGGTCGGCCATCGCAGCGACGCCCTCGGGTAAACCGTGAAACAGCACGGCGCCCGCCGCGCCCGCGCCTGCGCCTTCGGCCACATCGCCCACACCGCCGCCGTGCGCCCCCGCCTGTGCCCCGCCCACCGCGCCCTGCCGGATGGCTTCGCCCAGCACCCGCGCGAGACGCGGGGAGTTTTCCATCACCTTGGCCAGCGGAGCGAGCTTCGCCAGCTTGGTGGACAGGGACGCACCTTTCAGCGCCTCGTCGCCCCCGGCAAACTCAAGGATGTTTTCGATAACGTTGCCGGCGATCTTGCCGCCCGTGTCCATCGACTCGTCGGCGCGGGCTTGGTCGTCGGCCTGGCTCTTTTGAAAGCCGGGGCTTTGCGCCAGCAGTTTGCCGACGATGGGGACGTTGGTCAGCGCCTTTTCCGCTGTCGCTCCGGTCTGGCTCAGGCCGTGCGTGAATCCGGTATTGAGGTCGCCCAGTTCCTTCACCGCCGTGTCGTACCAGTGCGACGCGGGCGTATTCGGATCGGATGGTGCGGTCGGCGCGGCGTCAGCGAGCTTGCCGCCTGCCTGAAGCGCGGCGCTCTGCTGGTCGGCCGGAATCCATCGCGGCGTGCCTTGCGGGTCGGTGATCTTGACGGCTGGCTTGCCGCCCGCCTGCTGCGCGGCCGTCGCTTGCTCGGCCGGGATCATCCGCACCATACCGGACGGGTCGAACATGGGTTGCGTTGCCATTTAGTTCGCCACCGGGTGTGCGCCCCAGTTGAATCCCCCCGCAGCGGGCGCGGCGGTGCTGGAGGGGGCTGCGGTGGTGGGCGCGGCCGCGGCCGGAGCTGCGGGGGCGTAGGCCGTGCCGAGCGCGGTTTGCGCCTCGCGGTCGAGTCCCAGTTTGCGAATGGTGCGCTTGCTGGTTTCGTTAAGGATCTCGGGCGCGTCCATGCCCATCACCCGCTTGTGTCGATCATTGAGCGTGCCCACCCGCGTGACCGCCTGCCCCGCGAAACTCTTGATGGCGGCTTGGGCCTGGGCGAGGCTCTGGTTGTCGTTGAGCAGGTTTTCGGCGTCTTTGATCTGCGGCGCCTGGAGCGCGTGGTTGTTGTTGAGGAAGTTCTCGCGTTCCGTCCGTACCGCCTCGATCTGCGGCGCGATGGCGGCATAGCGAGCGTCGCCCATGGCCTTGCGCAGCTCCTTCAGCGGCACATTGAGCAGCGGCGAATGGGTGTTGCGGAGCTGGTCGATGGTGTCCGACAGATTCTCCGCGTGACCCAGAAACGTGTTGAACGAGGAGATCTGGTCGGCGGGCCTGCCGTCCGCAAAGTCCTTCATCGTGGCCTGCCGCGTCCTGTATCGGCTTTCGGACACCTCGGCATCGTAGGGCTGGCCGTACTTCTGCATCGAGTATTGGTTCGCCAGCGGAAGCAGCTCGTTGTACTGCTTCGCCCGCTTGGACAGTTGCGACGGCGCCAGCCGGCCCTCGACCATCATTTGCGCCTGCTGCGACATCGACGATCCGCCCGACGTGTCGCCGGGGTTTCCGTTGTTGGCCTCGATGCGGGCCTTGCTCGCCTCCGCGTAGTCCTTCGCCGCTCCTGCCCGCGCCTCGACGCCCTGCGCCCCGCGCAACTGCGCTTCGCTCTGGGTGGTGAGGTCCTTGTTGCGGTTTTCGTGCGCGGTCTGCGACGCCTGCATGATGCGTCCGCGCGAGGCTTCGGTGGTCAGCGCAATCTGCCCGTTGGTCATGGCGTGCGCCGGGATGGTGCGGGTGACGACGGTGGGCTCCTCGCCCATCTTGCCCGGCTCCAGGTCCTGATACGTGATGGACTTGTCGTTCAACGTCTTTGCCCAGTCCGGCCGCATCCGGTACACCTTCATGCCGGTTACATCGCCGTCCGCGTCCACCTCGGGCTCGGTGTGAATCAGGCCGGCCGCGTGATCGGACACGATGGTGGGGTCGACCTTGGCCAGCTTGGGGAGGTCGGAGATGTCGTCGATGCGCCCCAGGTCCTGCCCGCCGCCTTCGGCGATCTGGTTGGCGATGCCGTTGGTCCGGTCCGCCTGCCCCTGCATGAACTGCACATTGTCGCGCTTCATCTGCTGCGCGGTCTGGAGGGTGCGCTGGTTGGTCAGCGCCATGTTCGCGGCGTGGAGCTGGGCCTGCTGCCGGTCGTTGAAATCAGCGTCCGCCTGCCCCACCTGCTGCTTGCGGGCGTCGGCCGCCATGTCCATGCCGGAGCCAGCGCCCGCCGCCAGTGCCCGGCCGAGATTGCCGGGGCCGTTGGGAACGGCGTAGCCGGCCGCCACGCCCTTGATCGCCGCCAGTCCCGCCCGCGCCCACGATTCGCCGGGCGTGGCCTTGCGTGGGGTGATGAGGAGCTTGCCGTCGTTGCCCCGCGACACCTCATACGTCGATCCGCCGAGTGCCTCGCCGAGCTGCGACATCACCTGCGCGAGACGGCCGTGGTGGGCGGTCTGCTGGAGGTCGAGCGCCTCCTGCGACTGCGGGTATGCCACCATTTCGTTGGTGGGGTCGGCATCCTGGGTCGCGACGGGGCCGGCCGCCGCCGCCTGCCCCTGTGTCGAAGCGAGCTGCTGCTGAGCTTCCGGCCCTGCTGCCCAATCGTCGTCGGGTGCCGCCAACATGCTGTTGGGGTCTGAGATCGTTGCGTTCGTCGCCATCGCCTACCCTCCCAGTCCCAAACCCGCCGCCTTGCTATAGGTG
>CAXTOB010000376.1:0-6349 GCA_964245505.1 uncultured Acetobacteraceae bacterium | reverse complement strand
GTGATTGCTCATCGCCTGTCTACGATTCAGAGCGCGGATCGGATCATCGTCATGAACGGCGGGCGGATCGAGCAGCAGGGCACGCCGGAGACGCTGTATGACCGGCCGGCGACGCTGTTCGTGGCGGGGTTCATCGGCTCGCCTTCGATGAACCTTATCCCGGGCGTGTTGAAGGATGGGAGGCTGGTGCTGGAGGATGGCGCCACCCTGCCCTTTCCGCGCGGCTGCGGGCGGGAGGGTCAGGCGGTGACGCTGGGCGTGCGTCCGGAGGCGATACGTCCGGCGCAGTCCGGTATTGCGGCGGAGGTGGTGGACGTCGAGCCGACCGGGGTGGACACGCTGATCCTATGCCGGTTCGGGGCGGTGCAGGTGACGGCCAGCGTGCGGGAGCGGTTCCGCGCGCCGCCGGGCACGCCGATCCAGCTTGCGTTCGACGAGGACAGCCTGCACGGGTTCGACACTGCGACTGGCCAGACGCTGAGAACATAAAAATGCCGCTGCGAACGACGGCGGCAAACGGGGGGACGACCATGAGGCGGGATTTCTTGAAGCAGGGCTTGGCCTTGGGCACGCTGGCGTTGCTGGGCAGTGCGCGGCGGGCGGCGGCGGCCGAGCCGGTGACGATGTGGCATATTTTTGGCGCGGAGACTGAGCCTGGTCTTAAGAGCATCAAGCGGTGGAACGATGCCCACGCCGACCTGCCGATTGACCAGAAGTTCGTGCCGTTCGGGCAGTTGTCGCAGCAGCTCATTAAGGGCATCGCGACCGGCGACGTGCCGGACCTGATTACGATCGACAACCCCACCGTCGCCAGCTTTGCGACCCAGGGCGCGCTGGAGGACCTGTCGGCCCTGGTGAAGGCGTCCAGCGTCATCAAGCCCGACGAGTATTACCCGGGAAGCGAGGCGACGACGCTGTGGGCCGGCAAGCAGTATGCCGTGCCGGGCGAGGCCAACACGCTCGCGCTGTATTACAATGCCGATATGTTTAGGGCGCGCGGGCTTGATCCCGACCAGCCGCCTCGGACCTGGGCCGAGCTGCGGCATGCGGCGGAGGTGCTGACGGACAAGGAGCATAACGTGTTCGGCATGGCGTTCTGCGCGGTGCAGAGCGAGGAAGGGACGTTCCAGTTCCTGCCGTTCCTGCAGCAGTCCGGAGCGAACCTGAAGACGCTGACGTCGCCGGATGCGGCGGCGGCGCTGCAGCTTTGGACGGATTTCGTGGGTAAGGGCCAGGCGTCGCGCGACGTGCTGGTGAAGCGGCAGTTCGAGATGACCAGTTCTTGGCTGGCCGGTGGGTCGGCGATGGTGGTGAGCGGCCCTTGGGAGCTGCAGCGCATGAAGGATGTCAAGTTCAACTGGCGGGTGGCGACGCTGCCGCACCGTGAGGGCCGGGATATCGAGGCGTCGGCGCTGGGCGGCTATGTTTGGGGCGTGCCGAAGGGCGCGCGCAACGTGGCGGCGGCGTTCAAGGTGATCGAGTTCATGTCCGAGCCGGCACAGATGCAGCAGGCCTGGACTGGTGGCCGGCTGGCGCCGATCAAGGATATGCAGGTGGAGCAGCCGGCGTTTCCGGAGGCGTTTGCCACCTTCCGGAAGCAGATGGAGGTGGCCCGGCCGCGTGGTCCGCATCCTCGCTGGCCCGATATCTCGGCGGCGGTGCAGACGGCGGTGCAGGAGGCGCTGACCGGCCGATCCACGCCTGAGGCGGCGATGCAGAAAGCTTCCAGGGTTATTACGCCCATCCTTGACCGGACGCCGATGGTGGGATTGTAGGTGCCTGCAGACGCCTGGCCGGACGCGGCGCCGCGGGTGAGCGCGAGGCGGCGCAGGCGGGACCGTGCGCTTGACTCCGAGGCGGTCTGGCCGGTGTTGGTGGGGTTTAGCGCGCTGTATCTCGCGTTCTTTGTCGGCTACCCCGTCCTGTATAACCTGATCATGAGCGTGCAGGAGGTTACGCTCGGCAATATCGGTACCGTGTTCCGGCCGTTCGTCGGGCTGGACAATTACAGCAAGCTGATCGACGACCCGCTGTTTGTCATCGTGCTGCAGAACACGCTGGTGTTCGTGGTCGGCAACGTCGCGCTGCAGTTCCTGGGTGGGCTGGCGCTGGCGTTGTTTTTCCAGCAGCCATTCCCGGGGGCGAGCTTCTTCCGTGGGCTTATCCTTGCGGGGTGGATACTGCCGCCGTTGGTGATCGGTGCGGTTTGGAAGTGGCTGCTGGCCTCGGATAACGGGGTTATCAATTATGCGCTGCGCAGCCTTGGGCTGGCGTCGGGGCCGATCTACTGGATTTCCGACCCGGCGACTTCGCTGTTCGGCGTGACGCTTGCCAATATTTGGTTCGGGGTGCCGTTCAACATGATCCTGCTGGCGGCGGGGCTCGCCGGGCTGCCGCGGGATATGTATGAGGCGGCGGCGCTGGACGGGGCCGGGCCGGTACGGCGATTCTTTTCTCTGACGGTGCCGATGCTGCGGCCGACGATCTATGCGCTGCTGGCGCTTTCGACGGTTTACACCATGCGGGCCTTCGACCTGATCTGGACCATGACGCATGGCGGGCCCGTGGATTCCAGCAATATCTTCCCGGTCTGGTCGTATCACTTGTCGTTCGAGCTGTTCGACTTCGGCGGCGGGGCCGCGGTCTCGACCATGATGCTGGTGGTCGTGTTCCTGGTGGCGCTGATCTATGTGCGCAGCGTTCGGGCGGAGCGGCTGTCCTGATGCGCCGCTGGCTGCTCACCGGCGTTGGGGCCGGGGTTTCTGCGCTGTATCTGTTCCCGGTTTATTGGATGTATGCGTCGGCGCTGAAGACTTCGGACGAGCTGAATGCCAGCCCGCCGACGCTGGTGCCGCATGCCCCGACGCTTGCTGCCTTCCGCTGGATTTTCGAGCGGGAGAACATTGCCCTGTTCATGACCAATAGCATGGTGCTGTCGGTGGGGGTCACGGTGCTTACGCTGGTGCTGGCGACGGGGGCCGCCTACTCGCTGGCGCGGAAGACGTCGCTTTGGATGGATGCGATGCTGGTCGGGGTGATGCTGTCGCAGGTGCTGCCGCCGCCGCTGCTGGTGACGCCGATGTTCGTGATCTTCCGGCAACTTGGACTGATCAATACTCAGCTCGCCGTGATCCTTGCGACCACGACCAAGACGCTGCCGTTTGCCATTGTGATGCTGCGGACCAGCTTCGCACAGGTGCCGGTGGACCTGGAGGATGCGGCCCGGGTGGATGGGTCGTCGCGGGTCATGGCGTTCCTGCGGATCACGCTGCCGCTGGCGCGGGTCGGATATATCGTCGTGGGGGCGCTGGTGTTCCTGCTGGCGTATGGCGAGTTCGTTTATCCGGTTTCGCTGCTGAACCGGAAGGCGCTGCAGCCGGCTACGGTGGGGCTGTATGGGTTTGTGGGGGCTGATTACTCGGATTGGGGCAACGCGATGGCGTTTGCCAGCGTGTTCGTCACCCCGGTCATCGTCGTCTTCATGCTGCTGCAACGGCGGATCGTGAGCGGCCTGACGGCAGGAGCTTTGAAATGAGTGGGATACGCGTGGTGGCCGCGGGGTGCGGGCGGATGAGCACCAACTTCTTGAAGGCGGCGCTGGCGACGGGGGAGGTCGAGATCGTTGGGCTGGTGGACCCCGAGGTCGGACGCGCGGAGGAGCGGCGGGCGGAGCTGTCGCTGGACCGGGCGGCGGTTGGGCCGGACCTGGCGGCCATGCTGGTGCAGGAGAGGCCCGAGGCGGTGTTTGATATCGTCGTGCCGAGCGTGCGGCACCAGGTCGCGACCACGGCGCTGGGCCACGGGTGCCATGTGCTGACGGAGAAGCCGATGGCCGACACGCTGGAGAATGCGCGCGATCTTATCCGCGCCTCGCGCGCCGCTGGCCGGGTGCATGCTGTTATCCAGAACCGGCGTTACCACCCCGGCGTGCGGCGGATTGCCCGGTTCCTGCGGGAGGGCGGCATCGGCGAGGTTACCGGGCTGTATTGCGACTTCTTCCTTGGTCCGCACTTCGGCGGTTTTCGCGAGGAGATGCGGCACGTGCTGCTGCTGGACATGGCGATACACACCTTCGACGTCGGGCGCTTGTTCGCGGGAGGAACGGCGGGGAGCGTTTGGTGCCGCGAGTGGAACCCGGCGAACTCCTGGTATGCCCATGGCGCCTCGGCCATCGCCGTATTCGAGATGGGCGGCGCCGTGTTCAACTACCGCGGAAGCTGGTGCGCGGAGGGGCTGCGCACGAGCTGGGAAAGCGCGTGGCGGATCACCGGGACGCGCGGCACGCTGCTGTGGGATGGCGAGGACGACATGCGCGCCGAGGTGGTGCGCCGGGTTGGCGGGCCGCCCGGCCTTTTCTCGGAGTTCGATCCGGTTGCCGTGCCGGCGCTTGATCCTCGGGACCGCGTGGGCGGGCATCGCGGGGTGATCGAGGACTTCATCCAGGCGATACGCACGGGCCAGTCGCCGGAAACCACCGGGTCTGAAAACATCAAGAGTCTGGCCATGGTGGCCGGCGCCATCGAGAGCGCCGAGACCGGGCAGCTCGTCCACATCACCGAAGCGGAATGACCATGCAGAACGCACAGATGAAGAACCGGATCGGCACAATGGTCCGGTGCAACCGGGTGGAGGCGCCGGATTACATACGCCAGATCCTGCCGCATGGCTTCGAAAGCCTGCAATTGATGTGGTGGCAGCACATGCGCCACGACCTGCCGCGGCTGGCCGAGCGGGTGAAGGAGGCGATCGGCAACGCGGACGTGACGATCCCGACGCTGGCGATGTTCGGCAACCCGCTGGAGGGCACCGACATAGACCGGGAAACCCATGAGGGATGGGTCAAGCTGATTGACAATGCCCACCTGTTTGGGGCGACGGTGATCGCTGGGTTTACCGGGCGCATCCGGGGCAAGCCGCTGCCGGAGAGCCTGCCGCGGTATAAGGAGGTTTGGGGCGAGCTGGCGCGGCGGGCCGCGGATAAGGGGGTGCGGATTGCATTTGAGAACTGCCCGATGCTGGGGACCTGGGAGACCGGGGATTGGAACATTGCGCATAGTCCCGCGGCTTGGGAGCTGATGTTCGACGCGTTGCCGGATGAGAACATCGGGCTGGAATGGGAGCCTTGCCACCAGCTGTTCTATTTGATCGAGCCGATGCCGCAGCTGCTGGATTGGATGCCGAAGATTTTTCATGTGCATGGCAAGGACGCGACGGTTCGCTGGGATGTCGTGCGCAAGCACGGGATATTCGGCAAGGTGCCGTTCGCGTTCCACCGGACGCCGGGGTTCGGAGATACGAATTGGACGGATGTCATCAGTGAGTTGCGGCTGGGCGGCTACGACGGCTCGATTGATATCGAGGGGTGGCATGACCCGGTTTACCGCGATGATCTGGAGATGACCGGGCAGGTCCATGCGCTGAATTACCTGAAGCAGTGCCGTGGTGGGCCGTTCGTCGCCAATCCGTAAAGCAGCATCCGTAGAAGAAGCACTTGGGGGACGCATCCGATATGAAGACCATCAAGGGACCGGCCATTTTCCTCGCGCAGTTCGCGGGGGATGCGGCGCCGTTCAATGGCTTGGCTGGGATTGCCAAGTGGGCGGCCGGGCATGGGTATAAGGGGGTGCAGATCCCGTCCTGGGATGCCCGGCTGTTCGACCTGGCCCGGGCTGCCGAGAGCAGCACGTACTGCGACGAGGTGAAGGGCGTCCTGGCTGAGGCGGGGGTGGAGCTGACGGAGCTTTCAACCCATTTGCAGGGGCAGCTTGTTGCCGTGCATCCGGCTTATGACACGGCGTTCGACGGATTTGCTGCCCCAGCGGTGCGGGGCAATTCTAAGGCGCGGCAGGAGTGGGCGGTCGAGCAGCTCATGATGGCGGCGCGGGCGTCGCGCAACTTGGGGCTGACGGCGCATGTCACCTTTTCGGGCGGGTTGGCGTGGCCGTTCGTTTATCCGTGGCCGCAGCGGCCGGCCGGGCTGGTTGAGACGGCGTTCGATGAGCTGGCGCTTCGGTGGCGGCCGATTTTGGACGCGTTCGATGCGGCGGGGGTGGACGTCTGCTACGAGATACATCCGGGCGAGGACCTGCACGACGGCATCACCTACGAGATGTTCCTGGAGCGGGTCGGCAATCACCCGCGCGCCAATATCCTGTATGACCCGAGCCACTTCTTATTGCAGCAGCTCGATTACTTGCAGTTTATTGACATTTATCATCAGCGCATCCGGATGTTCCACGTGAAGGATGCGGAGTTCAACCCGAGCGGGCGGCAGGGGGTTTACTCCGGGTTCCAGCCCTGGGTGAACCGGGCTGGGCGGTTCCGCTCGCTGGGGGACGGGCAGGTGGAT
>CAXTOB010000375.1:0-6378 GCA_964245505.1 uncultured Acetobacteraceae bacterium | reverse complement strand
CCAACGAGGAGTTCGCGACCAAGTACTTCTGGTGGTTCTTCCACGTCCAGGCCGCTCCGTTGCCGGAGACGATGATCAACGCGGAGCCAGAAGCCTACCTCAAGGCGCACTTGGACGCACAGTGCGACACGCCTGGCGCAGTCACGGCGGAGGCGTTCGCCGAGTACCTCCGCTGCTATCGCGAGCCGGCCTGCGTCCATGCGGTGTGCGAGGACTACCGGGCCGAGGTCACGATAGACAACCAGGTCATGGCGTCCGACCAGGGGCGCAAGCTGCAGCAGCCGCTACTGGCCCTCTGGGGCGCCAAAGGGACGGTCGGCAAGATGTTCGATGTGATCGCGCTGTGGAAGCTGGAAGCGGCTGACGTGCAGGGGCAGGCGCTGCCCTGCGGCCACCTGATCCCTGAGGAAGCACCGGACACGCTCCTGGCCGCGCTGCAGCCGTTCCTGGCCACCAGCTGACCCGGCGCAAACGGGCGGCAGAACGGTGCAGCGCGCACGGCCGCCCCGGACCTTGACGCCCCCGGCGGCAAACACGCTTCCCGTCGCCACGCTGCTTATCGCCGGGGGCGGGTTCCTTGAATCCTACGCCTGGCTTGTCCACGGGCACGTGTTCACCAATGCCATATCCGGCGACATCATCCTGCCCGGGGTGTACGCCGCCGGGGGCCAGTGGCCGCAGGCGGTGCGCTACGTCCCGCCGGTCCTGGCCTTCTTTGCCGGCGTCCTTGCCGCGCAGTGGCTGCGCCGGCGCGGCGTAGCGCGGGGATGGCCGGGCGCGCCCGTGATCAGCCTGTGCTTCGAGATTGCGGCCCTGGCAAGCGTCGCCGCCCTGCCCGCGGCCGTTCCGGACATGGCCGTCGTGGTGGCCATTGCGTTCGTCGCGGCGATGCAGAACTCCAGCTTTGAGCGCGTGGGGGAATGGTCCTATGCGTCCGTCGTCACCACCGGGAACGCGCGCTCTGCCGCCGAGGCGTTCTACGCCGGGGTGTTCCCGAATCATGACCCAGCGGCCCGGCGCAAGGCGAAGGTGTTCGGGACGATCTGCGCGGGTTTCGCGGCCGGGGCGCTCCTTGGGGCCGTGCTGACCATGCGCTTCGGCACCCGTGCCGTCCTCGCCCCCATGGCCCTGCAAGTCCTGGCTCTCCTGTTGTCCCTTCGGGACACCCGCCCGCTGGCAGCGGGCGCCCGGCCCTCCCCCGGTGGCGCGAAAGAAAAATAGGCTTGCGCGGACGGCACCGAGTCAGCCTGAGCCATCCATCCCGACCGGCCCCAGGATGACCGCCAGCTTCGAGATCATGTTGGAGCTTACGTCCCGCAGGTGGATGAAATGGACGAATGGCGGCCTGATGACATGGACGGGATCGGCCCTCTTTGCCATAAGGGCCTCTCCCCTCAACATCTTCAACTGGCCGCCTTCCCAGAACTCCTCCAGCTTGTGCTCGATGTTCAAAGGGGTGGCTGCGTCCGTGAAGAAGCCGGTGATCGCCTTGATGCCCCTGACGCTCCTGACGCCGAACGTCAGCTCGGCGTCGTGCAGGAAGTGGTCGAAGCCTGGCCCGAATTGGAGGCTTCCCATTTCCCACAACAACGAGTGAATCCAGTCCGGCGCCGTGTCACGGCGTTCCAGAACGATATCCATGGCAACCCTCGCTTTGCAGACAAGGGACGCCACGCCCGGTCATGAACGGTGCTAGCGGCCGTCGGCGTGGAAGTGTGCGGCATGAACGCCCAGGCACGTGGAATGCTCCGCTTCGCCACTGCGATCTCCGTCTCGGCCTGATGGCCAATTCCGTGTCGTGTTGCCCGGCCAAACTGGGGGCAGCAGTCGCGACGCTTGTGCAGTCATCAACGCCATTGCGGGCCTGCGGCACGCCGGCGCCTCCTGTCTGGCCAAGGCGAGCATCTGGCACCGGCCTGCGCGGCACGGCTTCCTTTGGCGCGACACCGTTTCTGGAAAAGCGACGCCGACCATCTGAAGCTTGCGGCTTTGCGCGGCGCCTGCAACCGGCGCTGGCGGCAACTCCTGCCCTGGTCAGCCCCCGACTTGGGTGAGCAGGCGGGAGATCAGGCCGTTGGGTGACCCGGGGCCGCTCTCCGGGCCTATCGTCACCGTCGCGGTCATCCCGAGGGCGATGGTAACGGTGTCCGGCACGAGGTCAATCTGGATGCGGACCGGGATGCGCTGGGCCAGCCTGACCCAGGTAAAGACCGGGTCCACCGAGGCCAGGCCGAGCGAGCCGGGCTGGGTGTTCGGCGTGTTGATGCCCCGCGCTATGCTCTCGACGTGGCCGGTCACCGGGTCGCGGTAGCCCATCAGCGCGGCGACGGCCTTGTCCCCGACATGGATGCTGGCGAGCTTGGTTTCCTCAAAGTAGCCGACGATCCAGAAGCTGTCGCTGTCCAGCACCGAAAGGTTGCGCGTGCCCGTGGTCGCGTAGTCGCCGCGTTGCAGTTGCAGGTTAGTGATGTAGCCGTTGACCGGTGACAGCACCTTGGTGCGCTCAAGGTTGACCTTCGCCTGGCTCAGTTGCGCGACGGCGGCGCCATAGGAGGAGGCGGCCATGCTTGCCGTGTTCCTGTACGTCCCCTTCTCCTCCTGCGACGTGGACAGCGTCGTCAGGTCGGCTCGGCGGGTGGACTGCACCTGCTTGTTCTGCATGTCGCTCAGCGTGCTGTTGAGGTTCGCCTGGGCGTTGGCGACGTTCACCAGGTAGTCGGTCGGGTCAATCTCGTACAGCACCTCGCCGCGCCGGACGCGCTGGTTGTCCCGCACGTGCAGCGCCACGACGCGGCCCGACACCTCCGGAGCCTGGTTGACGACATAGGCCAGAACCTGGCCGTCGCGGGTCCATGGGCTGGTGAAGTAGTGGCGCCAGATCAAGGCTCCGGCCACCACCGCCCCGGCCAGGATGATGAGGGTGACGGCGTAGCGGACCAGCGCATGCGACTTGCGGAACATCTGTGCTTGGAACCCTTCGCGCTACCTTAGAACCAAACCACGAGCACGCCGAGGATGCAGAGGTAGATGCCCCCGGCGGTCAGGGTTGGGTTCCACGTCCAGCGAAACGCCCGCAGCCTTCCCATCGCGAACCGGATCGGCGCGAACACCAGGCCGGCTGCAAGCATGTAAACGATCAGCGGCGACATGTAGATGCCGAACAGGGTGGTTTCGCGCCACATGCCCTCAACTGCCCAGCACGCCGTATCTGAGCAGCGCACGGCGCTGCTGCTCCAGCAGCAGCTTGGACTCGTACAGGCCCGAGACCGCCCGCAGCACGGAAGCGCTCGACGCCTCACCCGGCGCCTGAATGGCCAGCAATCCCAAGGCAGCCTGCTCCAGCCTGTCCGGTTCTCCGCTCATCAGCCCTGCACGCGCCATGCGGATTGCTTCCGAGAACCCAACGTTGTCCAGTTCCGCATCGCGCAGCCCTGACCACGCGCGGCGCAACGACGCCTCAAGGGCTGCGAAGTCGCACAGCCGGCTTATCAGGACGGGACGCTTGGCCGGGCGCGCGTTGATCCACAGCAGCGCCTGCGTCAGCCGGTCGAAGGACGGCGGCAGCGATCCGTCTCGGTTGGCCGAACCGCCCCGCCGCAGCGTGCGGCGGAGCGACCACGCAACCTTGTCCGCCGCCCGGAACAGCCGCTGCCCAGGCCGCACGGGCAAAACGAGGCAGAAGGCGGTGAACGAGAAGCCGATGGCGAGACCGACGTTCAGCTCCTCGTTCAGGAAGGAAGACAGGTCGAAGGTTTCCACGTTGGATGGTCCGAGCAGCAGGGTGAGAACGATCATGGGCGACGGACCGATCTTCATCGTAACCTTGTTGCGGAACATCAGCGCAACAACGAACGCGGCGGCGGCCACGGCCAGCGCGAACGGCACGAAGCCGGACGCAAGCGGCAAGACCAGGAAGTTGACGGTCCCTGCCAGGAGCGCCGCGACGGGCAGCGCCACCATGAAGCCGCTCACAGCTTTCGACGGGTTGGGCTGGGTGGCCAGAAGCGTCGTGAGCGCCGCCACGTACACAAGGAGGAGGCCGACGTTGCTGACCCCGCCCAGCACGCAGAACACCGATGCCAGGCTTACGGCGATCATCGCCCGGACCGCGTTCCGCAGCGCGGCGACGCAGTCGGGATCCCTGTCCAAACGGACGCTTTGCAGCGCCGGGCCGCTTGCGCCGGCCGCGACCGGCGCAAGCCACGCCTGGACGTGCCGGTGTTCGCTTGCAAGCCTGGACGCCCGCTCGACCAGCATGACGTCGAGCGGCCCCGTGGGAAACTTCCCAGAAGGCGGCGGCCCGTCTGAACGGATCGCTTCCGATACGGCATCGAAGTAGCCGCAAGTTGCCGGTGAGAGCTTGTCCGAGGGCCAGAGGCGACAGATGGCCCGGCTTGCGGCCAGCATGTCGAGCAAGGCTGCGATTACCGCTTCCGCGGCATGGTTCCGCCTCCGCCCGTCACCGAATTCCGCGCTGGCGTAGGTTGCTTGAGTTTGCAGCGCGAGGATGTCGGCGGCCTGCTGCAGGTAGGCATCGTCCGCAAGCGCTTTCCGGCCTGCAAGCGCATCCTGTGCGGTGCGCCGCTGGACGTCCAACTGGCCCCTAAGCCCAGCTTCCAGCTTCTGCTGATCGGTTTCTAAGGCGAACACCGAGTTCACCAGCGCCACGCAAGCGATGCCGACCAGGATTGCCGCAACGCGGTTGAGCGTGCCGAGCATAGCGCCGTTCGGGGCGTCAATCCCGATGACGTCGGTGACGGCGACAGTGTAGCCGGACAGGGCTGCAGCATACGAACGGAAGTCCCGCAGCACCGTCGCCGCATAAGAGCAAACGCCCATCCACAGCGCGAAACCAGCTAGCAGCATGGTCCGGTCCTGGGGAAAGGCGCCAACGAGGACAATCGCAACCACCCCGCCCACGACGGTTCCGATGATGCGGTAGAACGCCTTGCTCATCGTCATGCCCGGCGCGGGCTGCATCACCACCGCAACGCACACTCCGGCGCTGGAGGCAGTGTCAAGCTGCAACAAGAACGTCATGAAATAGGCCAGCAGCAGCGCGCAGGCGAAGCGGGACGCGAACGCCACGGCATCCGGCATGAAGCCGGGCAAAGGCAGCCATGGGCTGCCTGCAGCTTGCGCCGCCTCGGTCATCGGACTGCGCCAAGTGGCGCGGCAGGGCCGTTGCCGGTTTCGATGCCTGCGTTGCCGCTGTGCCTGCACGGCTCTGGGTGGACCGGTACTTCGGTAGCGGTGCGACCATGCCACACGGACAACCAGGGCGCATGACTCGCTGGACCCACCAGGGCGGCCGGACGGAACCTCGTGACTTTGGTCAAAGTTTCCGCCATGGCGTTGCAGGATGCGGCTTTGGCCCTACCGCGCAGGCTGCTCCATGCAAGCTGGGAGGTGACCGCGCCTGCCGCATTGGTTTGGAAGCTCGTAAATCGCAACGGCGGTCTCCGGCTATGACCTGCACCCGCCTTCATGCCGTGGGCAAGGACCAGTCCCTTGTAGCTAGCACGTCAACGGTTCACGTCGAAAATTAGCAGCGTCATGTGCAAACGCGGCAGGGTCGGAAAGTACGGAGCTTCCCCAGATCAGTCGGCCGCAAAACCAGCGGGACAGCGTCAAGTTGACCAGCGGCGGGCGGCGGCAGATCAAAGACGGCGTGGGGCGTCACGCGGTGGACGTGGACACAGCGTCACCATGCCAACTGCGGGATGAAGTGTCGCGGACAGCGCGGTGCCCGTGGGCGAACCGGCGGCGGTGAGGAGGCTGGATATGGCGGGCGAAGGTGGCGCTGGCGCGTAAGCTGGCCACCGTGCTCCACAGGACCTGGGCGGAAGGAACGGATGCACCCACTGGGTCATCCATTCCTGGTCAGCTCCTGGTCAGCAAACCTGATTCGCTATTGTACGCACTGAACTGAGCCGAGCTTGCTTCTCCATTTGGTGTCAAGCCCTCTACTTGACGGGCGTTTCAAACGGTTCTGCGGCCAGTGCCAGCCTGGCGAGTGCGGGGAGCGACCTGACACCCATCTTGCATAGGATCGTGGAGCGGTGGGTTTCAACGGTACGCTGGCTGATGCCGAGGTCGGCGGCGATGTTCTTGTTGGGCTGGCCTTCGATCATCATCGCCATCACTTCGCGCTGTCGGCGCGTCAGTTGTGCGACGCTGTCCGCCGCGGCGGTTTGCCGCACGAACCGCGCCGCGGTGTCCCGCGACCGGTCGAGCGCGCGGGCGACGCCTTCGAGCAGCTCCGGCGCGCCGACCGGCTTTTCGATGAAGTCCAGCGCGCCGGCCTTCATGGCGCGCACGGCAGTCGGCACGTCGCCGCGGCCGGTGATCATGATGGCGGGCAGCCGGTGCCCGTTC
>CAXTOB010000374.1:0-6391 GCA_964245505.1 uncultured Acetobacteraceae bacterium | reverse complement strand
GGTATGAGCGGGATGCGGCTGCGCTGCGGGAGGGCGAGGCGGCGCTGGCCGGGGCGGAAGCAGAGTTGCAGGCGGTGCTCGCCGCTGCCGGGGCGGCGACGCCGGAGGACGCGGAGACGCGCATCATTCTCGGCGCCGAACGGGCGCGGCAGGAGGGCCTGCGGACTTCGGCCGAGCACGAACTTCTAGTCGGCGGCGATGGCCTTTCTCTTAACGACCTGCAGGCGGAAGCGGACGCGGTTCCGGCGGAGGCATTGGAAACGGCACTCGCCGAGGCAGGGACAGCGCGGGAGCGCCACGCCAACGAGGCCCAGGAGGCCGTGGCGGTCGTCACGCGGCTGGAACTTGAGATGCGCCAGGCCGCGGACGACGACGCGGCGCTGCGGGCAGCGGCCGAGGAGGCTGCGGCGGCCGGACAGATCGGGCAGACGCTGCAGGACGCCTTGCTGATGCAGGTAGCGGCCGGGCTGCTGGAGACGGCGCTGGACACGGTGCAGGAGGGGGCGGACGACCGGCTGCTGCGGCGGATTGGGGCGGCCTTCTCGACGCTGACCAACGGCGCCTACACCGGCGTCGCGTCCCAGGAGGACGAGCGCGGCACGGCGCGCCTCATCCTGCGCTCACGCAGCTTCCCCGAAGAGGAAACGGGCGTTGATGGGCTGTCCGAAGGCACGCGGGACGTGCTTTTCCTGGCGCTGCGGCTGGTGGCAATCGAGGACCAGGCGACGGCCGGCGTAGTGCTGCCTTTCCTCGGCGACGACGTCCTGCAAAGCTTCGACGACGCCCGCGCCGCTGCTGCCTTCCGGGCACTGCTGGATCTGAGCCGGACGGCCCAGGTGATCCTGCTCAGCCACCATGAGCACCTGCTGCCCGTGCTGCGAGGGGCGGTGCCGGCAGATGCTGTCCACATCCAGCACCTACCCGGCTGACGATCGGCCTATGATGCATCTCCGTTGCGCTGCAGACGCATGTAGACCCGCGTCGGCACCGGCCCCAGCGGCGGCTACGAACTCGTAAAGGTCACGAGCAGGCCCGCCAGCAGCCGTCCCCGTGGGACTAGGCTGTCCACCAGCAGGTGCTCCTCCAGCGTATGCCCGCCAGCCCCGAGCACCCCTAGCCCATCCAGGGTCGGCAGCCCCAACGCCCCTGTGAAGTTGCCGTCCGAACCGCCTGTCAACGCCGCCTGCGCTTCGATGCGGCAAGGGAATGCCGATCGGCTTTGCAAGTGCCTCCGCCTGGGCATACAGCGCAAGCGTCCGCACATCCGGCTCCCACACCGGCCGGGTCACGGTGCGCGTCACCTCGAACCGCACGTCATTGCCGTGTCCTGCGAGCGCCAGCATCCGCTCCACCCCGCGATCCAGGTCGGTCTGCCGCTTGGCCATGCTCAGCACCTGCGCCGTGCAAGTGGACGCGACGCAGTTCACCCACTCCCCGCCTCGGATCACGCCGACGCTGAACGTGCAGTCCTCCGTCGTCATGTCCTCGATCTCGATGATCCGCTGGGTCATCGCGCGGATGGCGGAACGCCCTTCCGACAGCTGGGCGCCGGCATGGCTTGGCCGCCCCGTCGTCTCGATCGCAAAGCGCGCGATGGCGTAACGCCCGGTCGTGACCTCGTGCCCCGGACCGCCGGGCTCCGGCACCAGCACGGCCGCATGGCGGGATGCCTCGGCCTCGGCCTCGATCAGGTCGCGGGTCGAGGGTAAGCCTACCTCCTCGTCGCTGGTGAACAGCACCGTCACCGGCAGCGGTGTCTCGATGCCCGCCCGCACGAGTTGCCGGCATAAGCGTCGGCTTGCAGGATGCCGGCGTAGCCGGCCAGGTGCTTGTTGGGGTGCTCGCCCCGGCGGTCCGGCGAGTAGTGGAACACCGCGGCCGGCGGCGCCGGCCCGCCGAACGGCCGGTCGTCGCGCACGTAGGTCCACAAGCGCCCGGTGCTCGTCTTGCCTTTGGCCAGCACCGGCACGGTGGTGTCGTCGCCATGGATGCGCCCGGCCGCCATCACGTGCGCCTCGATCAGCGCGGTCAGCGGCGCAAGCGTCGCGGTGCAGGCGCCGACCCAATCGGCCATCGTGGACACGTCCAGCTCGATACCCTCGCGGGCAAAGGTCTCGCTCTGCCGGTTCAGCGGCAAGTGCTGGCCGAACTTAGCTTCCCCGATGGTGGCCAGCAGCTCGGGCCGGGCGCGCCCGCGTGCAATGGGGTGGAATGGCGCCGGCGGCTGGCTGACGGTGTCGCACGCCCGGCACGCCATGCGCTCGCGCACGGTCTGGACCACCTTCCAGTGCCGGGGCACCACCTCCAGGGTTTCGGTCACGTCCTCGCCGAACTTGGACAGCTTGCCCTGGCAGCACGGGCAGGAGGTTGGGCCGGGGATGACCCCCGCTCGCGCGGCAAGTGCGCCGGCAACGGCCCGCGCACCGGCCTGCGGCGGATCGGCTTGCGGGCCGGCAGTCCCTCCATCTCGGGATCCAGCGCTGCCTCGTCCTCGGCGACCGCGGCCTGCACCTCCTCGAGCTGCAGCTCCAACCTTGATGCCGCTTCGCGCCATCTCCCTCCGGGGGATCGCTTCGCGATGGTCCAGCAGCTTGCGCCCGCGCTCGGACGAGGCGCCGAACTGCTCATGCCGCAGCTTGGCGATCAGCAGCTTGAGGTGGGCCACCATCGCCTCGGCCCCCGACGCGCGCGCTTCCGCCTCGCGACATGCCAGAAGCGCAGCGGCCAGGGCGGCGCGCAGAGCCTCGATGTCATCCGAAACAGGGGTAGTGGCGGGCGTCACGCAGGAGAGTCAACCACACCCAGCCCTGGCTGTGTACCCCCTTTGTGCGCCAGCCCGTCAGCCCGCCATCTCTGGCCGCCAGCTCCGCTGCGGGGCTCTCCAGTCGATCCCTTCCAGCAGCATCGCAAGGGTAGCTGGGGTGGGCGAAACAACACCGTCCCTGGCCTGCGGCCATACGAACCGGCCCCGTTCCAGCCGTTTCACATACAGCGACATGCCGGTTTCGTCGTGCCAGAGACATTTCACCAGGTCGCCGCGGCGACCCCGAAAAATGTAAAGGTCGCCCCCGTACGGATCACGTCCCAGCGCTTGCTGGACCTGCAAAGCAAGGCCATTCATCCCTCTGCGCATGTCCGTGTGCCCATTCGCCAGCCACACCCGCACACCGGAGGGCAGCGGGATCACCGCCGCACCACCGCCATCACACGGCGCAGCGCTACCAGGCCGACGTCCCCGCCCACCCGGATGCAGGTGCCGTCCGGCAACGCGATCTCAATCCGCTCCGACGCAGGTGCCACCGGATCACGCGACGGGCCAGCGCCAGGCAGCGCAGGCGCAGAATGGCCAAGCGCAGGATGGCCCAAAGGCGGCAAGTCGCTCGTGATCTGCACAGGCATGAACAGATGTCGGTCATCGCAAAAACGCTGTCCGACACGCAAATGGCGGATGTCGCCGCCTACTACAGCGCGGTTCAGATTGAGGTCGTCAACGTGCCGTGACAGTAACCCCGTCGCGCCGCCGTGTTGAAACCGGCCCAGAAAGCCGGCGTTGCCCGGCCTGCATCACGCAGATTGAGGTCAACTATGTCTCGTAACCTGAACGCCGCCATCCTGGCCTTAAGCCTAACAGGCGCAGCTTTGCCGGCGTCAGCCCAGTCTGCAATGCCGACCAGCCCATCGTCCGCGGGGATCAGCGAATTCGACCGGCACTTCATAGTCCAGGACGCTACAGGCAGCTTCTATGAGATTTCGATCGCTGCCCTGGCACAGCAACGCTCGTCTCGTGACGACATCAAAGCATATGCAGCCATGCTGACCCGGGACCACTCGGAATACAATGCCGCGCTGCAGCAGCTTGCCACGTCAAAGGGTGTGACCCTTCCCACAGAGATGACTGCCGACGACCGTACCAAGCTGAATGGCATGAACCTGCAAGGCGGAAGCACCTTAGACCGTTCGTTTATCTTGGAGGCGATCCGGATCAACGATGAAGACCGCAAGGCCGCCCAGGACGAGGCAGCCGCCACCAGCGACCCCAACATCAAGGCGTTCCTACAAAGGTTCGCTGCCATGGACGCTAGGCACGAACAGGGCGCAGAGGCGCTGCAAAAGTAGAACCGGTTCACCCGAACTTCACCAGAAGTCCCTGAAAACCCAATCAGCCGATCCGTCCACCCCGCGGCCGGCATACCACTACCGGCCGCGGGATTTTGCATATCAGCGCTTACCGCGCTTGGCAGCCGGTTTCTTGACGGTCTCAGGCTTGCCCTCGCTGTCCGGCTCGCCTGGCTCCTCGTTCTCTTCCGGCTCCGCCTTTTCGTCGTCCTCGCCTTCCTCTTCCGACGCCGCAACGTTGCTGCTACTTTCGGCGATCTTGCTCAACGCCTGGTCGTCGTTACGCGCTGCGTCACGCAACGTTTCCAAATCCTTAATGGCGCTGTCCAACCCCATCTGCCGGGCAAACGCCAACAGGGAGCCATAGCGGGTAACCTCGTAGGTCTTAATGCCCTGCAGGCAGGCAATCAGCGCGGCGTCCAGCACCGGGCCAGTCTCACCCTCCTCGATTGCCTCCTGGCACTCGGCCAGCAGGCCGTTCATCGCCTCGCATGTCTTGCCGCGCGGGCGCTTGCCGACCGCCTCGAACACCCGGTCCATCGCCTCGATCGGCTCGTGAGCGTTGTCTTTCGCCTTCTTGAGGATCTGGCGCACGTCCTCGTTCTGGACGGACTTCATGATCTTGCCGGAAGTCTTCGCAAACGCCTTCTCGGCGTAATAGATGTCCTGCAGGAAATGCAGGAACAAGTCATTCATCGTCTTCATTGCGCTGCTCCGATACCGGGCGTGCTACCCGGGCCGGCGAGGCAACGCACGCGCAGACCGCCGGGTTCGGGCTTGCAACGCCGGCATCGCAGGAGTGTCATGCAAGGGCGGACCGGACGGCATCAAGCAGCGGCGCCAAACCCTTCCAGCACAATCTTGCCCCCGCGTAGTCCCACTCTCGACCTGGGCATGCGCCCGCCGCAGGTTTGCGGCATCGAGGCCGGTTCGCACGATTGAACCCCTTTTTGCGATACCGAGGATAAGACCGTGCGCGTCCGCCGTCTCACCCCGGCCCTTTCCCGGCGGCAAAGCAAGCAAGGCAGTCCCACTCTACCCGACCTTGGTGATCGCCCACTTCGCCTGCTGTACACCGTCCGCCTGTCCGGTCAGCACGACCTGCTGGCTCGGCTGCGGCTCGGTGCCGCCTAGATAGATGCTCTCCTCCAGCGAAACCTTCGCGCCCTCTGCCCGGAACCGCCAAGTACCGCCGCTGGGCAGGCGCAGCATGATGCTCTCGCCATCCCCCTGCGGCGTTGCCGCGACTCCAGGGTGCAGGTGGAATCGCACGGCATAAGCCCGAGGCTCCGGACCCTCCACCGCATCCTCCCCACGCACGTCGTCGCCGCTTTCAGCCATATACAACCGTCTGCGGTGCAGCGCCTTGAACGGCGCCTGATAACCATCGTGGCTCGCCTCCAGCCAGTGCGCACCGTTGGCCTCCTGCCGCTGCACATCCACCTGGCCGGGATGGCGGCCCAGCCCTTCAGGCTTCAGCTCGGACGAGTTGGTGTCGGCGATCACCAGGGTGGAATGCGCGGCGCTGGCGCGGGCGGCGTCGCGCCAGGCCGGGCTGCTCAAAGGCGCCGCGCCGCAGTTAACGACAAGCCGCTCCTTGCCGACCGACAGCTCCATGGACAGAGTGCCGGCATGGGCCGTGCGGTCCAGCCCCGGCGGCGGCGGCGCGCCGCAATCCACCACCAGCACGCTGCGACCCGCCTGCAGACGGTGGAACCCGCCCTCCGTAAGCCCGGCCGGCGCGCGTCCGCTGCGCCCGGCCTGCGTCAGCACCAGTTCCACCAGCGCGCCCTGCTCCTCCTTGGCGCCGTTGAACAACGCCAGCCCGCCATCGCCATGACGCATCGCGCGCAAAGCCGGAGCCATCCGCTCGATGGCCGCTGACAGCGCCGCCGGCGGCTGGATTTGCGACGACTGCATCAGGGCGCGCATTTCGATCAGGTCCTGCAACGCCGCAAGCTGCGCCGCCGGGCTGCGCTCGGCATGGCAGCCGTCCGGCAGCACCTGGCGCGCGATCTCCTGCGGCAGGTAGCGCTGGGCGCGTGTCAAGAACACCGCATGATCCGGCAGCGCCACCGCCGCCGCGACCAGGCCCTTGAGTGCCGTCAGCGCCCGGGCGTCCATCTCCTCCCCAGGCAGCGACGCAGCCAGCATCCGGGCGTCGCCGACCAGCCGTCCCATCAGCTTGCTGCGGAAGGCATCATCGGCACTGGCGGCAAAGAAGTCGTAATGGCCCAGCCACGCCGCGATCCTCGAGCCGGTGACGTCCGGACGC
>CAXTOB010000373.1:0-6410 GCA_964245505.1 uncultured Acetobacteraceae bacterium | reverse complement strand
TTTCCATGTCCTGCAACGCATAGGCGACATGGGTCCGGAACAAGGGCTGCTCGGCCCGCTCTGGCTCGGCCGCTTGCTGCGCGATGCGGTTAATCACCCGGACGAGGCCCGCGTCCCGATTGCCCAGCACGCCGCCCGCGACCTGCAGGCGTTGCACCAGGTCGAGCAGCGGGTCGCGTTCGACCTTGGGCTGCTCGCCCTCCTTGGGCGTGTCCGGCTTGGCCGGGTCCGCGGTCTTGCTCGGGGTGGCAGGCGCGCTGTCGCGTTGCACGGCGACGGTGTCAGACATAATCGCTTCCTTTCGTCTGTCCGCCTACTGCGAGGCTATCTGCGGGCTGGGCATGGAAGAGGCGGGCTTGCGCTCAGCCTCGGCCGCCGTCGCCAGCAGGGCGGCGTTGAGGGCGGCGTTCTGCTGCGCCACCTTAAGGTTGGCGAGCAGGAGGGTGTTGGTCTGCGCCAGCTCGCTCGCGATCTCGCGCTGCACGCTGGCCGGCGGCATCCCTTGCAGGGCGGCGGCATAGGCGACGTTGCCCGCGCGCCGGTTGACGTCCAACTCCAGCGCCCCGAACCAGGACGACTTCTCGGTCTGCGTCAGCCCCTGGTCGGCCTGCTGCTGCTTCTGCTCGGCGGTCAGCGTGACGGACTCGGTGCGCGAGGCGATGACGTCGTTCACCACGTCCCGCGCCAGCGACATCTTCGCGTTGTAGCCGCGGCGGCGGGCCTCGGCGTCCTGGCCGGCAACGGAGGTGAGGGCGTCGCCGCGCGACGCGGCGGGCACGATCGGCTGCACCAGGTTGGTCGCATAGTCATTGGCGGCGTTCACGCCGTCCTGGCCGGCATAGGCCGGCACGCCCATCAGGCTCGACGCGCGCTGGTCGAGGTTCTCCCGGGCCGCGTTGACCGTGCACAGGCCCGCGTTGGCCTCGTTCTGCGAGCAGTAGCGGGACAGGTGCAGCTGAGTGATGGCCGCGGCCGCCTGGCCCTGGCCGGCGTAGGCCGGCGTGCCGGGACCGGCCTCGCCGCGGCGGTCCGTGACCTGGCCGATGGCGGTGCGGACCCGCCAGGACTGCCCGGCCGACACCGTGATCGCCTGCCCCATGTTGAGCGCAACGCAGGCTTGCGGGGACAGGGTGTGCTCGTCCCGGAGCCCCGCGTTGCGCAGGTCGCGCTGGTAGGTGGACATGGCGATGTTGGAAGCGTCAGCGATCTGCTGGTAGGCCCCGACCTGGGCCTTGGCGTAGTTGGCGGTCTGGGTGAAGCCGTCCGTCAGCTTGTCGCTGAGCAGGTTGCCGATGTTGGTGAACTTGTCTTCCAATTTCGTAATCGAGTTGGTAATTGCCTTCTGCGCCTGGTCCAGCAGGAAGTGCGTGATGGCGTCGAAGGTCGGCCACTCCGCGAAGGCCGGGGCGGCGTTGAACAGCACGCCGCCGAGCACGATGCCGGCGGCGGTGGAGGTGGCGAGCAGGGACTTGCGCACGGGGCCGCTCCTAGTAGTTGACGCCGCTGGGCATGGCGCTGCCGTAGCCGGTGGGCGCGAGGCCGGAGCCGGACAGGTAGAGGCCGCTCATGTTGCTGCCGCCGCCCAGGCTGGTGCCGATGCTGCCGATCGCCGCCCCGCCGCCGCCGAAGCTGAGCTTGGGGCAGAAGGAGCCACCCCCCAGGCCACCGAAGCCGACGTTGAAGCCGGTGATGGTGATGCCGCACTGCGCGGAGCCGATGGCGTTCTGCCAGGCGCTGGTGGCCGCAGCGCAGATCTTGCCCTCGACCGAGCTGAGCAGCGAGGTCGGGTCGAGCAGGTTGGTCAGCACGTTCAGCCCGACGCCGTTGAAGAAGTTGTCGAGGCAGGACAGCGTGGTGACGCTCCTGGGCTGCTTGATGGTCTGGTCGTCGGCCTGGATGCGCGCCGACACGGCCGAGGCGGCGGCCTGGGCCAGGACGGCGCATCCCGTGTCGTCGTCGGCGCGGGCGGCGAGCGGAAGGCAGGCGGCGATCGCCGCCGCGGCGAGCAGGGTGTGGCGTGATGCAGTGCGGGTCACGTGGACTTCTCCTGGTTGTCGGCCGCCTTGCAGGCGGCGAGCAGGGTGGCGATGCGGTCGGGACTGAACAGGCGCTCCAGAACCTGGCGCCGGTGCAGGTCCGCGATCCAAGCGTCGAGGAACGGGCCGGCGCCGGAGGGATCGGGTTCGGTCAGGCGCCCCAGCAGGGCGTGGGTCTCGGCGAAGCCGCACTCGGCCAGCCAGTGCAGCAGGCGCAGGCGCCGCGGGCCGCCAAGGTGAGCCATCACGGTGCGCAACGCCGACGCGGCCGGGTCGCTGAGCAGCAGCGCCTCCAGCGGCGCGGGTGCGCTGGCGTGGACGGCATCGAGCGTCGCGCCGAAGGCGACCACCGACGGCAGCACGTCGGCCTCCTCCTCCGGTGGCCCTCGCTGGCCGACGTTCGCCACGTCCTCTGAACCATAAGTGTCGAGCCAGCGCTCGATGGCGTCGGCCGTCAGGTCCGGCATCGCCTTCTCCCTCCTTGTCAGGGAGCAGGATGCCGCACCTCCTTGCGAACCACGCCAGCGGTCAGCGCAGGATCAGCACCGAGCTGGTCCCGGTGACGACGCGCAAGCCGAGCGGCTGGACGGCAGCCGCCAGCACGCGGTTCCAGAATTGGCCCCCTGACCAGTCAACCGTGCTTGCGGGGTCCACGCCGGCACCGAAGCGCACCGTCACGGCCGGGGGCACGATCTGCCGCGCCGCAAACCCCAGCGAAACCGAACGGCCGAAGCCCCGCGCCACCCGGAAGCGGGGTGCCGGTGGAGGGCGGCGGACCGGAAACCCAGCTTCTGGCGCGAGCGGAAGCGTGTCCTCGGCCGGCGGCGGCTCCGGTGCCTGCCCTCTTACCTGCCCGGGGTTGATCTGGAAGTCGGCCCTCGCCGTCCCGGGCTGCCCGATTAGGAAGCCTGCCCCCAGGAGCACATGGACCAAAAGGAAAATTTGCATCGGTGCCTCTCTCGCCGTTGACGGCAGCCTATGCGGCCTTGATGCGAACGCCGGCGACGTGTCGCTTGAGGTTGGCGCTCGCATCCCTCTCGGTTGTGTGTGGTCGAGAAGTCCGGCATCCGGGGCGCTGACATCCTGAACTGGAGCATGGAGAGAAGCCGATGAGTGACGGTCCGGCACACGGTCAGCAAGCCAAACCCAAGCCCAAGCGGTGGCGCAGGCACGCCATGGGCGGGGAGCTACGGGGACCCGACCTGAAGGCCATGGTTGGCAAGAACACCTACCGCATCCGCCACGAGTTGGACGTGACCCAGGAAACGATGGCGCAGCGCCTCGGCGTGTCAGCCTCGTTCCTTGGCGGGGTCGAGCGGGGGCAGCAGAACATCACCCTGGATTCGCTGAGCAACCTGGCTGCCGCTTACGGCGTGGACGCCCATGCTCTGCTGTGCGGCACCGGCTACGGGGTGGCGGAAGATGGCGGCCTCACCCTGGACGTCCTTGCTCGCTATGTCGAAGCCGCCAACGCTCGGTTGCAGGACTTGCTGCTGCGCCATGGCCCGATCTCGGTAGGTCGCGCCACGGTTGCATCCCTGGTTGCCGCACTCTTCGAGGTGGCCGGCACTACGGAAAAGCACCAGTCTCGGGCCAAACCGAAGACGGCCAGCCCAGCGACGGGAGAGGATACAGCATAATCTCCTCTTCCAAGGGGAAGATCGCCGCCGCTCCGGTTGCACAACGTGTTTAGCGACTCTTTTCCACTTGAAACGCCGAATCCTGTTGTGGCAAGGATGAGGCTAATAGCAGGCGAACAGACAGGGAACAAGAGGATGGGCGAGGGTCGCGCGGGGTCAAGCATCGGTGAGCGCAGCACCACGCACAGGTTGATGGCCAGGCATCTCATGCACGCGGGATGCACCAGAGATGCAGCCAAGTCGGTTTCTGCCTTGGGACTGGCGCTGGGCGGCATGATCGTCGCTGGGCACGGGCTGTCGGCGATCTGCTTCCTGTTCGGCGTCACGCCGGACTGGCTGCTCGGGCAAGTGGTCGCACTCGGCTTACCGACACCGCCCGACAAGCCGCAGCGCAAGGCCGCAGGCCGCAACCCCTGGACGCCTGAGCAGGTCCAGCAACTCGTCCAGCTCTGGCCGACAAACCTGTTCGCCACCTGCATCGCCCGGCGGATCGGCCGCACGCCAGCCTCCGTGCGCTACAAGGCGAAGTGGCTTGGCCTGGCAAGCCGGAACCGTGCGTCCCTCGCTCGCACCGCTCCTGAGCAGTTGCTGCTTCCCTTGTTCCCTCCAGCGCCACCCGTGCCTGTCGAGCACCGCGGTGGACGGAAGAAGGTCGCCCTGCGCGTCGGCCAGGACCGCGAGTACACAGTCAAGGAGTTCGAGGAAACCGGGCTGCGCTGGTTCGCGGGCCAGCACGCGGACGGCATCGCGCAGGACCTGAACCGCAGGCCGAAGCAGGTCTCCAACTTGGCCGGTCGCATCGAACTTCCTCCCCGCCACAGCAGCAGGAACCAGCTCACCATGGACTACGATCCCAAGCGCCGCCTGGAAGAGTTCGCCCGCCAGGAGTTCGTCCTCCGCAAGTGCATATCGGGCGGCAACTGGTTCTGGGGCACCAAGAACGGACCGCGCACGTCCGAGGCCACCCTCAAGTCGAAGACCCGGAAGGAGAAGGAAGGTGGCATGGACGAGGTGTCGGTGGCCGGGTCGGGTTACGACGACTAGGAGATTGTCCATCCAGGCCGCCGGCCAGCCCCGCCTGCACCCACTTCTAGGGCCGAGCGCTGACCTGATGTGAGCGCTCGGCCTCCGTTGCCGCTTCGGTTGAACGTGCTTCCGCCCGGATCGGCGCAGTCCGGCCCACTCTCTTTTAAGCCCGCTCCGTAAAGCCTGCTCTCGTTCGCAAAGGCAGCCTGCATCTTGCGGGCATGAAGAACCAATCCCAGGCGGTTGACCGCAAGCTCTCCGACCCCGAGTTCAGCCAGGCGCTGCTCCGGCGATCCTTCCTCGTCCAATCCGTCCTCGCGGCCGGCATCGTCGGCCTGGTGGCCGACCGCATCTGGATGAGCCACCACCCTCCGCAACCCAAGTTCTTCTACACGGACGGCAAGGGCACGCCCTACGAGATCCAGCCGCTCGACGCGCCAGTGATGGCGGAGGCCGACCTGCTGATCTGGACCACGCGGTCCATCGTCGCGGCCTACACCGTCAACTTCAGCGAGTACCGCGACCAGCTCAGCCGTGCGGCGGCGCACTTCACCATCCGAGGCTGGAACAGCTTCGGCGCCGCGTTCATCCGCACCGGCAACTTCGAGAAGCTCAAGAGCGCCCGCCTGGTGGCGACCGCGGTGCCCGAGAAGGCGGCCACGATCCGCGAGCGCGCCGTCATCGGCGGCGTGCTCACCTACAAGATCGAACTGCCCCTGCTCGTCACCTACGAGAACGAGAACAACTCGCCATCCCAGCACCTGCTGGTCACGGTGCTGGTCGTGCGCGCGATTGAGACACGCCACCCCGACGGCATCGCCATCGACCAGATCAACGCCCCTCCCGTCTAAGGACCCGCCATGCGCCACCTTCTCCTCGCCTCATGCCTGCTCCTGCCCGCGGCGGCCTCGGCCCAGGTCACGTTTGGTGCTCCTGGACAAGGCGGCCCCTCGCCGGGCGGCCAAGCGCCCCTTGCCGAGCCTGGCGTTGACGACTCGGCGTTCCGGGGCGGCATGCAGGCCACGCCCGGGCTGATGCTGACCCCGGACATGATCCGCGAGCTGAACCGCCGGTTCCGCGAGGTGCAGTCCGCGCGCGAGGAAGGCATGGCCCCGTCCATCGCCAGCCCAGTCACGCGCTCGGTCAACGCCTCGCTCGGACCAGGCGGGGCCACCAGCATCATCCAGGCCGTGCAGGGCTACCCCACCGCCATCGCCTTCCTGGACAGCACCGGCCAACCCTGGCCCATCGCGTGGGACACCAACAGCAACCCGGCCAGCGACGGCGGACCCGGCAACCCCGCAGCAGGTGGCGGCGGGGGGCCGGCCGTGCAGGCGGTCGGCTTCGACGTGAAAGTGCCGGTGAAGGGCAGCAACGTGCTGCAGATCGCGCCGCGCTCCTCCATCCCGCGCGGCGGCATCCTGGTGAACCTGCAAGGCGCCCCCGCGCCGCTGAGCTTCATGGTGGTGGGCGGGCGCGACCGCTACGACGCCCGCGTGGACGTCCGCGTCGCCGACCGCGGCCCGAACGCCCGCGTCGCGATCCTCACCCGGCCGAACACGCCCGAGACTGGGGCGTCCTACCTGACGGCCATGCTCGACGGCGCCCCGCCGGCGGAGGCGGTGCCGCTCCAGGTCACGGGCGTGTCGCCCGACGACGTGCGGGCCTGGCGCCTGGGCGACAAGGTGTACCTGCGCACGCCCTACAC
>CAXTOB010000372.1:0-6411 GCA_964245505.1 uncultured Acetobacteraceae bacterium | reverse complement strand
GCAGCGTCTTGCCATAAATCAGGGGGTCACTTTTGGACGCCGATTACCCCCGCAGAGGGGTCAATCTTCCACGCCGATCTACATCCGATAGCCGGGCCGATAGCACGAACCGCAAGTCGATGCGGCGGTTCCGCATCAGGTCGGCCTCCGCCAAGGACAGCGCATCCGGCAACGGCCGCCGTTCACCATAGCCGGACACTCCCAGCAATGGTTGGTCGGAGGGGTTTCGCAGGAGTTCAAGCTGCGGCTGCTGCCGGCGCAGCTCCGCGAACACCGTTAGGGCGCGCGCCGTAGAAAGCTGGTCGTTCAACTGTTGCGACTGCGCCGGCGTCAGGTTGGTGTAAGCCTGCCGGTCGGTGTGGCCCTCGACAAGAACGGCCTCAAGGATTGGCGCATCGTTAGCCTGGCACCCCTCCGGCCGGCTGCCCTGTGCAAAGCAGGGCAGCGTGCTGGCAAGCACTTCGGCCAACGCTTGCAGAGTATGACGGGTCCGGTCCGTGAGGTCGCTCCGGCTCGTCGCAAAAGGCACCTCCTCAGACAGCCGTAGGACGCCGGAACGCTGGTCGAGCACGAAGCGTATGCCTCGGGACTCCAGTCCGCGCGCCAGGCGTTGCAGAAGGCCCGCCCGCACTTCCTCGCGGTCTCGCAGCTCCCGTTGCAGGGCGACCGCCGCGCGTGCCAGCCGCTGCCGTAGAAGCTCGTTGTCCATGCGCAGCCTCAGGGCAGCCTGGGCCTCCCGTTCAGCCGTCAGCCTAGCGGTTTCCGCATCCTGCACAGCCTGGGCTGCCACCAGCTTCTCACGTTCTGCAACAAGCTCCGCTTGGGCGGTGCGCGCGATCAACTCGTCCAGCCGAGCACTGTCATCACGGAAGTTCAGCGCAAACACAGTGAGCATCAGCAGGAAGACGAACAGCACGCCGACCATCAGGTCGCTCACAGAAGCAAAGTAACCCTCTCCGTCCCCTTCGGCCAAACCATCGTCGCGCACCGCGCTCACGCCGCGCGCGCTTTCAGGGTGTCCTGCAACTCCTCGACTGAACCCTCCAGATTTTTCGCTATGGCGCTCAGGCCGTCCACGCTTCGCGACAGGCCAGAGTCCATGTCTTTGACGAAGTCAGTCACATGGCTTTGCAATCCAAGGAGGCTATCGCCCAGGCCCGTCAGCGTGCCTGCAAGGCTCTGGTCCAGGCCACCAAATCGGTCTGCCGCATGGCCGAAGCGCACGGCAAGCTGCTCGCTTGCAACCTGCGCCGCCTTGATGGTTGTCGCGGCGCCGATCAAGGCCCCCACCGATGAGCGCAATTCGTTTGCGACATCTCGCAGCGGCTCCGATGCGCTCCGGGCAGCTTCACCCGCGGCACGCAGGTCAGACGCGCTGGCCATCAAGGGCGATGCTGCCGCGTTCGCCACGCGGTCCAGGCTGTCCATCTGTATGGCAAGCCGGTCGGTTGCAGCACCCAGCGCCGTCAGCCGGTCCGCCACCCCGGCGCTACCCTGCGCCAGCGTGCGCGCACCCTCCATTAACCCGGATCGCGCCTCAGCTCCGCCTGCCTGAAGGGCTTCTCCCACTGCCTCCCCTGCATCCCGCATGCGCTGGGCTGCGCTAGTCAACTCCTGCCCCAACCCGGCCGACGCGGTCCGCAGCGCCTCTCCACCGGCTTCCGCACCGCGAGTAAGAGCCGCGCCCGAATTGTCCAGGGTGGCGCCGAACTGGTCGAGCACGCCGCGCAGATCATCCCGCATGGACTCCGTCGCGGCGACCAACCGGCCGCTCGCATCGGACGCGCCGCTGCCCAGCACCTCTGCGATCTTGGCTGCGGTCGCTTCCAGGGCCTCCGCAGCCCGGGCGATGGTTGCGGACATCGCCGCGGTGGACTCTGCACCGGCCTGGCGTTGCGCGCCGGATAGGTCATGCAGCCCGTTCAGTAGCGCCTCGATCGGGGCAGCCAAGCGATCGACGCCCTGGGCGGCACCATCCTCCAGCCGCCGCTGGAAGAGCGTGACGGCCTCCGTCAGGCTGGCTGCGGTGTCGCTCATCCGTCGGGCCAGGTCGTCGCCAGCGGCGCGGTTGCTATGCCGGGCCTCCTCGGCAGCTTCCCGCAACACGCCAACCAGGGCACCAACCTGCTCGTTGATGCCGCCCAGTGCCGCCTCGGCGCCACGGCCCATGCCGGCCGCCATCTCCTCGGCTGCCATTCCCATACGCTGCGCTGCGCCGTCCAGTCCGGCCCGCAATCCGTCCAGCCGCTCGCCCAAGCTATCCAGCGTGGCCATTGTGCCGCGCATGCTTTCTCCAACAGCACCCTCAAGCCGCTCAAGGAATGTCGTCAGCATTGCCTCAATCGCGCCTTCGTTCTGCTTCGCCAGCCCGGCGGACAGCTTGTCGATGGCCATGGACAATGGAGCGATATGCTGCTGCAGGCCTTCGCCAAACTCGCGCTCCAGAGTGCTGCCCAAATTTACAAAGAAGTCGCTGCCGATCCGCTGCACGTCGGCATACTGCCGCTCCAGCACGGCATTGCCCTCAGCCTGCAAGGCGGCTGCGCTCCGGAACGGCATTCTGTCCTGAATGGCACTGAAGAATGCCGCCAAGCTCTCCTCGGCTTTCCGGAGCTGCGCCTTCCGGAACAGCGCATAGACGATCGAGCAGAGCATCCCCGCCAGGGAGGTGATGAACTTGACCGATGCCGCGCCGAGCAGGTTGCGCAGGGCGGCATTGCGCTGCACCTGGTCCACGCCCTCCGCCACGACCTCCCCGGCCAACGACAGTGCCGCAGCAAGGCCGAGGAACGTGAACAGCAGCCCGGCTCCCACCAGCAGGCCGGGTAGCGCCGCATGGTAGCGGAGGTCGCCCCCCGCCACCCGGAACAAGGCGGCCAGGTCGAACCAACCGCGGGGCGCCGCCGTCGCCATCACTGGGCGCCCAGCGCTGGGCGGGATGATTAAGCAGTCGCGGAAGCCGCGCCAGGACGTGCCCAGGATTGTGTCGGCGGACAGTGCGTTAGACACACCCTCGTATTGCGCCGCGAAAGCGATGGAGTCCGGGGTCGCCTCAATGCGCCGGGTCGCCTCGGTCAAGGCCCGTCCGAGCTTCCGTTGCGCCCGCAGCAGCGCGATGCCGGACCACACCGACCAAACCACCAAGGCAAGGCACACGCTGATGATCACGCTGTCCTGCGCGATGAGCGGCGCCCCATGGCGCAGGAGATCGGTCAACAAACGGCTGCGTCTCCGGAGGCCGGTCAGTCGGCCAGCCACAGGGCGACGGACAGGACGGGAAAGCAAGTCAGCAGATGTTGATTTGTTCTATGAAAAGAATGGATAGGGCGAAATGCTGCGCGGGAAGCTGCCCCCCTGGCGGTGCGCAGGCGCTTGGCTGATGATCTTTGCTATGAGCTTCTATGACCAGCCCATCCTCAACTCACCCTACGGCGTCCCCACCCGCCATCACGCCCTGGACGACGACGGCCAACCGCTGGACCTGCCGGCAGTGGACGGCCGCCGCCGCTCAAAGCTGATCACCCCCGTCCCCCGTGCCAAGAAGCGAGGCAAGAAGGTTGAACAAACAAGCTTTGTCCTGCCAGACGCTGCCGACCAGTCCAAAGCGGAACATCACTAAAAACCCACACACATAATCAACGAAATCCGCGGCCACGTCGAAGCCTGGCGTGCCCTGCCCAACCCGGACCAATGGGGTGTCACTCCCGCCACCAAGCGGCTGCAGCAGCCCTGGCGCAGCTACGAATTCAATGGGGTCCGCCCCTTCTTCTGCCAGGTCGAGGCCGCCGAGACCTGTATCTGGCTTGCCGAGGTCGCCCGCGGCAAAAAAGCTTACGCCAACATCTGGGCGCACATCACCGCCGCTAACCACCAATCGAACCCCGACCTGTTCCGCATCGCGCTCAAGATGGCCACCGGTAGTGGCAAGACCACCGTCATGGCCATGCTGATCGCCTGGCAGACCGTCAACGCTGTCCGTCACCCCAACAGTAGCCTGTATAGCCGCGGCTTCCTGATCGTGACGCCCGGCATCACCATCAAGGACCGCCTGCGCGTCCTGCAAACTAACGACCCCGATAGCTATTACCGCAGCCGCGAGCTGGTGCCGCCAGACATGCTGCCGGACCTGGACCGCGCCAAGATCGTCATCACCAACTACCACGCCTTCAAGCCGCGGGAGACGATGGACGTGTCCAAAATCGGTCGTGCCCAGCTGCAGGGCCGCCGCGGTGAGGCGCCTGTCACAGTTGAAACCGAGGGCGCGATGCTGAGCCGCGCCATGAACGAGTTGATGGGCTTCGGCGGCCGCAACGGCGGCATCGTCGTCATCAACGATGAGGCCCACCACTGCTACCGTGAAAAGCCCGGCACCCCCGACGATGCCCCTGCCACCGGCGATGACCGCAAGGAGGCCGAGCGTAACAAGGAGGCCGCCCGCCTTTGGATCTCCGGCCTGGAAGCCGCGAAGCGCAAGCTGGGCATCACCGCCGTCTATGACCTGTCCGCTACCCCGTTTTTCCTACGCGGCTCAGGCTACACCGAGGGCACGCTGTTTCCCTGGACGTGCAGCGACTTTTCTCTGATGGACGCAATCGAAAGCGGCATCGTCAAGCTGCCCCGCGTGCCCGTGTCCGACAACCTGCCTGGCGGTGAGACGCTGACCTTCCGCAACCTGTGGGACCACATCGGCAAGTCCATGCGGCAAACGGACCCGCTGAGTCTGCCGCCCAAGCTGCAAACGGCGCTGTATGCTCTGTATGGCCACTACGAAAAAACCTTCGAGGAGTGGGACCGGGAGGGCATTGACGTGCCGCCGGTGTTCATCGTCGTGTGCAATAACACTGCCACATCCAAGCTGGTTTATGAGTGGATTGCCGGCTTCGAGCGCAACGCGCCGGGCGAGCAGGCTCAGTTCCACGACGGCCACCTCAAGCTGTTCCGCAACTACGACGACCACGGGCAGCGCCTGGGCCGCCCCAACACCTTGCTGATTGACAGTGAGCAGATCGAGAGTGGGGACGCTCTGGACAAGAGCTTCCGCGACATGGCCGGGCCGGAGATCGAAGCCTTCCAGCGTGAGCGCGCCGTCCGCCTGGGCGCCGCTGCAGCCGACATCACCGACGCCGACCTGCTGCGGGAGGTGATGAACACCGTCGGCCGTCGGGGCAAGCTAGGCGAGGGCATACGCTGCGTCGTGTCCGTGTCCATGCTGACCGAGGGCTGGGACACCAACACCGTCACCCACATCCTGGGCGTCCGCGCCTTCGGCACGCAACTGCTGTGCGAGCAGGTAGTGGGGCGGGCGCTGCGGCGCCAATCCTACGACCTGAACGACCATGGCCTGTTCGACGCCGAGTACGCCGACATCCTGGGCATCCCCTTCGACTTCGCCGCCCAGCCCGTCGTCGTGAAGCCCAAGCCGCCTAAGCCCGGCACCCGCGTCCAGGCCGTCCCGGCACGCGAAGCGCTGGAGATCACCTTTCCCCGCGTCGAGGGCTACCGGATCGAGTTGCCCAACGACACCCTGCACGCCACCTTCACCGACGACAGCCGCCTGGTGCTGACGCCCGAGCTGGTTGGCCCCTGCAAGGTGCTGCTGGAGGGCATCGTGGGCCAGGGAGTGACCCTGGACACCGCCGTGCTTGCGGCGGTCCGGCCCAGCGAGGTGTCCTACAACCTGGCGAAGCACCTGCTCTACACCCGGTTCCGCGACCCGGATGAGTCCGCCCGGATGCACCTGTTCTACCCCTTGCAGCGCATCGCCAAGCGATGGCTGGATGAAGGCTACCTGGTCTGCGCCGGCCAAACCGTGCCCGCGATGGTCTTGTACAAAGAAATCCTGGACCAGGCGGCGGAGCGCATTCACCTGGCCTGCCAATCCAGCACATCTGGCGGCGGGTTGCGCGCCATGCTGGACCCCTACACCCCCACTGGCAGCAGCCGCCACGTCGGCTTCAGCACTAGCAAGGCCACCTACACGACCGACGCCCACCGCTGCCACGTTAACGCCGTGGTGCTGGACAGCGAATGGGAGGCAGAGTTCGCCCGCGTGGCGGAGGCGCACCCGCGCGTGCTGGCCTACGTGAAGAATCAGGGCATGGGCTTCGAGGTCCCCTACCGCGACGGCGCCACCCCCCGCCGCTACCGCCCCGACTATATCGTGCGCCTTGATGCCGGGCAGGACGATCCACTGAACTTGGTCATCGAGATCAAGGGCTACCGCAAGGGCGACGCGCAACTGAAGGCTGAAACCATGCGCCGCCTGTGGGTGCCCGGCGTGAACGCCACCGCCGCCCACGGCCGTTGGACCTTCGCCGAGTTCACCGCCGTCTTCGACATAGAAGCCGACTTCAACAAGCTGGTGGACAGCCTGCTTCCCCCTCTCCCTCCGGGAGAGGGTCGGGGTGAGGG
>CAXTOB010000371.1:0-6413 GCA_964245505.1 uncultured Acetobacteraceae bacterium | reverse complement strand
CGGGTGCCGGACCGCGGCGCAGCGCGCAACGGCACAGGGCCGGACCCGCTGCCGGCGTTGGTCCACGGGCTGCTGGGATTGCAGGCCGCCGGCTGCGGCGCCGTCGCGATCCCGTGCAACACGGCGCATGGCTGGATCGAGGGGATGCGGGCCGCCACGGCCTTGCCGATCCTGCACATCGTGGATGCCGCCGCCGATGACCTGCGGCGCTTGCAGGTGCCGCCGGGTCCGGTGGGCCTGATGGGCACGGCGGCCACGCTGGCGATGCGGCTGTATCAGGATCAACTGGGCGCCCTGGGCTGGGACTGCCTGATGCCGGCGCCGGACGAGATGGCCCGGCTGGTCACGCCCGCCATCGCGCTGGTGAAGGCCAACCGCGTGGCGGAGGCTTATGCGCCACTGGCCGAGGCCGCTTGCCTGCTCGCCCTGCGCGGCGTGCAGGCCGTCGTTCTGGGCTGCACGGAAATCCCGCTCGGCATCGCGGCCGGGCCGGGCCTGCCGGTTCCGATGGTGGACACCATAGACGCCCTGGCACGGGCGGCGCTGCGCTGGGCGCGGAATAGCGTATAGTCCGCGGTTCAACAGCCAGCAGGCCGCCCCGATGCCCAACGTCCGTGAACCGATCCTGCACCCCACCGCGCTCCGCGACCTGCGCCCCACCCAGGTCACCGTCGGCATGCGGGAGGTGGAAGCCAAGCGCAAGGCATGGGCGGCCAAGTCCGACGGCAAGGGCGCGGAGTTCCTTGGCAGCCACATGATCCCGGTGATCATCGGGCCGAAGGGCCGGCCCTATGTCATCGACCACCACCATCTCGCCCTCGCGCTGCTGCGGGAGGGCGTGGAGAATGTTGCCGTCACGGTCGTCGCCGACCTGCAGCGGCTGCCGCCGGACTCGTTCTGGTTCGTGATGGACAACCACAACTGGATGCATCCCTTCGACGAGCATGGGAAGCGGCGGGACTACGACGCCATCCCGAAGTCGGTTGAGGGGCTGGTGGACGACCCCTACCGCTCGTTGGCCGGAGAGCTGCGGCAGGTCGGCGGCTACGCCAAGGACACGACGCCGTTCAGCGAGTTCCTGTGGGCCGATTACCTGCGCCGGCAAATCGACCGCAAGCTGGTGGAAACCCAATTCAACGAGGCGTTGAAGCAGGCGATGCAGTTGGCGAAGGGCTCGGACGCCGATTATTTGCCGGGCTGGTCCGGGCCGGTGTCGCGCTGATCCGCCTCGACTCTGGTCTTGCGGGGCAGCGGAGTCGGCGGGGAGTCCCGCAGCGTGGACGCCGCGCTAGACCGGCTTGCGTCCAAACGGGACGCAAGCCGGTCCAGATTTTTGCTTCCAAGTAGAGACCTGCTGTCGAGTCCTGTTGCTGCGCGTCCGGACCTGACTGCAATCTGTTTTACAAATGCACCCGGCCAGAGGATTCAAACTGGGCTGGCCATCACGGTGTGCGCTGTCAGGACCGCCAGGCTGACGAGCGCGATCAGCATTTTCAGCGGGCGCCGGCTTGCGAAGAAGCCCGGCGCTTCACCGTGCCGGGCAGCCGCCAGGTCAAGGACGGCGACGCTGGCGTAGCCGGCCAGCAGCAGCACACAGGACGCAGCAGGCCAGGGGGAGGCCAGTGCCAGGAGGGCCAGTGCAAACAGCCATAACATGCCAAGCAGTTGCGCCGCCGTAGGGCCGCCCTCCGTCCGGAAGCTGAGGCCCCGGCGCACGCCGCCCGGGAACGCCAGAATTGCGCCGGCCCAAATCTAGCCGAGCCGTAAGGCAACGGCCTGCCACGGCGCCAGCAGCAGCCAAATCGCTGCCGCTGACGCCGCCAGCGGGATCATCGCGCCGTAGCCGAACAGCGCGCTCGGCGGCAGCACGGGACACAGGGGGTCACTTGGCGGCTTGCAGAGCCTGCTCCAGTTCCGCCTTGCTCATGCGAGACCGGCCGACGATGCCTTGCCGCGTCGCTTCCTCGTATAGCGCGGCGCGGGTGGGGCTGCCTTCCTTCTGCGCTTGGGCGGTCTGTCCCGCTTTCTCCTTCCGCTTGGTCTCGGCAAGGCGACGCTTGTTGGTTGCAGGCGATTGCCGGTTGGAAACGCCGGCTTCGCTGAGCGCGATGGCAATGGCCTGCTTAGGGTTGCGGACCTTGCCGCCCTGCCCGCTTTCAAGCTCGCCATCCTTGAATTCATGCATCACGCGTTCGACGATTGCCTTCTGCGCGCCTGACTGCCGTGCCATGACAGGTCCTCATCGATTCCATTGCTCGGCGAGCAACGCCGTGTCCCAGGGCGGGGTTCTCCTGCAGTCCTGCCAGACCCGCTGCTGCCGAACTCGTTGCGCGGGGTGCGGTTCATCAGGCGCTGACCCTGATGATCAACCGTCCGCGCATCGTGTCGAACAGTGCAGCTGATGCCAATCAGTTCTTGGGCCGACCGGTGATTGCCGGCCGACGGCCTGACGGGTGCGCCGGATATAAGCGTGCCGCATAGGCTTAAACCCGGTGCCTCCGTGCTGGTCATGGTGGAGCTTGTTCCCGGCCGCCATCCTGTTTCGGGCCGGGCACCGCATCCGACTGCACATCGCTGCCAGCCATTTCCTCTCTACGACGACCTGCACCGGCAAACCGGCTAGCCCGAACGCGCCTGGCAACAGACGCAGACGGCCGTCAACACCCTTATCGTCGGCGCGGACCGCCCGTCACACGTCGTGCTGCCGATCCTGCCGCAATGATCGGGGTAGAGCGCAGCCGCCAAACGTTCCATATGGAGGGGAACACGAGGGCACAACCGATGCTGCATATCACCAGGCGGAATGCCCTTTTTACGACCGCGCTGCTGCCCATCATGCCCGCACGGGCACAGGGCGACGCGCCGCCGCTCACGATCGGGGTTAGCGCGCCCGTCACCAGCATCGACCCGCACTACCACGCACTCACGCCCAACATCGCCTTGGCCCGGCACCTGTTCAACAGCCTGACCGACACCGACGCCCGTGCCAAGGTCATCCCGTCCCTAGCCGACACCTGGCGCCTGGTGGACGACCGCACCTGGGAGTTCAAGCTGCGCCCCGGCGTCCGCTTCCACGACGGCACGCCCTTCACGGCGGAGGACGTGGGCTTCACCCTGGACCGCGTGCCGCGCGTGCCGAACAGCCCGTCCTCCTTCAGCATCTACACCAAGCCGGTGACGGGGGTGGAGGTCGTGGACCCCCTCACCGTCCGGCTGCGGACCAATGCCGTGTATCCGTTGCTGCCCAATGACCTCGCCGAGGTGATGATGCTCAGCCGCACGGTCCATGCCGGGATGGCGACGGAGGACTTCAACAGCGGCAAGGCGGCCATCGGCACCGGCCCCTACAAGTTCGTGTCCTTCCGGCCCGGCGACCGCATCGAGCTGCAGCGCAACGAGGAGTACTGGGGCACGAAGCCGGCGTGGGGCCGCGTTACCACGCGCATCCTGTCCAACAACGCCGCCCGCACCGCGGCACTGCTGGCGGGCGACGTGCAGGTGATCGACAACGTCCCCACAACCGACGCCGCCAAGCTGCGCGGGGACAAGCGGGTCGCAGTCTCCGAGGTGCTGGGCCTGCGGATCGTCTATCTCGCGCTGGACCACATGCGCGACGGTCCCAGCCCCTACGTCACCGGCCCGGCCGGCGAAACGCTGGACCGCAATCCCCTGCGCGACCGCCGGGTGCGCCAGGCGCTGAGCATCGCCGTCAACCGCGGGGCCATCGCCGACCGGGTCATGGAGGGCGCCGCGGTGCCTGCCGGGCAGTTCCTCCCCGCGGGCAGTTTTGGCTATGTGCCGGGCCTGGACGCGCCGCGGTGGGACATTGCGCGGGCCAAGACGCTGCTAGCCGAGGCCGGATACCCCAACGGCCTGCGGATCACGCTGCACGGCCCCAACGACCGCTACGTCAACGACGCCGCCATCATCCAAGCCATCGGCCAGATGTGGACCCGCGCCGGGGTGCAGACGGCGGTGGAGCCGATGCCCTACACCACCTTCGTCGGGCGGGTAGGCAAGCAGGAGTTCTCGGCATTCCTGGTCGGCTGGAGCAGCGCCAGCGGCGAGGGCACCAACCCACTCCGCAGTTTGATCGCCACCGTGGACCCCAACCGCGGCTACGGCATTGCCAACCGCGGACGCTACAGCAACCCGGCGGTGGACGCCCTGCTGACCCAGGCCCTCGCCACCGCCGACGACAAAACGCGCGAGCCACTGGTGCAGGAGGCGACACGGCAGGCGATGGAGAACGTGGCCATCATCCCGCTGCACATCCAGAAGAACGTCGGGGCCACGCGGGCCGGCCTGCAATATCTTCCGCGTGTGGACGAGGAAACGCGGGCGATGGACGTGCAGCCCCGGCCAGATACCTCCAAGAACGGCGGCTAGATGCTCGCCTGGCTGCTCCGCCGCCTGTTCCAGGCGTTGCTGGTTGTATTGGCGATGACGGTGATCGTGTTCATCGGCGTGAACGTCATCGGCAACCCCGTGGACATCCTGATCTCGCCGGAGGCCGATGCGGTGGAGCGGGCGCGGGCAATCACAGCCCTCGGCTTGGACCAGCCGCTGTGGCGGCAGTATCTGGCCTTCCTCGGCGGGGTCGCGCACGGGGACTTCGGCCGCTCCTTCGTGTTCAACGAGCCGGCGATCAAGGTCATCCTGCAGCGCCTGCCCGCGACGCTGGAGCTGGCGGTGGCGGCGGTGCTGATCTCGGTCGTGGTAGGGCTGCCGGCCGGGCTGTATGCCGGGCTGCATCCGGACGCCTTCGCGGCGCGGGCGCTGATGGCGGGCAGCATCCTGGGGTTCAGCCTGCCGTCGTTCTGGGTGGGGCTGATGCTGATCCTGGTGTTCGCGGTGGAGCTGGGCTGGCTGCCCAGCACCGGGCGCGGCGCAACGGTGGCCGGCTGGTCGTTCCTGACCGGGGATGGGCTGCTGCACCTGCTGCTGCCGGCGCTCAACCTGGCGCTGTTCAACGTGAGCCTCATCATGCGCCTGGTGCGGGCCGGCGTGCGGGAGGCGATGCCGTCCGATTGGGTGCGCTTCGCCCGGGCGAAGGGGCTGCGGCCCAGCCGGGTCATCGGGGTGCATGTCATGAAGAACATCTTGATCCCCGTGGTGACGGTGGTGGGGCTGGAGCTTGGCAGCACCATCGCCTTCTCCGTCGTAACCGAAAGCATCTTCGCCTGGCCCGGCGTCGGCAAGCTCATCATCGACAGCATCAACCTGCTCGACCGCCCGGTGATCGTCGCCTACCTGATGCTGATCGTCCTGCTGTTCGTGGGCATCAACCTCGTGGTGGACCTGCTCTACACCGTGCTCGACCCGCGCGTGCGGCTGGACGAGCAGGGGTGAGCGGCGGCGCCATCCCAGCCCGCGAGGAAACGCCCTTCCGGCGCTTCATGGCCGACTTCGCCGAGTCGCGCATGGCGGTGCTGGGCCTACTGGGGATCGTGCTGATCGGCGCCGCCGCAGTCGTGGCGCCGTTGATCTCGCCGCAGAACCCCTATGACCTGGCGCAGCTCGATATCATGGACGGGCGGCTGCCGCCGGGGTCGGTCGGCGGGGACGGGCTGCGGTTCTGGCTGGGAACGGACGACCAGGGGCGGGACATGCTGTCCGGCATCCTGTACGGGCTGCGCATCTCCCTGTTCGTGGGCGCCGGGTCGGCGTTCCTGGCGGGGGTGCTCGGCTCCACCCTGGGCCTGGCGGCGGCCTACGTCGGTGGCCGGGCTGAGACGCTCGTCATGCGGCTGGTGGACCTGCAGCTCAGCTTTCCGTCCATCCTGGTGGCGCTGATGCTCCTGGCGCTCCTGGGCAAGGGGATCAGCAACGTCATGCTGGCGCTGATTACCGTGGAGTGGGCGTACTATGCCCGGACCGCCCGCGCCTCGGCGCTCGCGGAGCGGCGGCGGGAGTATATCGAGGCGGCGGAGTGCCTGGCGCTGTCCCGCGCGCGCATCGTGTTCCGGCATTTACTGCCCAACTGCATGCCGCCCTTGATCGTGGTCGGCACGTTCCAGATGGCGCGGGCCATCACTCTTGAGGCGACGCTGAGCTTCCTCGGTTTGGGTGTGCCGGTGACGGAGCCATCGCTGGGGCTGCTGATCGCCAACGGCTACCAGTATATGCTGTCGGGCAAGTATTGGATCAGCTTCTACCCCGGCATTGCGTTGCTGATGACCATCGTCTGCATCAACCTGGTGGGCGACCAGCTGAGCGACGTGCTGAACCCAAAGCTGCGGCAGTGAGGGCGGCGCGACCGCATCCCGTCATACCGCACTCGGACATACTGCACCCCACCGTCACGAGGCGCCGGCGGTGAGAACAGGCGGCGTGGCATGACGGCCGTCACCCTCGACGTGACGCTGCGTTCATTGTACCCCTCCTTCTCAAGTGTCTGCAAACATTGGGAG
>CAXTOB010000370.1:0-6446 GCA_964245505.1 uncultured Acetobacteraceae bacterium | reverse complement strand
ACAGAAAATCGCCCGTAAAAACGTCAGATCAAGGCTGACAAAGCACTAGGTAACCTCAGGCAGTTCGCCGATCAGCTTATCCAAGGTGATCGGATAGTCGCGCACCCGGACCCCGGTTGCGTTGTAAACCGCGTTGGCCACCGCAGCACCGACGCCGCAAAGGCCCAACTCGCCGATACCCTTCGCCTTCATCGGCGAGGAGATCGGGTCCACCCCGTCGAGGAACTCCACATCCAGGTGCGGGATGTCGGCATGCACCGGCACCTCATAGCCCGCCAAGTCGTGGTTGACGAAGAAGCCAATCTGCTTGTCCACAGCCAGCTCCTCCATCAACGCGCCACCAACGCCCATCGTCATCGCGCCGATCACTTGGCTGCGCGCAGACTTGGGGTTCAGGATGCGGCCAGCGGCACACACCGCCAGCATGCGGCGCACCCGGACCTCGCCGGTGTAGCGGTCCACAGCCGCCTCGACGAAATGCCCGGCAAACGTAGACTCCTGATACTTCTTCGAAAGATCGCCGTACTCAATCGAGTCCTCGGCCACCATCTCGCCATCCCGTGCCGCGTCCGCCAGCTTGGCAACCCGGTTGCCCGAGCGCACCTCGCCGTCCGCGAACACGACGTCTGCGGAATTGAAGCCGTTCTTCTGCGCCACCGCCTCCCGGAGCTTGGTGCAGGCGGCATAAACACCGGATGTGGAGTTGTTCGCGCCAAACTGGCCGCCCGAGCCGGACGAGACCGGGAAGTCGGAGTCGCCCAGCTTGACGACAACCTTCTCGATCCCGACGCCCATCATCTCCGCCGCCGTCTGGGCAATAATAGTGTAGCTGCCGGTGCCGATGTCCGTCATATCCGTCTCGACGGTCACAACGCCCTTGTTATCAAGCCGCACCCGCGCACCCGACTTCATCAGCACGTTGTTGCGGAAGCCGGCTGCCATGCCCATGCCCACCAGCCAGCGCCCGTCCGTGACCGAGCCCGGCTTGGCGTTACGCTTGGCCCAGCCAAACCGCTCGGCGCCCTGCTGCAGGCACTTGACCAGTTGGCGCTGCGAGAACGGCCGGTATGGCTTCTCGGGGTCCACCTGGGTGTCGTTGACGATGCGGAACTGCACCGGGTCCATCCCGAGCTTCTCCGCCATCTCGTCCATCGCCACCTCAAGCGCCATCAGCCCCGGCGCCTCGCCCGGCGCGCGCATGGCGTTGCCTTCCGGCAGATCCAGCTCAGCCAGCTTCATCGCCGTCAGCCGGTTGGCGCCGGCGTAGAGCAGCTTGGTTTGCGACACTGCCGTCTCCGGCCTGCCGCCGGGCAGGTTGCCCGACGTGCTTTCGTGCGCGATCGCCGTGATCTTGCCGTCCTTCGCAGCGCCGATCCGGATGCGCTGGATGGTGGCCGGGCGATGGGTTGCGTTGTTGGCCATCATGGGCCGGGTCAGCGCCACCTTCACCGGACGCTGCGCCGCACGGGCACCCAGGGCCGCAACCGCCGCATCGGCGCGCAGGAACAGCTTGCCGCCAAAACCGCCGCCGATATAGGGCGAGTCCACACGTATGTTCGCCTCGGGGATCTCGAGTGTCTTTGCGAGATCCTTCTTGTTCCAGGCGATCATCTGGTTCGAGGTCCAGATCGTAAGATGGTCGCCCTGCCAAGACGCAATGGTGGCGAACGGCTCCATCATCGAATGGGTCTCGTCGGGCGTCGTGTAGGTGGCATCGAGCTGCACCGGAGCCGCGGCAAACGCAGCCTCGAAGTTGCCCACCGTGTCCATCGGCCCAGCGCCGCTGCCTTCGCCGCTGCTGGCGCCAACCGGCTTGGCGTTCACGGCTTCCTTGGCAAGATCGAACTTGCCCGGCGTCCGCGCATAATCGACCTGAAGCAGCATCGCGGCAGCACGCGCCTGCTCGAATGTCTCCGCCACCACGATGGCGATTGCCTGGTGGTAGTGCTGGATCTCCGGCCCGCCGAAGAGCGACGCAGTGTTCCTTTGGCCAAGGCCGAGCTTCGGCACCTTCAGCGTGGTGAGGACGGCGATCACGCCGGCTGCTGCCTTCGCCTCATCCACATGGATCGCGTTGATGCGGCCCTTGGCGATCGCCGATCCTACGATGAAGCCGTAGGCCTGGTTCGGCACGACGTCGTGCCGTTCATAGGCGTAGGGCGCGGTGCCCGTGGTCTTGAACTTGCCGTCGATCCGGTCGAGCGGCTTGCCGACGACCTTTAACTGGTCGATCGGGTTGGTGGTCGCTGGGGTGTCGAACTTCATGGTTCAGGCCTTCGCTTCGGCGATGACAGCGGCGAGCGTGCGCCCGACCAGCGGCACCTTGAATGCGTTGTCGTTGGTGGGTTGGGCGCCATCCATCAGCCGGGTGGCCACGGCCTTGGCGCCGCGGGGCAATTCGGCCTCAGCAGCCTCAATACGCCAAGGTTTCGGAGCCACGCCGCCCACGGCGACGTGTCCGGTGCCATCGGGCTGCACGATCGCCGCAATGGAGACCAAGGCATAGGCGTAGGACGCCCGGTCGCGCACCTTGCGGTAGAACTGCTTGCCACCCACCGGGGATGGCAGCACGACGGCAGTAATCAGCTCGCCAGGCTCCAGCACCGTCTCCACCTGCGGCGTATTGCCGGGCGTGCGGTAGAAGTCGGCGATCGGGATCTGCCGTGTGCTGCCATCGGGCTTGACGGTCTCGATCACGGCGTCCAGCACGCGCATCGCCACGGCCATGTCGCCGGGGTAGGTCGCAATGCACGACTCGCTGCCGCCGATCACCGCAAGCTGGCGGCTGATGCCAGGGATGGCGGCACAGCCGCTGCCGGGCTGGCGCTTGTTGCAGGGCTGGTTGGTATCGTAAAAATATGGGCAGCGGGTGCGCTGCAGCAGGTTGCCGGCAGTGGTGGCCTTGTTGCGCAACTGCCCGGAAGCGCCGGCCACGATGGCACGGGACAGCACGCCATAATCGCGCCGCACCCGCTCATCGGCCGCGAGCGCCGTGTTGCGGACCAGCGCACCGATGCGCAGCCCGCCCTCCGGGGTCGGTTCGATCTTGTCGAGTGCCAAGCCATTTACGTCGATCAGATGAACCGGTGTCTCGATCTGCAGCTTCATCAGGTCGAGCAGGTTGGTGCCGCCGGCGATGAAGCGAGACCCCTCGATGCGAGAGGCAGCCGCGGCGGCAGCGGCCGGCGTCGTGGCACGCTCATAGGTGAAGGGCCTCATGCCAGCTCTCCCTTGGCTTCGGTCATGGCTTCAAGGATGTTCGAGTAGGCGCCGCACCGGCAGATGTTGCCGCTCATGCGCTCCCGCATCTCGTCGTTGGTGCCCTCGATCGGCGCCAGGAGGTCGGCGGTGACGTGGCTGGGCACGCCGGCCTTGATCTCCGCCAGCACGCCCATTGCCGAGCAGATCTGACCCGGCGTGCAATAGCCGCACTGGTAGCCGTCATGCTTCACGAAAGCAGCCTGCATCGGATGCAGCTTGTCAGGTGTGCCAAGTCCTTCAATCGTCGAGATCTCGTCGCCCTGATGCATCATGGCGAGGGTCAGGCACGAGTTGATCCGATGCCCATCCACCATCACCGTGCAAGCGCCGCACTGGCCGTGGTCGCAGCCCTTCTTGCTGCCGGTGAGCTGGAGATGCTCGCGCAACGCATCGAGCAGGGTAGTGCGGGTGTCGAGCGTGAGCTGATGCACCTGACCGTTCACGTTAAGCGACACCGGCATCATAGTGGGCGTCACCGTCTCAGGAACTGGTGCTGCAGCCCGGGCAGCACCGCCTGGGGTAACGATACCTGGGACGGCGACAGCAGTTGCCAGCGTGGTTGCGCCGACAACCAGAACGTCGCGTCGCGATAGGTTTGGATCGTTGATGGGAGACACAGTGCAGCTCCTTGCCTACTGGGGGACCGCTGGATCGAGGTGTAACCCAACTACGTCTTGAAGGTTCGATGTCGTGGCGCTGGCCATCAAGATTACCCGTGAAAAGTGGCATACAGTCATACCTCATATTCATGAATAGCTTGATGTGACCTGGACCGGATGGCTCTTCAGGAATGATGGGCGTGGGACAAGCCGCTGTTAAGGTGCTGAACTTGGTGCGGAGCCAGCCCCATCGGATCGCGGAAGCGCCTGTCCGTGAAAGTTAAAACCATCTTCATGCTGCCAGGTTTGCCGCGTGTCACGGTGAGTTGGGGTGGTTGGCTGGGCGTGCCGAAGGTGCCACGATCTACCTCATGCCCCTGCGTGCTCCGAGCTATGACGGTCCTATCATCGATGCACATCACCATCTTTGGGACCTGACCGCGCGGCGGCATCCCTGGCTGACAGGCGAAGCCGGCATCGCCGCGCTGGGCGACATCGCCTATATGCGACGCGACTACCTGCCGGAAGACTACGCGGCCGACATCAGCGGACAGGGCGTGGTGGCTTCGGTGCATGTCGAGGCGGTGTGGGACCGCACCCGCAGCCCGGTCGAGGAAACGGCGTGGCTTGCCGCCCTGCCCCGGCCGCCCGGCATCGCCGCACGCATCGTCGCCGCAGCGCCGCTCGCGGACCCGGACCTGCCCGCGTTGCTCGACGCCCATGCCGCGCATCCCATCGTTGCCGGCATCCGTGAAACCATCCGCTGGCATCCGGACCCAGCCAAGCGCTGGACGGCGCCGGGCATCGTCAACGAGCCGGCCTGGCGCGCCGGCCTGACGCGCCTGGCCCGATATGGCTGGCTGCTGGAACTGCTGATGAACCCGCACCAGGCGGCCGAGGTGGCGGCGCTGGCCCGCGACATGCCGGGCCAGGTGTTCGTGGTGAACCATTGCTGCACACCCAATGATCGCGATGCCGAGGGCTTGGCCCGCTGGCGCCACGGCCTGACTGCGATGGGGCGGGAGTCCAACATCCTGATGAAGGTGTCGAACTATGGCGCCTACTCGCGCGAGCGGAGCTTCGAGGCCGACCGGAATACGCTGCGGACCTGCATCGATGCCTTTGGACCCGTGCGATGCATGTTCGGCAGCGACTACCCTGTCGCGCGCCGCACCATGACCTATCCGGACCTCTTGCAGCGGTTCCGCGAGGTGGCCGCCGAATACACTGCCGCCGAGCAACGCGACCTGTTCCATGATACGGCCGCCCGCACCTATCGCATCCCCGGATAGCGCGGGGACACCTGGCCTTCATCGGACCTGACGACCACCCCTGTCAGGACGGCGGTTCTCCTCCCAACCTGGAGGCATGAGCACGGGATTGGACGGTAGCGGACCGGTTTGGCCTGCGGTTATGGAGCGGTGAGCGGCACTTGCCGGCGGGCGTGATGGTGCGCTTGGCGCTGGAGCATGCGCTGCCGGCGGGCTGGGCGGACGAGGTGTTCGAGGCGCGTCGGCAATGGCAGTATCCGCGTGAATGGCGCGTATCGCGAGTTGACTGGTGCACTGGGCTTTCCGTGATCGGGACACGGCCATCGGTGATTGCTGCGGATGCGGTCTATGGTGGCCGGCACGGGCAGCAAACGCACTTCGGACGGATTGCGGCGTGCCGATATTCCGCACATGCTGGGGTGGCTGCTGAGGAGTGCGCCTGCTTGCATGGGTCCTGCGCTGTCCGCTGATGGATGTCCGATTTAGCCGAGATGCCGGAGCTTTGGGCGCGGAGGCCGCCCGGTTGGGGGCTGACGCCGTCCGCGCTGCCATCGCCGCGCGCGGCACTGGGTCTATTATCGTTGCCACGGGAGCTAGCCAGATCCCCACGCTGGCCCGGCTGGTGGCCGAGCCGGGGATCAACTGGCGCCAGGTCACGGTGTTCCACCTGGACGAGTATGCCGGCCTCCCCGCCACCCACCCGGCCAGCTTCCGGCGCTACCTGCAGGAACGCCTGCTGGCGCCGCTGCAAGACGCGCCGCGCTTCGTGCCGGTCGTGGGCGACAGCCCGGACCTTACGGCGGAAGCGCGCCGCCTTGGCGGCCTGATCGCCGGGCACGACATCGACGTCTGCTTTGCCGGCATCGGCGAGAACTGCCACCTGGCCTTCAACGATCCGCCGGCCGACTTCGATGCCACCGAACCCTACATCGTGGTTACGCTGGACGAGGCATGCCGGCGGCAGCAGCTTGGCGAGGGTTGGTTCTCCACGCTGGACGACGTGCCGCGGCAGGCAATCTCCATGAGCGTGCCGCAGATCATGCGCAGCCGGCTGGTCGTGCTGTCGGTGCCCGACAAGCGCAAGGCCGCCGCTGTCCGGGCTGCGGTGGAGGGGCCGGTCACGCCGATGCACCCCGCGTCCATCCTGCAACGGCATCCCCGCGCCGTCCTGTTCCTCGATCCGCCTGCCGCGTCCCTGCTGGCGGGCGCCGTAGCTCCGGAGGGCCACCATGCCGCATGAAACGCCTCGCCTGCTGCGCCGAACGGTTGTCGGCGGCCTGGCCGGGTCGGTCGCCGCCGGCCGGTTCGCCCGGGC
>CAXTOB010000369.1:0-6461 GCA_964245505.1 uncultured Acetobacteraceae bacterium | reverse complement strand
GGGTGGGGGGGCGGCAAACCGCGAGGACTGGGCTCCACCCGTTCAAAGATTGGCCTCGCTCGTCCAAGGCAGGCTGCGCGCTTGCTGCCTCCCTCACCCCGACCCTCTCCCAAAGGGAGAGGGAGATGAAAGTTTACTCTCCCCGGAACACCGGCCGGCGCTTTTCCATGAATGCCGTCCGGCCTTCCCGGTAGTCCGCGCTGTCGAAGCAGGCCGCCACAGCCGCATCTATTGCCGCCAGGTCCCGCGCGCCCTCATCCCGCAGCACCTGCTCCACCACCAGCTTGTTCCCCCGCACCGACAGCGGCGCGTTGCCGGCGATGCCATGGGCCAGCGCGTCCACGGCGCCGGCAAGCTCGGCCGCGGGCACCACCCGGTCCACCAGCCCGATCCGCAGCGCCTCGGCCGCGGTGATCCGCTCCCCGGTCATCAGCAGCAGCTTGGCCTGGGACGGGCCGACCAGGGACACCAGCCGCCGGGTCATGCCGAAGCCATAGACGATCCCCAGCCGCGCCGCAGGAATGCCGAAGCTGCTGCCCTCGCCGGCCACCCGCAGGTCCGCCTGCATGGCGATGCCCAGGCCGCCGCCCAGGCAGAAGCCCTGGATGCGGGCGATCAGCGGCTTGCTGAACCGGGCCATCGCCTCCCAACCCCGCCGGGTCATGGCGTCATACTCGCGTTGCGCCGCAGCAGTGCCCCGGCGCTCGCCGAACTCGCTGATGTCGGCGCCGGACACGAAGGCCTTGTCCCCGGCGCCGGTCATCACCGCCGCGCGGACCGCCGAGTCGTGGTCCCAGCCGTCCAGTATGGCGGCCAGACCGTCCCACATGGCGACGGAGATGGCGTTCCGCCGTTCCGGCTGGTTGAAGGTCAGCAGTCCCACCCCGTCCGACACAGACGCCAGCAGCTTTCCCGACGCGTATTCCGTGACCTGTCCCGATGCGTAGTCCATGCCCAGTCCTCATGCTGTCCAAAGGGATGTTGACACGTCGGGCCCAGCCCTCCCAGGGTCCAGCATGATCCGACGTTCCGCGCTCCTGCTCCTCACTGTCCCGGCACTGGCCCTGGCCCAGCCGGCAGAGGTGCGGCACGAGCCGGTGGACCCCGCCGATGCAGCCCCGATCCTGGGCCGGACGGTGCTGGATCCCTCGGGCAAGCCTGCCGGACGGATCGTGGACATCCTGGTGGACGGGTTGGGCGCCACTCGCGCGGCGGTGGTGGACTTCGGCGGCTTCCTTGGCATCGGCCAGCGCCGGGTCGCGATCGCCTGGAAGGCACTCCATTTCAACCCGGCGGATGGCGGGATCATCCTGGAGCTGTCCGCCGACCAGATCGCCGCCGCCCCGGACTACAAGGCCGGGGGTACCACGACGATGGCGGCGCCTCCGTCAGCCCCCACACCACCGCCGCCGCAATGACGTGGGATGCCCTCCTTCGAGTCTGTGAGCAAGCGTCTGGCCACGAAACGCCGTCGCAGCGGGCCGTTGCTGCGGTTTGGCGCCGCGTAGCAGCGCGGCACCGTGGGGCCGGATGCAGGGAAGGCGACGCTAGCCCTCCTCCAATTGCCGTGGCGTTGCATCCCCTGCGATGAAGGAAGACGCGGCAGCGCAGCCCGCCGGTTCAAAGACGCTGGACGCCCTGAACGCACTGGTCGCCGGCGGCCAGACCGGGTTCGGCGCCTTCATTGCGGTTCACCTGACGGCGCAGGCCTGGACGCAGGGCGACATCGGCGAGGCGCTGGCCGTCGGCACCGTTGCGGCGATGGTCAGTCAGATTCCGGCCGGCGCACTGGTGGACTGGATGCGGAGCAAGCGCCTTGCCATCGCCGCCGGCGCCGCCGCCATCGCCGCCAGCGCGTTGCTGTTCGCCGTCACGGCCGCCCGTCTGCCGGTGCTGCTGGCGGAGGTGCTGCACGGCTTCGCAAGCTGCATGATCGGCCCGGCCATTGCCGCCATCAGCCTGCAGTTCGCCGGCAACGACCGGCTGGGGGAGCGGCTGGGGCGCAACGCCCGCTTTGCCTCCCTGGGCAGCGCCGTCGCGGCCTTGGCCCTGGGCGGCATCGGCACCTGGGTGTCCGGCAATGCGGTGTTCTGGGCCACGGCGGCCATGATGACGGCCGGGCTAACGGTGGCCTTGGTGTCACGCAGCGGCTACTCGGCGCTGCCGATTCAAAGCGAAAGGTCCGCGCGGAGTCCTTTGCGTGGGCTGCTGGACCGCCGGCTGCTGGCCTTTGCCTTGTGCATCGCCGGGTTCAACCTGGCCAACGCCGCCATGCTGCCGCTGGTGGCGGGAGCGATCACCCGCGCCGCCGGGGCGAACGCCAACCTGGTGATCGCTGCCTGCATCGTGGCGCCGCAGGCCATCGTGGCGCTGGCGTCTCCCCTGGTAGGCCGGCTGGCAGAGGTGCTGGGGCGGCGTCCGGTGCTGCTGTTTGGCTTCCTGGCTTTGCCGGTGCGCGGGGTGCTGCTGGCGTTCGGCGTCGCGCCGGGATGGGTGGTCGCGGTGCAGATGCTGGATGGCGTCAGCGCCGCGTCGCTTGGCGTGCTGATGCCGCTGGTGGCGGCCGACATTACCCGGCGGAGCGGCGGATACAGCGCGGCGCTTGGCCTGCTAGGGCTGGCCGCAGGCGGCGGGGCAACGCTCAGCACCTGGCTGGCCGGGCTGTTGGCCGACCATTACGGCGCGGCTACGGCGCTGCTGTCCCTGGCGGGGGCGGGCGCGGCAGCAACGGCGGGCCTGCTGGCCTTGCCGGAAACCCGGCCGCCTCCTGCGCGTAGTTACGGAACAATCATGCCTGAGGAGGCACCATCATGAAGGTTCTATTCGCGGCCGCCATTGCCGTTTCTGCCGTGCTAGCTGCTGGCGCTCCCGCCCAGGCTGCGGGTTGCCTGAAGGGCGCTGCCGTGGGCGGCGTTGCTGGACATGTCGCGGGTCACGGGGTGCTAGGTGCTGCGGCAGGCTGCGCCGTTGGGCGGCACGAGGCCAACAAGTCTGCTCGGCAGCAGGCGCAGCAGCCTGCGCAAAACGCCAACGCTCCCCAGCAGCAGTAAACCTCATCACCACCATGCCGTCCTCCTTTAGGGAGGGTTGGCATGGTGGTGCGGCCTGCTTTGCAGCGGGTCGGCTTGCCGCGTCGCGCATGGTTCTGCATACAGCGCGGCGTGATGCCTTTTGTTTCTCCAGATGATGCCAGGACGGTCGGGGGAGCTGTGCTCCGTCTGCACCGTACAGCCCTTGGCCGTGATCCAGATGCAGATGGCCTGACGGCTCTTATTGCCGCTCGTCGCCGGGGTGCCCGGCTGCTAGATCTGGCGCACATTTTGGCTGCTACGCCCGAGTTTACCGCACTGCATGGCCCGGGTCAGCCAGAGGATCCTGCTTCCCCTGAGGCCGCAGCACGCATGGCGGCTCAGGCCCTGCCGGAAGGCGATCCGGCGGTTGCCGGCCTAGCTGCTGCCATGGCCGGGCTATCCCGCGCCGATACCTTGGCCGCCATTGCTGACGCTGCCCCAGTGTCCATGCGTGCACCTTTGCTGCCGGGCCTATTCCCCGGCGTGGCTCCGGATGATCCGACTGCTTACGGCTTGTGGGTCGCATTGCACGACACTCCGCCGGCGGCCTTCCGCCTGCCGCCATTGGCGGGTCCACGCATCAGCCTTGCCATGCTAGCAGGCGACAGTGAGGCGGAGGCCGCGCTTCGTACCCTCGCCAGCCTGCAGGCCAGCGCTTATCCCGACTGGGAGCTGTGCCTGGCCACCCGCCTGCATTCCGCCTGGCCCGCCCGTATCCTGGCGCGTGCGGCGGAAGCCGAGCCGCGGCTGCGTCTGCTGCCCGGCGCTGGCGGATTGGATGGGCTGAACGCTGCCTTGGCCGCTCGCTCCGGCGCGGTCGCAGGGTGCTTGCAGCCCGGCGATACCCTGCCTCCGACCGGGCTTTGGGAAGCCGTGCAGGCGTGGACCGCCCATCCGGCGCCGGCCCTGCTTTACTCCGACGAGGATCAGGCCGGTCCGGACGGCGTCCGCCATGCCCCGCGCTTCAAGCCGGATTACAGCCGGGATGCGCATCAGGCCGGCATCCCGGTGGGACAGCTCGCGCTTTATGCGGCGGCGCTGCTGGACCGGTCGGGCGGGCTGCGACCGGGGCCGGACCCGTGGCACGACCTGGCCCTGCGCGTTGCCGGGTTGGCGGAGCCATCGGGCGTGCTGCACGTGCCCGCGGTCCTGATCCACGCCGCCGGGCCGCCGCCCCCGGTCCAGCCCCGCCCGGTCCTGCCTGCATTGACGGACATGCCTGCCGTCACCGTCATCCTGCTGACTAAGGATCATCCGGACCTGCTGGGCGCCAGCAGCGCCGGCGTGCTGCGTCATACCGACTATCCCGCGCTGGAGCTGCTGGTGGTGGACAACGGCAGTACGAACCCGGATGCCCTGGCCCTGCTGGACACCCTGGCCGAGACGCCCCGCGTCCGGGTGCTGCGCCGTCCCGGCCCGTTCAACTTCTCCGCCCTCAACAACGCCGCAGCCCGGGAGGCGTCGGGTGAAGTTTTGGTGCTGCTGAACAATGACATCGAGATGCCGGACCCTGCCTGGCTGCGCGAGCTGGTCCGTTATGCCGTGCGTCCCGACGTGGGCGCGGTCGGCGCCCGGTTGCTGCACCGGGACGGGACGCTGCAGCATGGCGGCATGGTGCTCGGACCCAAAGGGCGGGCGGTGCACGTGCTGCGCGGGGCGCCGCGGGATGCGCTGGGCTATGAGGGGCAGTTAGCTGTCCCGCGTGAGCTGTCGGCAGTTACCGCAGCCTGCCTGGCAATCCGGCGCGAGGTTTGGACGCGGGTCGGCGGCATGGACGAAGGGCTGCCGGTCGCGTGGAACGACGTGGACCTGTGCCAGCGCGTCCGGGCTGCCGGGCTGCGTGTGGTCTGGACCCCGGACTCCGTGCTGCTGCACCTGGAGGGTGCGACCCGCGGCGAGGACGCTGCCGACGCCGGGCGCCAGGCCCGCTTCCTGGCCGACGCCGCCCGCTACCGCTCCCGATGGGGTGCGGCGGCTGATGAGGACCCGTTCCTCAACCCCAACCTGTATGCCACCGACGATGCCCTGGTGCTGGCGCCGCCGCGTCGTCAGCGTCCTTGGATGCGCCCGCCAGTTGCATCCGGGATGCGCCCACCAGTTGCATCCGGCTCGGAAAGCTGATGTTACCAGCCACAGCCACTGATCGGACCCGGGCTTTGGACCACGGCCTGACCACTTCCGCCCCTGCGGCAGCCACTCCAGACCGCCTCCAGGACCCGGCGTTCGACGCCCTGTTCCTGCGACCGGCCCGCACCGGCGTCGCCAGCGCCTGGTATGGCCATGTGCCGTTTGCGCAGTGGCTAGTCGCCGCCGCCCGGCCGCACTTGCTGGTGGAGCTGGGAACGCATAACGGCGTGTCGTATGCCGCCTTCTGCGGCGCGGTGGCTCAGGCCGGGACCGACACGCGCTGCTATGCCGTGGACACCTGGCAGGGGGACGAGCACGCGGGCCAATATGGCGATGAGGTTTACGAGGACCTGCGCCGCTTCCACGACCCGCTGTATGGCGCGTTCTCGACCCTGATGCGCTGCACGTTCGAGCAGGCGTTGCCGCACTTCGCCGATGGCAGCATAGACGTGCTGCACATAGACGGCTTCCACACCTATGAGGCCGTGCGCGGCGACTTTTTCTCGTGGCTGCCCAAGCTGTCGCCGCGCGGGGTGGTGCTGTTTCACGACACCAACGAGCGCCGGGGCGACTTCGGCGTTTGGCGCCTGTGGGCGGAGCTGCGGGAGCGCTACCCGGGCTTCGAGTTCCTGCACAGCCATGGGCTGGGCGTGCTCGCGGTCGGCTCCGACGTGCCACCCGGGGTGCGCGCCCTGTGCGACGCCGGGCCGGAGGCGGCTGCCCGGCTGCGCGACCGATTCGGCCAGTTCGGCGAACGCTGGATGGACCACTTCGAGGCGACGCAGGCCCTGGCGGCGCAGCGGAACGCGGAGGCCCGCAATGCCGGCCTATACAGCGAGGTCGCGATCCTGCAGTCCTACCGCACCCGTGTGGAGGCGGCGGACGCATTGCACGCCGAGCTGGATGCGCTGAAGGACGCGCATGACGACGTCCTGGACGACCTGCACCGCGGCTGGACCTATCAGTCGGCTCTGGAGGCGCAGGTGGCTGCGCGCGATGCCCAGGCGGCGCACCTGCACAGCCTGCTGTCCCAGCGGGCGGAAGATTGGGAGCGCGTCCACGCTGTCCTAGCCGGGCGGGATGCGGAAGCGGCTGCCCTGCGTGCCGACCTCGCCTATGCCCGATCCGTGCAGGCCGCGATGGAGCAATCCCGGTCGTGGCGCCTGACTGCGCCGATCCGTATCGTGGGCGACCTGCCGTTGCTGCGCCGTGTCCGGCTGTTCATCGGCCTGCTGCGGCGGGGCAAGCTCGGCGAGCACCGGC
>CAXTOB010000368.1:0-6514 GCA_964245505.1 uncultured Acetobacteraceae bacterium | reverse complement strand
CGCATGCATATTCCTGGTTGCACCCAGGCTCGCTCGGGAATTCTGAAAACCGCCTTTAAGCGATCATATGTGAAATTTACTGCCGGCTACCGAGGCAGATCATGCACTGAGCCCCATCCTCTCCCGCCTGGCAGCACGCGCCCCTGATGCTAGCCGCAATCCTGTGCCGCAAATTCCTGCGGCGCTATCGTCCACACTGCTGCCTGTATCGCTGCCCTGTTCTGACCAACCTCGTAACCGTTCCTATGAATACTCTTGCACTTCGTCGCTTAGTCAGCGATCGGATCGGGCAGTACTGCATTGCGCCAACCCGAAAAGAATTGTTGCCAAAACGGATTGTAGGCAAGCAACGCTAGGACGCAATCCATGTGCGAATTAGTCGGCGTGCCGCTACGACATTCCCGGGCCACGCCGGTCCAGCCGGCGTACAGCAGGTTGGGGCTGGTAATTACCAGCAGCCCGGGGGTAGGAACGTTCTTAGCCCAGTTCGGTAAAAGCCGCTTCGGCCAGCTGTGCGACCGACCCTTGGTAGGCCAACGCCGTACACGCGCCTTACCCCGACGGCATCACCCACTGTGCCTTGGCGGCGCTTGTTGGAACGTGAGGCAGCCCGGTGGCGGCCAGCAACAGAAATAGAATCCAGGGTGCGCGCAACACCTTCATTCGCCTGGCAGGCCAGCCCTGCCGGACGTCAGCCCGCCACTGCCGTCCCGCGCCGGCGGAAGATTTCCATGGCCGGCGGTGAGGCCCACCTCTGGGCTGCCCTGCCCGGACAGGATGCGATACACGATCGCGCCTGCTCCAGCGCCGATCAGCCAGCCCCAGTCGCCGACGTTCGGGATCAGCCGATACGCGCCCAGCAGCGCCAGTCCGATGGACAGGATGCCGGACGCCGCCAGGGCCAGCAGCGCCTTGCGGTTCCAGCCGCCGTCGTAGTGGAAGCTGCCGGCGGGCGACATGGTGTAGAGGTCATCCACGACGACCACCTGCCGATGCACCAGGTAGTAGTCGGCGACCATGATGCCGAACATCGGCCCCAGCACCGCCCCGAAGATGCTGACGAACAAGGTGATCGCCTGCGGGCTGGCGACGAACAGCCAGGGGCATACCAGCACTGACAGCACGGAGGTGATCAGCCCGCCCAGCCTGAAATTAATGCGTTCCGGGTATAGGTTGGCGATGTCGTAGGCAGGCGAGACGAAGTTGGCGACGATGTTGATGCCCATGGTCGCCACGATGAATGTGATGGAGCCGATGACGACGATCACCGGGTTGCCGATGCGCTCGACGATCAGCACGGGGTCCATGATCGCCTGTCCGAACACCTTGAGCGTGCCGGCGGTCACGATCACGGTGATGATGGAGAACACCAGGAAGTTGACGGGCAGGCCGAGCAGGTTGCCCTGCTTCATCGCCGCTTCGCTTTTGCCGAAGCGGGCGAAGTCGCCGAAGTTGAGCAGCAGCGCCGCGAAGTAGGCGACGATCAGCATGGCTGCGTTGGCCATGACGCCAAGCGTCGCCGCCATGGTCGGGGCGGGGGGGCTGAGCTGCAGCGACAGGCTGGAGAATCCGGTCTGCCACAGCATCCATGCCGCCAGCGCGAACATCACCACGTAAACTACGGGTCCACAGAAATCTATGAACCGCCGGATGCGCTCCATGCCGCTCAGGAAGATGATGAGCTGGAAGAACCACATGAACAGGAAGCTGAACCAGGCCAGGGTGGATAGGCCCAGGATGCTGTTGTGGGTCAGGTCCGCCGTGGAGGGCGCGAGGGTGACGACCAGGACCTGCACCGCCTTGGAGGCGAAGTAGGTTTGTACGCCGTACCAGACGATGCCTACGACGCCCCGGACCATGGCGGCCAGGTTTGCGCCCATAACGCCAAAGGAGATGCGGGCTACTACGGGGAACGGGATGCCGTAGCGCAGGGAGGGACGCCCAATCAGGTTCATCAGGAAGTAAACGGCGGTGATGCCGGCCAGCATGGAAATCAGCACTTGCCATCCGGTTAGGCCCAGGAAGAACAGGCTGGCGGCGAAGGTGTAGCCGCCTACCGAATGCACGTCGGACATCCACATCGCGAACAGGCTGAAGACGCCCCAGGTGCGGCCCTCGGGGGCGGTCGGCGCCAGGTCTTGGTTATAAAGCTTGGGATGCGCCCCGGTGATGACGAGGGTGGGCACGCTCTGGCTGCTCGTGGTCATGGGCCGGGCCTTTCCTGGTCGGGTTTAATCCCGGTGGGTTTTCACTCCTAGGTTGCGGTTATTTGCAATTAGCATGCCGGGCCGGCGCGGGTCGTGCGATCCATGGGCCGACCATGGCCGGCAGCTGAAACGAGGTCGCTGATGCGGGGTAATTACCCCAGCAGTGCTTGTGCACAGGCATCCAAGATGGCGTCGGTGTCCAAACCGTATTCCCGGTAGAGATCCGGCAAGTCGCCGCTTTGCCCGAAGCGGTTCACGCCGAGCGGCACCACCCGTTGCCCGCGCACGCCGCCGAGCCAGCTATGCGCGGCGGGGTGCCCGTCGAGGATCGTCACCAGGGCGGCGTCGCGGGCCAGCGGCTCCAGGATGTGCTCGATGTGCGAAGTGGAGGGCGTGCCGCCTCGCCGGGTCCGGGCTGCGGCGGTCCAGCCGGCGTGCAAACGGTCGGGGCTGGTGATCGCCAGAAGACCGGCATCCGGCACGTCCTCCCGCAGTTCGGTGAAGGCTGCTTCGGCCTCTGGTGCGACTGGCCCTTGGTAGGCCAGGGCGATGCGTGCCCCCTGCCCCGGCGGCACTACCCAGTGCGCGCCGGCGATCACCGCCGCCGGGTCCAGCACCCGGTCGGGCTGCTGCAGTTGGCGGGTGCTGAGGCGCAGCCATGCCGCGGAGCCGTCCGGCGCCTGCATGTGGACGAAGGCGTGGCGGAGCAGGATTGCCAACTCGTCAACATAGGCCGGCTCGAACGAGGCCAGGCGGTCCGCGGCCATGCCAATCAGGGGGGTGTTGACGCTTTGATGCTGGCCACCTTCGGGCGCCAGGGTCAGGCCAGAGGGGGTGGAGACCAGCAGGAACCGGGCGTCCTGGTAGCAGGCGTAGATGAGGGCATCGAGGCCGCGGTTGACGAAGGGGTCGTAAACCGTCCCGACCGGCAGCAGCCGAGCGCCGGTCAGGCTATGCTGCAGGCCGGCGGCGGCCAGCAGCAGGAACAGGTTCTGCTCGGCGATGCCCAGCTCAATGTGCTGGCCGGTGGGGGACATGCCCCAGCGCTGGGCGCTGGCCAGCTTGGCGTCGCGGAATACGTCGTTGCGGGTGTGGCGGTCGAACACGCCGCGGCGGTTCACCCAGGGACCGAGGTTGGTCGAGACGGTAACGTCCGGGCTGGTGGTGACGATGCGGCGGGCCATCTCGGTGTGCTCGCCCTGGCCGCGGCCGATTTCCGCCAGGATATCGCCGAAGCCGGCCTGGGTGCTGGTGCGGCGGCCGGCCAGCTTGGCGACCGGCAGGCGGTCCGGGATGTGGATGAGTTCGGATGGCAGCCGGCGGCCGGCGGGGGTCAGTTTTTCGGCGAAGGGGGCGGCGTTGATGACGGCCTGGAACTCGCCTGGCGTTAGGTCCAGGCCCTCGGCCACGTCCCATTCATGGCCGGGGCGGATACGCATCCCGGTTTGGAACACCTCCATCTGGTCGCGGGTCATCAGGCCGGAGTGGTTGTCCTTGTGGCCGGCGAAGGGCAGACCCATGCCCTTCACGGTGTAGGCGATGAAGCAGGTCGGCTGGTCCCCGGCGGCGTCGGCCAGGCGGAACTGCTCGATTAGATAGTCAACGTCGTGGCCGCCCAGGTTGGTCATCAGGGCCGCCAGCTCGTCGTCCTGCAGCGGGTCGAGGATGGCGCGCACGGCGGCGTCGCGGCCCAGGTCGGCCAGCAGTGCCGCTCGCCAGGCGCCGCCGCCCTGGAACGTTAGGGCGGAGTACAGGCTGTTGGGGCAGTCGTCTATCCAGCGCTGCAGGGCTTCGCCGCCGGGCCGCTCGAAGGCGGCTTGCAGCAGGCGGCCGTATTTCAGGGTGACGACGTTCCAGCCCATGTCGCGGAACAGGCCCTCGATCCGGCCGAATAGGCGGTCTGGGACGACTGAGTCCAGGCTTTGGCGGTTGTAGTCTATGATCCACCAGACGTTGCGGATGTCGTGCTTCCAGCCCTCCAGCAGGGCCTCGTAGATGTTGCCCTCGTCCAGCTCGGCGTCGCCGGCGATGGCGACGCAGCGGCCCGGCGGCAGACCGGCGTCCAACCCATGCAGCCGCACGTAGTCCTGCATCAGCGATGCGAAGCTGGTCAGCGCCACCCCCAGCCCGACCGAGCCGGTGCTGAAATCCACCTCCGGTCCGTCCTTGGTGCGGCTGGGGTAGCTTTGGATGCCGCCCATGCGGCGCAGGCCCTCCATGTTGGCGGAGTCCTGGCGGCCCAGCAGCAGGTTCACGGCATGGAACACCGGGCCGGCGTGGGGCTTCACCGCCACGCGGTCCTGTGGGCGCAGCACGTCGAAGTAGAGCGCGGTCATGATGCTGATGACGCTGGCGCAGCTTGCCTGGTGGCCGCCGACCTTTAGGCCGTCACGGTTGGGGCGGATGTGGTTGGCGTTGTGGATGGTCCAGGCAGACAGCCATAGCAGCTTGCGCTCGATCTGGTGCAGGCCGTGCAGGCGTTCCCGGGTCGGCGCGGGGATGACCGTGCCGCTTGCGTTGAAGAGGGGGGCGTTCATGACCGGCTCCGCTTCACGACCAGCCTCGGGCCAGCTTGCGGACTGCGGTGCTGGCATTGCGCTTGCCCTCGCCGGCATAGTCCTCGTGGTAGGTTTCGATGTTCGTCGGGTCGTAGAGGTAGTTGACCATCAGGGTTGCGCTTTCGCGTGCGCCTTTGCTGCTGGTGTCGCCCAGGGTCGCGATCCGTTCCACGCGTGCGCCGTTCGACAGGTGGAAGTGCGCGACCGGGTCCAGCGCCCGCTTGCCGCGCGATTCCACCAGCAGGTAGCGTGCGGCCAGGCGGACCAGCACCGGCTCGGCGGCCTTCAGCATCGCCGGGTCACGGAACCAGTTGTGGTGGTGCAGGATGGCGGCCAGGGCCTGCGGGCCGGTTGGGGCGGCGGGCGCGCCGGCGGGTGCGGCGGTGCGCAGGGCGGACGATTCTTCCTCGCTCAGCAGCCCTTTCTCATCGGATGCCAGCTTCGGGTCGAGCCAGTTACGAAAACCGGGGATCGGCGACAGGGTGGCGAAGGCCTTGAGGTTGCGATACTCGCGCCCCAGCACCTCCACCACGCGCTTGATGAGGAAGTTGCCGAAGCTGATGCCGGCCAGGCCGCGCTGGCAGTTGCTGATGGAGTAGAAGATGGCGGTGTCGGCAATGGCGGGGTCGAGCAGCGGGGCCTTTTTGTCCAGCAGGCGCTGCACACTACCGGCGAGGCCGCGGACCAGGGCGACCTCGACGAAGATCAGCGGCTCGTTGGGCATCCGGTGGTGGAACAGGGCGTAGCAGCGACGGTCGCTGTCGAGGCGGTTTTTTAGGTCGGACCAGGAGCGGATTTCGTGCACGGCTTCGTAGCCGACCAGGCGCTCCAGCAGGACGGCGGGGCTGTTCCAGTCGATGCGCTGCAATTCTAGGAAGCCGACGTCGAACCAGTTGGCCAGCAGGGTTCGCAGGTCGCTTTCGAGGGCGGCCAGATGCGGGTCGCCGCGGGTCAGGTCGAGCAGCGTCGCCCGTAGGTCCACGAGGAACTTCATGCCGTCGGGGATCGTCGTGAACTGTGTCAGGAGACGGACGCGCGGCGGTTCCAGCGCGCGGCGGAGGGATACTTGGGCGGTGGCGCGCTCGGCCGAGCCGGGGGCGGACTGGACGGCTTCGTAGGCCTTTGTGACAGCGTCGGGGTCGCTGTCGAACTTCGCCAGTTCGCACAGGAAGTCGCGGCGGCCGGCATCGTCCAGCACCAGGTAGGCCTGGGCCAGCTTGGCGGCACGGTTGCGGGCGCTGACCTCACCGCCGCGGGCGTGCAGGCAGGCCAGCATCTGGGCGGCGATGCCCTGGTCCTCGTTGGTGCTGACGCGGTCGGCCATGTCGCGCCATACGCCGGAGATGCGCCGGATGGCGCGGTCGAACAGGCCGATTGGGGCGGGGGCTGCTACGTCGCTCATACTTCCACGCTCATAAGGTCGTCGCCTTTGGGTCGCTGCTGCCCATCATAACGCAGGCCGCCACCTATGTAGCACATTCTTCACGGATTGAGGCGTGGATGGCGAGGGGGAGCAGCGGGATCAAGTCCTCGGCGATCAGGCCGGGGCCGTGCTGGGCGGCGGCGTGGCCGTGCAGCCAGGCGGCGGCGCAGGCTGCCTCCCAGGCCGGCATCCCTTGGGCTAGAAGTGCTCCGGTGATGCCGGCCAGGACGTCGCCGGCGCCGGCCGTCGCGAGCCAGGGCGGGGCGTTGGCGTTGACCACGGCGCGGCCGTCCGGGGCGGCGATGACGGTGTCGGCGCCCTTCAAT
>CAXTOB010000367.1:0-6529 GCA_964245505.1 uncultured Acetobacteraceae bacterium | reverse complement strand
CCTCCCCGAGCCTGGGCCGCGTCCGGCTCCACCGGCGGGCGGCAACCCGTTAGGCCTGGAATAGGAGCCTCCCGTGACGAACCATCCTGTCCGGACAATCTGGCAAGCCCGCGCCGACGCGCTCCTGGAAGCCTTTGCCGCGGTCATGAACTGGGCACGTGAAACGACGGGCTTTGCTCCCACGGAAGCGGACATAGAGGAAATGCTGAGCCTGCGAAGCATCGCCCTCATCGCGCAGGAACGCCTCCTTCCGATCCCGCATGGCGGTCAGGGCTGCTTCCTCGACCTGGCCGGCATCCCTGATGCCCTGGTCTTTCCCCTTCGAGCTTACCTCGGCGAGACCGGCGGCTACGACCTGGACCTGCCCTGGGACCGGCAGCGCTCGGACCAGCCTTACAAGCAGCACAGCTACACCCTGTGGTCCCTCGGCGAGGCCCGGCCCGGGTGCGCCGCATGACCAGCCGCCGCACGCTTGGTCCGGAGAACAACTACGAGCGCGCCGGCGCGGACCTGTATCGGGAAACGCGCACCGGCTTCGTCCGCCTGCGCGACTTTCTCAAGTCCTCGGCCTCGGCCGGCGTGCTCGCCTTGGCCGCGGTCGCCGTCGCGGTCGAGCCGGGCACGGTGGACGCCGTGCTGCCGCTGTCCGGCGTGTTCGCGGGCTGGGTGCTGACCCGCCGCGTCGTCCTGCCCCTCCGGCTGCCCATCACCGCCCGCCGCAGGGACCACAACCATCCGCATCCCAAGGACCGCCGCCCGCGCATGGCGGCCGGCATCCTCTACATCGGCCGCGACTACCGGACCCTCCAGGAACTGTGGATCAGCAACGAGGACGGCCGCCAGCACATCGCCGTGCCCGGCACCACCGGCGCCGGCAAGACCGCGGCCCTGGTCAGCCTGTGCGCCAACGCGCTGGGCTGGGGGTCGGGCTTCATCTTCGTGGACGGCAAGGCCGACAACCGCCTGTACGCCGACGTGCTGGCGCTGGCCCGGCGGTTCGGCCGCGAGGACGACGTGCTCGTGCTCAACTTCCTGGTGGCGTCAGGCGGCAAGCACTCCCACACCTTCAACCCTTTCGCCTGGGGCAACGCCGACGTCATCCGCGAGCTGCTGGTCAGCCAGATCGAGAGCAACCCAGGCGGCGACAAGGGCGGCAACCATGTCTTCATGCAGCGCGCCGTCGCGCTCATGGGCGCGCTCACCCCCGTGCTGGTGTGGATGCGCGACACCCACGGCGTGCCGATCGACATCGAGAGCATCCGCTTCGCGACCGAGCTGGAGAGCATCGTCAGCCTCGCCAAGGACAAGGTGTTCCGGCGCAGGAACACCACGAGCGGCATGATCGCCGAGATGCCGGTGCCCGGCATCGACGAGGCCCTGCTCTATCCCCTGCGGTCCTACCTCGGCGAGAGCGGCGGCTACGACCTGTCCCAGCCCGTCCACAAGCAGCGCTCGGACGAGCCGGCCAAGCAGCACTCCTTCGTGGTGATGCACTTCTCGGCCACCTTCACCCAGCTCGCCGTCTCCTTGGGCCACATCTTCAGGTGCGAGATCGGCGACATCGACATGCGCGACGTCGTGCTGAACCGCCGCATCCTGGTGGTGAACCTGCCGGCGCTGGAGAACTCCGGCGAGACCACGCACGCGCTGGGCAAGCTCGTGGTGGCGTCCTTGCGCAACATGATGGCGCAGACGCTCGGCGCCGACCTGGAAGGCGACTACGCCGAGGTGATCGAGAACAAGGCGCACACCGCGCCCACGCCCTTCCCGGTCGTGTTCGACGAGGCCGGCTACTACCTGCCGGCCGGCGCGGACAAGATGCTCGCCATGGGCCGCGGGCTGGGCTTCATGTTCTACCTCGGCTTCCAGGAGCTGCCGGGGCTGAAGGCCCGGGTGGGTGACGCCGTTTACTCCCTGCTCGGCAACGCCAACTTCCAGATCCTCATGCGCCTGCAGGAGGGCAGCGAAACCCGCCGGTACGTCGAGCAGACCGTGGGCGACACCCACGTGACGCAGGCGAGCGGCTTCAGCGCCAACGAGTTCGGGGTGTTCCGGGAAAGCATGAACGCCGACATCCGGCAAACCTACCGGGTCAACTGGAACGACCTGCGCAGCCTGATCGAGGGCGAGGCGGTCGTGGTGTTCGGCAAGGAGCGCGTTTACGCCAAGTTGCTGCACGTCGAGAACACCGACCGCGGGCCGCTGCGCATGAACCGGCCCCTGGCCCTGCGGCCGCCGGCGCCCGGCGAGGTCAAGGGCGACCAGGAGCGCGTGGCCCGGATCGCCCGCCACATCGCGGCAGGCAATGCCGCCCGCGCCCTGGTGCCGGAAGCCTCGCCGACCCTCGACGCCCTGCTGCTCCATCTCGCGCAGGGCTTGAAGGCACCGGAGCCGCTGCCGCTTGCCGAGTTGGTCGGGGCCGCCATCCTCTCGCTCAGAGACGTGCAGGTTGACGCCCCACCGAAGGCATCCGTCATCGAGGCCGCACCGAACGAGGCGGGGCAGGATGCGGAGGACACCCCTTTCACCCCGGTGCTGGAGGGCGCGGCCAAGCCAGTCGCTTCCCGGCAGCCCGCGCCCGAAGTCCCGGAGCAGCCACCGGCGCCCGAGTTCGCGCAGGCGGTGGCGGCCATCGAGGCGGCCATGGGCAGCTCGCCTGCCGAGGCCCGGGTCAACACGGACCGCACCGCCGCACTCCGCGAAGCGGGCTTGCGGGAGGGCGAGCTGCCGACGCTGCCCCCGCTGCTGCCCGCGGATCTGCGCGCGCGGGTCGAGGCATTGACCGCACTGGTCGAGGACGTCACGAGGCGGCCGGCGCCGGGCCTCCTGGCAGCGGAGTAGGCCAGCCCTATCTGCATCGGTGGAATAGGACCCACTGCATGCAGGCCGATGCCACTCCGCCCTTCCGCTGTTTCCCTCGCATCTTGCGCGATGCATGCTGGTATGCCGTCGTCGGCCTGCTTGGGATGAGCGTGCCGCACGCCGAGGCGCAGCCTTCGCGTCTGTTTGAGACCACGAGGACCCACAATACGCCGGGGCTGCGCTGCTGGGGTATCCGGGGAGGGATGGCCTCGAAGATCGTCGTCTTTGCGCGTCCGGTCGCAGGGTCCCCAGCGCTGGGCCACACCGTCTCCATGGTGGCCGCGACCGGGCAGCCCAGGGACGGATACCTGCCGGTTCTCACCAGCGTCGGCGTCAGCGGCTGGGTGCGTGAGGCCGAAGTGGAACGGGACCGCTGGACGGGCCAAACTTGCGTGGTGCGCCGGGAGGCGAACGGCCATCTCACGTTCAGCTATGGCCATGGCGCGACGCCCTGACCGTCCAAATTAGAAGGAGAACCGAACCGTGCCGGTCACTATCCAGCCTCCTGTTGAGCACAGCGGTTACGAATGGAACACAGTACCGGAAGAATTGATCCTCGGCGTTCCGAGTGACCCCACTTGGCGGGTGTGTGCCTTGAACGAGGTGAACCTAGCGGTTGATCTGGTCCGCGTTAGTGACCTGGGCCATAGACCGAGTGATCCGCTGCGGTGGTGGTGGAAAGGTGAGCATGCTCGGAATGCCTGGGCACGGGTGGAAGGCCACGCTCCGACCCGTGAAGCCGCAATGGAGGCTGCGGCATCAACAGTTGGACCAATTCAGCGCGGCTATGAACGAGCCGCCGACAAGCAGGGCAAAGAATTTCCGGGAATCTGGAGTGATTGGTTCGAACAAACAGGTAGCCGCTATGACATGCGCGACCTTTAGCTGAGCAGTGCCGGATCGGCCAGTTCGCCTAACGTCAGTAGGGTGACGGGCTGAACCCCGGTCGGGCCGTTTCCTCGCGTGATTGGCGTTCCTCAGCAGCCCTCAACCCACGCCGCGCGATGTCCGCCGCCTGCTCCCGCAGGGAGCGCAGGATGGCTTCGACCTCTCCACCCAGCTCGGCGACGGCAGCGCCGTTACGGGCAAGGGTCTCGTCCAGTGCGCCAATCTGCGTACGGAGCACCTCTCGCGCACCTTCCTCCCGCAACATTGCCCGGGTCTCAGCGCCATGCTGCCTTCCCTCGATGCGCTGCGACTGGATGCGATGCTCGAAGTGCATGAACTCCTCTGTTGCCTCCTCGTGCTGGCGGCGCGGCCCGTCCACCAAGTCCATGCCGAGCGCCTTGTAGGGCTTGCGGCTCATGTCCTCGGCCACCCGGTCCCACAAGTCCTCGGACGTGACCGGGCTCGCGTCGCCCAGCGCCCGGCTGTGCTTGACCGCCTCGAACACCGCAGCCTCCGAGATCACCGTGTAAACCTGGCTGACGTGCCGGCTTTCGGCCACGTAGTTCTTGAAGGCCGTGATCCCGGCCGTGCCGCGCGGCAGCGCGTTGATGTGCTCGCCCGACGTGATGCCCTGCGCCGCGTCCACCGTGAGCGCGTGCCCGAAGCCGAGCAGCAGGCGGTCCGACCGGCCGTCCTTCAGCCGCCGCCATTCCACCTCGCCCACCTGGCCGTCCGAGTTGCGCATAACCAAGCCGCGGTCCGTCCAGCCGACGAGCTCCACGATGTCGCCGTTGCTGCCGATGAAGCCCGGCTTGCCATCCATCCTCGCCGCGGTCTTGCGGAACAGGCGCACCCGGTCCCCAGTGGCCAGCGGCAGGTCATAGGTCTCGCCGCGCTGATCCACGGCCTTATACACGCGCTCGTCGCCGCCGATCTCCCCGCGGGCCTTGAGCCGGGCGCGCACGACCCGGCTGATGTCGGCCGCGTCCTCGTTGGTCAGCGCCGAGATGGTTACGCCGAGCCTGGCCGCCCTGCCTCCGGCGGCGCGGAGGATGTCGCGGCGTTCCATGTAGAGGTCGGCGATGCGCTCAACCACTTGGTCCTGGTCGCCGCCGGCCAGCAACACGGTGCCGTCGCCGCGCTTCATCCCAAGCGCCTGCTTCACCTCGGCGAGCCGGTGCTCCTGCCGCTGCTTCAGGGTGGCGCCGGGGCCGAGGTCCGTGCCCCGGAACAGGCCGGCAATCTCGCGGCCCCGCTCGGTTTCCTGGCGCACGGTGGTCAGCAGCTCGGGCAGGGCCGCCTTGGGCAGCACGCGGCGGATGATCTCGATGGTGTCGCCGGCCTCGATGGCCTGGCACTGCTCGCGGTCGCCCAGCGCCTTAATCGTGAAGCCGTGCTCGGCCTGAAGCTCCAGCAAGCGCAGGAACGGGCGCGGCGCGATCTGGCTTACCTCGTCGATCACCAGGACTACGTTGCGGCTGAGCTGGACCGATCCGCTTTCAACTGCACGCAGAAACGGGTCAAGCGCCTGCGTTCTACCAATGCCCGCATTCAAATACGGCTCCTGCGCGGATGACTGGCCTATTCCCGTATCCTTCAGGGCATCAGCTTGCCGCCAGGCCACTGCGAGCCCGATCATCTCCCGTCCAGCGTTGCTGAACCGGGTATCGGCTCGGTAGGCGGCCACCAGCGGCTTCAGCAGCGTGGTCTTGCCGGACCCGGCGGCACCCGTGAGCAGGCTGAGCCGGCCGCCGGTGCCCAGCGCGTAGATGGCTGCTTTCTGCGCGGCGCCGTGGTCCGGCTCGCGCTCGAAGTCCAGGCCCGAGGCGCCGATCGCCGCCTGCAGCGCCGCGGGCGAGAGGGAGCCAGTACGGTCCAGCGCCGCCTGCTTCGCCTTCTGAGCGAGCGTCCTCTCGATGCGGACCTGGGCGGTGTTGGTGACGCGCACCGTCTCGTCCACCAGGCCGACGATCAGGCCGGCGTGCTCGCCCCTGAGCTTGATGCCGCGCTGCTCGATCAGCCGGACCACCTGGTCAATGTCGGCCGCGCCACCAGCGATGCCGGTGCCGATCAGGCCGCGGGTGGCGTGGAGGCGGAGCTTGTCATGGTCCAGCACGGCGGCGGTCTCGAACTCCCGCGCGAGGTGGCGGGCGGCGTGCTCGTAGGCGCGGTCATACCGCTCGGCGTCGGTCAGGGCTGGCGAGGCGGCGCCCTCCATCACCGTCTTGTGATGCCACTCCATGGCGCGGGCCTGGTCCCGCCAGACTTCCCGGTCCGTGCGCCCGTCCTCCTTGGACCGACGCTCGACGACCGCCGCCGAAGACAGCAATCCGAACTTGCGGTCGGCCGAGAGCGCGTTCCAGTCCAGGCCCTGCTCCTTGGCGAAACGTTTGGCGTTGCGCACGGTCTGCCGGCGCCCCTTGCTGAAGGCATCCACGGCCGCTTGTGGGATCGTAGGCAGCATGACGGCCTCCTCACGGGCGTCGTAGGCCGTGCGGACGCCGAGCCGGCGCAGCTCGTCGCCCAGCTTGGCCTGGAAGTAGGCGCCGAACTCATGCACGCGGCTATGCAGCCGCTTCGTGTCGAGCGAGCCAATGCGCCCGTCCTCGGTCACGACGAGGTTGAAGAACCCGTTGTGGATGTGGGCGTGCGGGTCGCCCGGCACCGGGATGTCCGCGAGGTAGGTGGTCCCGCTCGGGCCGTCCTGGACCTGCATGGTCGGCCGGGCGTTGTGGTGGCGGAAGCTGACCCAGCCCACCGCGCCCGGGTCGGCCCCGTC
>CAXTOB010000366.1:0-6533 GCA_964245505.1 uncultured Acetobacteraceae bacterium | reverse complement strand
CAAACCTTCAGCCCCGAGCATCCCGTAATGCAGGCCCTGATCGGCGGCGACCTACAGGCCTTCATGACGGCCGAGGCGGAGGGACGCCGCCCCGGCCACTGGCCACCCTTCGGCCGGCTGGCGGCGCTGATTGTGAGCGCGGACACGGCACAGGTGGCGGACGAGCTGGCGCGCGACCTGGGGCGGACCGCGCCGCGGGCGGCAGGTGTGACCGTGCTAGGTCCAGCGCCGGCGCCGCTAGCCATATTGCGCGGAAGGCACCGGCGGCGGCTGCTTCTGAAAACCCGGCGCGATATCGCGGTGCAGCCTTTGTTGCGGGACTGGCTGGACCAGGTGCCAGTGCCCGGCACCGCACGGGTGGACGTGGACGTGGACCCAGTATCGTTCTTGTAAGACGCTATCTGCTCCGACCTCACAGCTTCGCATCGTTCTCGCGAGCGGCCTGCGGCCTGACCACCTGGAATGATGCGTTCCACTTCCGCCTTGCAAGGCCGCCCGGTTGGAAAGGATAGGTAAGGGTGGATGCTAGGGCTGACATCTTCGGACGAGAAGGAGCTTTGCTCCTTCCCGTCTCGCACGGAAACCCGTCCGGCACGGGAATGGCCAAACCTAGCCCTTACATCCCAGCTTCCATGTGCCGCGGAAGCCGCTACGCCGCCTGTTGCTTGAGATAGGCATGCACGAAGCTAGGCAGGTGGCTGCCGAGCCAATCGCCCATCTCCTGCTCCTCCTTCATGGACTGCTCCAGCACTGGGATGTCCTGCGTCGCCCCTACTGCCTCCGCCAAGGTGACCAAGACCTTGTAGGAGCTGATTTCGTAGGCCTTGAAGCCAATAGCCGCGAGGACGTTCTTCAGCACCTCGTCCCCCGCCGTCGCATGCACGAAGCCGGCGACGGTCGCAACTGTGCCCGCCACTGCTTCCTTCGCCAGGGAAGCCTTAGTGCCGTGCTTGGCGAGCAAGTCGTCCAGCCGAGCCGCCTGGGTGGTCGAGCGCTGCATCTCCTGCTGCATCCTCGCATGCAGGTCAGGATACGCTTCCATCCGGCCCAATTCGTTCTTGACGGTCCCGATCGCCTGCGTCTCAACAGAATGCTGGTTGCGTAGCCCGGTCAGATAAACGTCCATCGTAGTGTTCGAGTCACTCATGTCTAACTCCTGGAATTGACAGGCGCTGAACGCCGCCGGCACGCAACGGATGCTGGAGTGCCCATCAGAATGAATTGCACTTGCGGATAAGCAGTTCGGCCACAAATTCGCCGCCTCAAATGCGGCATTCGCCAACGCTTGCCCGACAGCCTGCTTGGATCGCGTGCATCCGTAACCTGGCCGCTGCGATGGGCAATGAGGTCTGCAGGGAATAGTCTGTATCCGTCGAAGCAAGCGTCCTTCCGTTTACACCCTTGCCTTGCCAACCCGCGCCCGATCCGGCAGGGAAGCGCCCGGAACGGGAGCACCGCAAATGGATACCCTTCAAGCCATCGTCATCGCCATCCTGCAAGGCGCGACCGAGCTGTTCCCGATCAGCAGCCTCGGCCACGCAGTCCTGCTGCCGGCTTTGCTCGGCTGGAATCTGGACCAGAAGTCGGATCAGTTCCTGCCGTTTCTAGTGCTGCTGCACACCGGCACGGCGGTGGCGCTGCTCGGCTACTTCTGGCGGGACTGGCTGGCTCTCGGGCTGGGCGTCCTGGGCTTCGGCGGCGATGCCAGGCAGGCGCAGGAAGCCCGGCGGCTATTCGTGCTGATCGTCATCGCAACGATCCCCGCCGTGATCCTCGGTTACGTCTTCAACCACTTCTTCCGCACCCTGTTTGCGGCACCGGTCGTGGCCGCCGGGTTCCTGGCCATCAACGGGCTGGTGCTGCTGTTCGGCGAGCGGCTGCGGCGGAGCGTTCCGGCCGTGGCGTCGGTCGGCGCATCGGTGGCGGTCAAGCCGCTCTCGGCACTGACGCCGACGGACGCCCTGGTGATCGGCCTTTGGCAGTGCGGCGCGCTGCTGCCCGGCATCTCTAGGGCAGGGGCGACCATCGTTGGCGGGTTGCTGCGCGGCCTGAACCATGAAGGGTCGGCGCACTTCTCGTTTCTCATCGCGCTGCCGATCATCATTGGCGCGACGGTGCTGGAGGTCCCGCACCTGCTCCATGCCAGCGTAGCGCCGGGCGTGTTCGCGCAGGCGTCGCTGGCGGCGGTCGTCGCCGGGGTGACGGCGCTGCTGACAACGTGGTTCCTGATGTATTACTTCCGCAACAACGACCGTTGGGCGCTCAATCCCTTCGCCTTCTACTGCATCATCGTCGGGTTGGGCAGCGCCGCATACCTGGGGCTGCGCTGACACCGTGAGGGCCACCCGGCGCCTGCTGCTGGCCGCTCCCGCGCTGCTGCTGGGCGGCGCAGACCGCCCACCCATCGAGCGCAAGCCGCTTGCGGCCATGCCCCTGTCCCGGATGGAAACACCCTGGTGGCGCGCCCGCCACCAGGAGAAGCTGCAAGAGATCCGGGGCCGCGCCGTGGACCTCATTTGGCTCGGCGACAGCATCACTCAGAACTGGGAACGCCGGGGACCGCCTGAGTGGATGGACTTCGCGCCGGTGTGGCAGAAGTTTTACGGCGATCGCCGGGCTGTAAACCTGGGCTTTAAGGGTGATAACACCGGGCACCTGCTGTGGCGGATGCAGAACGGCGAACTGGACGGCATCGAGCCACGTGCCGCAGTGGTGCTGATTGGTGCCAACAACATGGGCCGGGTGCACTGGTCCGCGCCGCAAACACTTGCCGGGATTGACGCCGTGCTGACCGAGTTGCACCGGCGCCTCCCAGGCGCGAGAGCGCTACTGATTGGCGTGCTGCCCAGCATTCGGTCGAAATGGGTGACGCAAACAACGGCAGAGGTGAATCGTGGCCTTGCGGTCCGTTACGGCGGCGCTGCGGTGCCATGGATTGATTATGTGGATCTGAGCGCCGTCTTCACGCGCGACGGACAGGTGGACCGCGCCAGCTTCTACGACGATATGCTGGACCCGCCGGATCCGCCACTGCACCCCACGGCCGCTGTCCAAACCCGCATGGCGGAAGCCATTGAGCCGACGCTGGCAACGATGCTGGGGGACCGCAACCGCCTCAAACGGTAAGGCGGCCCCCGGTTTCCTATCCTTGCGAAACCTCTGAAGATTTCCGCACGGATGACAAGCTAAGCAGCCTTGCGCGGCCTGGCGTGGCCGCGGCCATCCGGGTGACGGGCCGCGCAAGCCTGCTCACTGCTGGATCCGGAAATCTTCAGCTGATTGGCCCGCCGCCTCAGCTTGTGTCAGCCACGTCGGCTTACGGCCACGTCCAGACCAGGTCTGTCCACTGGGTGAGCGGAACTTTACAGCCGCTGGAGTGGAGATGGACTGCTCACCCTTCTTGCCGCGCTTCTGCTTTTCGGGAGCACCGCGGGTCTGGCCGAAAAGCTGATCCGGCGTTAGACCGATGGAGGCAGCCTTCTCTTCAAATTCAGCCATCAAGCTGCGGCGGGCCTGTTCCAGCTTTCCTTCGCGTTCCCGCTGTGCGAGCGCGATCAGCTCATCCAGCTCGGTATAGTTGAGGGTAGAAACCATCTTGTGAATTCTCTCAGCCATAGCGTCCATAGTACCTGCATCCCGATTCGTTTGCGCCAGGAAAGTGCGTCTTTCGCCGCCGGTTTTCAAGACTTCTTTTTGAGTCTCGTGCTCGGAGGCGGCTTCATAACTCCCTAAACAACGACTCGATACGTTGCTGATCGGTCCCTCGCAAGTTCGAAATCCGGCGCTTCCAGGCTGAGGCAGTTGCATCCTACCTCAGCCGAGGGCCAAGATCGGGAGTTATGATGAGGGTTCTCGCCAATTATCGCGTAGGCTTTACGGCACGTCGCACGGTGGGCCGGTGCGGCGCATTTTGACGCGGATCAGCCAGGCGTGGTAGCCGCAAGTCCAGTGGACTTCGTGCAGCCTGCAGGTGCGAATTTCGTGTCGTGGCCCTGACCGGCCTGACTCCTGGCCAGATCCGTCCAGTGCGCCGCAACGGTCCAGCCCGGTTATCCTCCTTTTCCGGCACGCAACGCGTCGCTATGCCGGCCTCTTTCGGTTTGTAAGCGCCCGTTTGAGAATGCGCTGTGTGGAGTCGGATAGGTGGGTTTCCAGACGTCGGAGCGGAACGGGCACATCGCCGGCGGCCTCCGCCCAACGCCTTCCTTGGGACCGTCTAACGGCTTCATTAGATGAGCGGATCGTAGGGAAGCTGCCGGAAACGGGCAGCGCAGCGGCATTATCAAACAGGGACGAAGTGTCAGAGTCTTGCCCCGGTGTGTTACACCAAGGCTGCGTCTATCGCTTCCCGCCGACAGAAATGCCGTTCAGGTCTTCCGGTGCAACCTAGCGGAATCTGCTTCAATGCGGACAATCCCGAAGATGTCGTCACGTTCAAATAATGCTGAAGACCTCACACGCCGCAGCCCGGCGTTGCAACTCAGATGAACGGCTGCAACCGCCATGGGCATTCACCGGCCTTCCAGCGCCGTGGAGGGGAATGTTTGAGCCCAGCACAATAGCAACGGCGAAGATCATTTCGAAATAGGCCGAGCCCTATCCTGCCGCCTGTATCTGGCTTGTCTGCAAGCGCGGCCCACGGTGGGTTCAATGCTGGCCGCCGTGACGCCGACGCGGTCCCGCCGACCATAAGTGACATTAACTAAATTGTATCGTTTATCCGAATTGTTTAACGAACGTCGTGCCTGAAATGCCAGAGAACGTCACAAAACCGGCCCGAAGCGTTCGCGGTCTCTACAGAGACCGGCATCGGCGCTCAGGCCCGTCGTCGAATTCAAAGAAGGGAAGTGGTGCTGTTGGAGGGGATTGAACTCTCGACCTCTCCCTTACCAAGGGAGTGCTCTACCACTGAGCTACAACAGCAACGCCCCGGCTATACCCTGGCCCCGGCGCATGATGCAAGCCGCGGATGCGGCCACGCCAACCATCGACGCTTGACGAGGCCCGTCCAGGAATGGCCCGATGCCGTCATGCCCAAGCCTGATCCCAAACCTGCAGCAACCCTTCGGGCCCAAGCGGAAGCCGAAGCGCGCCGGCAGCGCGAGGCGGACGCCCTGCGCGAGAACCTGCGCCGCCGCAAGGAGCAGGCCCGCGCCCGCCAGGCGCCCCCACCGGAGGCCGATCCGAACCTGGATGCTCAAGTGCCCCCAAACGTCTGATCGCCGCCGGCCGTTTGCCGCCGGGATCGCGCTGGGCTAGACGCACCGCCTGCCCAACTGGAACGCTGCCCATGTCCGTGATGCCCGACCATTGGATACGACGCATGGCCACGGAGCACGCCATGATCGACCCGTTCGTGGAAACTCAGAAGCGCGACGGCGTCATCAGCTACGGCCTGTCGTCCTACGGCTACGACGCCCGCGTCGCCGACGAGTTCAAGGTGTTCACCAACGTGGACAGCGCGGTCGTGGACCCCAAGGCGTTCAGCCCCGACAGCTTCGTCACCCGCACCGGCACCTCCTGCACCATCCCGCCCAACTCCTTCGCCCTGGCCCACACGGTCGAATACTTCCGCATTCCGCGCGACATCCTGGTGATCTGCCTGGGCAAGAGCACCTACGCCCGCTGCGGCATCATCGTGAACGTGACGCCGCTGGAGCCGGAATGGGAGGGCCAGGTTACCATCGAGATCAGCAACACCACCCCCTTGCCTGCGCGCATCCATGCGCAGGAGGGCATCTGTCAGTTCCTTTTTCTGCAGGGCAGCAGCCCGCCGGACGTCAGCTACGCCGACAAGGCCGGCAAATACATGCGGCAGCGCGGTGTCGCCCTGCCGCGGATGTAGGAGAGCACCTATGGACCGCATCAGGATCTGCGGCGGACGCCCGCTGCAAGGCGCCATCCACATCGGCGGCGCCAAGAACGCCGCCCTCCCTCTGATGGCCGCCGGCATGCTGACCGAAGAACGGCTGGTGCTGGAAAACGTGCCGCGTCTGGCGGACATCGCCACGATGGCGGCCCTGGTGTCCCAGCATGGCCCGGCCTGCGACCCGGACGGGCGGACGCTCTCCATCGGCGGCGCCATCACCAATACCGAGGCGCCCTACGACATCGTCCGCAAGATGCGCGCCTCCATCCTGGTGCTCGGCCCGCTGCTGGCCCGCGTGCGGGAGGCCCGGGTGTCGCTCCCCGGCGGCTGCGCCATCGGCACCCGGCCAGTGGACCTGCACCTCAAGGGCCTGGAGCAGATGGGCGCCGTCGTAACCCTGGAATCCGGCTACATCCACGCCGAGGTGCCCGGCGGATTGCGCGGCGCCACCATCATCCTGCCCTTCGCCAGCGTCGGCGCGACCGAGAACCTGCTCATGGCCGCCACCCTCGCCGACGGCCGGACCGAGATCGCCAACGCCGCGCGGGAGCCGGAAATCACCGACCTGGCGGAGTGCCTGACCGCAATGGGCGCCCGCATCACCGGCGCCGGGTCGGACAAGCTGGTGATCGAGGGCGTGCCCCGCCTGCACGGCGCCCACCAC
>CAXTOB010000365.1:1817-6534 GCA_964245505.1 uncultured Acetobacteraceae bacterium | reverse complement strand
GCGTGGGGCGCCGGTGCGCCGTAGTTTCAGCACCGCGGGATAGCCCAGCATGGCGGCAGCGATGCAGGCGTCATCGGCGGACAGGACGGGACGGCTGGGGACGACGGGGACGCCATACGCCGTCAGAATCTGCAGCGCCTCGTCCTGCAGCAGGCCGATGCGCCCGTCGGCGCGGACGGCGGCGAACAGGCGGCGCACGACGGCGCGGTCGGGCGCCAGGGTCAGCACCGTGCTGGCCGGCAGCTCGCGGGCGGCGGCGCGGGCTCGGCGCTGCGCAACCAGTTGCGCGAAGCCGCGCATGGTTTGCTCGGGTGTTGCGAACACCGGCACGCCGGCGTCCGCCAAGGTGCGGCGGTGCAACGCGCCGGTGGTTTCTCCCAGGACGCAGGCAAGCAAGGGAACGCGCATCGACGGCTGGCAGGCGGCCAGGGCCTGTATGGCGGCGGCATCTCCGGCGCCGTTCGGCGACATGATGACCACAACGCCGCCGACCTCCGGTGCTGCGGACAGCATCGCCGCGGTTTCCGCCAGGCGGATCGCGTTGGTGGCGCCGGTCCAGACCATGCCGGCGTCAGGCGGGCCGGGCGGCAGGTTGAGGCTCAAAACCTCCTGCGTCGCGGGCGACAGTTGCGCTAGGGGCAGGCCGAGGCTCAGGGCGGCGTCGGCGGCCAGTTGCGCCGGGCCGATGGCGTTGTGGACGATTGCGACGGCTTCGTGGCGAGCGGGCTTGGCGCGGGTCAGGGTTTCGGCGGCGGCGAGCAGGTCCGCCAGCCGTTCCACCCGGATCACCCCGGCCCGGCGCAGCGCCGCGTTGAACACCGCATCCGCCCGGCCTGTTGGGTCGGACAGGCGGCCGCCGGCGTGGATCGCCACCACCGGGCGCAGCCGTGCCGCGGCTCGGGCAGCGGACAGGAAGCGGCGCCGGTCGGTGATGCCGCGTATGTCGAGCAGGATGGCGCCGGTGTCGGGATCGCGGGACAGCCAGTCCAGCACGGCGCCGAAGCCGATGTCGGCGTTGCCGCCGGTGCCGACGACCGTGGAGAAGCCGACGCCATTCGGCTCCGCCCAATCCAGCACGGCCCGGCATAGCGCGGCGGATTGCGATACCAGCGCGACCTTGCCGATCCCTGGCTGCAGGTGGGCGGTGGAGGCGTTCAGGCCCATAGCCGGCACGATCAGGCCGAAGGCGCTGGGGCCCATTACCCGGACGCCCGAGGCCCTGGCGGCTGCCCGCAGGCCCGGCACCGGGGTCAGGCACGCCGCCGCGAAGGTGCCGCGCGCTGCGAGTGCCAGCAACACGGCGGGAATGCTGCCGGGCTCGGATGCGATGACCGCGAGGTCTGGTGCAACTGGCAGCGATGGCACGTCGGGATAGGCCAGGACGCCGCCGACGGCGGTCACGCCGTCCTGTACTGGGAGGATCGCTCCCTTGTAGCCGCCAGCCAGCAGGTTTTGCATCACGGTCGCGCCCATGGGGGCGCCGGCGCCGATCACCGCGACGGATTCAGGCCGGAACAGATTGGCCGGGCGGAAACGTCCCGTGGTGCCGGCACGGAGGAGAGGCATGGAACCCAACTCGGTTGTGCAGTGCAGCATAACCTAGGAGCATAGGCCCGGGTTGCTAAATGTTTGGTAAACGCCCGATTCCGAATGCCTGTCCTACCAGTTCCTCTGCTGTGCGTTGCCGCCGGGTTACAGCGAGACGCGCAGCTTGGCGGCGATCTCCCCCACAATGCCCCGGCGGAACGCCAGCACGCAAATGACGAAGATGAAGCCCTGGGCCACCGTCACCAGCGAGCCGAAGCCGGACAGGGCGCTTTCGGTCCAGACGATGATGCCGGCGCCGACCACCGGGCCGAAGATGGTGCCCATGCCGCCGAGCAGGTTCATCAGCACGACCTCGCCGGACATGGCGTAGTTCACGTCCGTCAGGGTGGCGATGCCGAACACCAGTGCCTTGGCGCCGCCGGCGATGCCGGCGATGAAGGTGCTGAGGACGAAGGCGATCAGCTTGTAGTCGTCGGTGCGGTAGCCGAGCGAGGTCGCCCGCGGCTCGTTCTCGCGGATTGCCTTCAGGACCTGGCCGAACGGCGAATGGACGATGCGGTGGATCAGCAGGAAGCACAGCATGAACACGACGGCGGTGAAGGTGTACATCGCCATGTCGCCGCGCAGGGAGAACAGGCCGAAGACCGCTCCGCGCGGGACTTGCTGGATGCCGTCCTCGCCGCCGGTGAACGGGGCCTGCAGGCAGAAGAAGTAGTTCATCTGCGCCAGGGCCAGGGTAATCATGGCGAAGTAGATGCCCTGGCGCCGGATCGCCAGCCAGCCGAACGCCAGGCCCAGCGCGGCGCCGGTCAGGCCGCCGAGCAGCACGGCGACTTCTGGCGTTAGGCCCCAGTTCTTTGCGGTCCAGGCGGATACGTAGCTGCCGAGGCCGAAGTAGGCGGCGTGACCGAAGCTCATGAGCCCAACGAAGCCGATCAGCAGGTTGAAGGCGCAGGCGAACAGGGCGAAGCATAGCAGCTTCATCAGGAACACGGGGTAGATCAGCCAGGGACAGGCGATGATCAGCCCGACCAGCACCAGCAGTGCCCAGGCCTGCGCGCTGCTGAAGCCCAGCAGATTGAATGGATGCGCCGGTGCGGCGGCCGGGTGGATGGTGGTGACGCTCATGCTACGCCGCCTTTCCGAACAGCCCGGCGGGCCGGGCCAGGAGCACGATGACCATGACGACGAAGATAACGGTCTCCGACCCCTGCGGGTAGTAAACCTTGGTCAGCCCCTCGACGACGCCCAGCATGAAGCCGGTGACGATGCTGCCCAGGATGCTGCCCATGCCGCCGATCACCACGACGGCGAACACCTTGATGATGAACACCGACCCCATGTTGGGGTTGACCGAGTAGATCGGCGCGGCCAGGACGCCGGCGAATGCTGCCAGGGCGATGCCGCCGGCGTAGGTCAGGCTGATCATGCGCGGCACGTTGACGCCGAAGGCCTGTACGAGGCTGGGGTTTTCCGTTGCGGCGCGGAGACGGGCGCCGAGTTGGGTTTTCTCGATCAGCAGCCAGGTGAACAGGCACATGCCGGCGGCGGCGACCACGACCCAGAGGCGGTATTTCGGCATGAACATGAAGCCGAGGTCCACTGGCCCGGACAGCGCCTGCGGGATGCGGTAGGGCAGGCCGGAGCTGCCGAACTGGTTCCGCACCAGGCCTTCTAGGATCAACGCCAGGCCGAAGGTCAGCAGCAGGCCGTATAGGTGATCAAGCTTATACAGGCGGCTGATGATGGTCTTTTCCAGCCCGAGGCCGAACAGGCCGACGATCACCGGCGCCACGATCAGGGCGGGCCAGTAGCCCATCTGCAGCCAGTCCGGCGCGGTCAGGCCGATCATCGGGAACCAGATCGCCGGCGATGCCAGCGCCCAGGCGGTGAAGGCGCCCAGCATGAAGATCGCGCCATGGGCGAAGTTGATGATGTTCAGCATGCCGAAGATCACGGCCAGGCCCAGGGACAGCAGCGCGTAGAACGCCCCGTTGATGAGGCCTAGGGACAGTTGTCCCAGGATCGCCGGCAACGGCCGGTAAAGCCGGATCGTGCCGGTGGCGTTCAGCACATAGAGCAGCACGGCGATGGCGACGATCACGCCGATGGTACGGAGCGGCAGCCGCTCGGCCAGCGGGCGGACCGACGGGATGGTGGTGGCGGACATGGGCGCTAGGTCCGGACCAGCGGGCAGCCGCCAGCGGCTAGCGGCTTCCACGCCTGATCCGCCGGGGTGGCGCTGATCTGCTTGAAATAGTCCCAGGGATATTTGCTTTCGGCGGGCGTCTTCACCTGGAACAGGTAGGAGGGGAACATCGCCATCCCGTCCTGCCGGATGCTGCCGGGACCGTAGGCGTCGTCGTCGGTCGGGGTCGCCTTCATCTGCGCGACTACTGCGGCGCCGTCCAACGCCTTGGCCGCGCCGCCTAGGGCCTGTACCGCCTTGAGGAAGTGCAGCGTGCCGGAGTAGCAGGCGGCGTTGGTCATGTTCGGGCAGACGTTTGGCATACGAGTCTGGAACCGCTTGGTGAAGGCGCGGGTGCGGTCGTTCATGTCCCAGTAGAAGCTCTCGGTCAGGAATAGCCCCTGGGCCGTGTCCAGGCCGAGGCCGTGCACGTCGGCGATATACATCAGCAACGCCGCGATCTTCATCTCATGCGTCAGGCCGAACTCGTTGGCCTGCTTGATGCTGTTCACCGTGTCCGCCCCGGAATTGGCGAGGCCGAGCACCTTGGCGCCGCTGCTTTGCGCCGACAGCAGGAACGAGGAGAAGTCCGTTGTGCCGGGGAACGGATACGTCGAGGCGCCAAGAACCTTGCCGCCGTTGTCGGTGACGAACTTAGTGGTGTCGCGCTGTAGTTGCTGGCCGAACACGTAGTCGGCGGTCAGGAAGTACCAGCTGTCGCCGCCCGCTGCGACCATGGCGCGGCCGGTGCTGCGCGCCAGCATGTAGGTATCGTACGACCAGTGGATGGTCACGGGCGTGCATTGCACCCCGGTCAGGTCGGAGGTCGCGGCGCCGGTGTTGATGTAGGCGCGGTTCTTGTCCTTGGCGACGCTGTTGACCGCCAGGGCGACGGAGCTGGTGGGCACGTCGAGGATCAGCGACACGCCCTCCTGGTCATACCATTGCCGGGCGATGCCGACGCCGATGTCGGGCTTGTTC
>CAXTOB010000365.1:0-1807 GCA_964245505.1 uncultured Acetobacteraceae bacterium | reverse complement strand
TTCTGGTGGTCGGCGGAGAGGACCTCAACCTGCAGGCCGGTGGTGGATTCGGCGACGGCCTGCCGCACGGCGTTGACCGACAACTGGCCGCCGATGTCGCGGTAGGGGCCGGTCTGGTCGTTCAGCACGCCGACGCGGATCGGGCCCGTCTGGGCGCGGGCGCGGCGGCCGAGCAGTGGGGTCGCCGCGGCGGCGGCAAGCAGGGTGCGGCGGTCGAGGGTCATTGCGGTCCCGTTGGGCTGGAGGTCAGGCGTGAACGAGGGAGCAGCCGCCCTTGTCGAGCGGACGGTAGGCTTGGTCCGGCGGCGTCATCGCAACCAGCTTGTAGTAGTCCCAGGGTCCCTTGCTTTCGCCGGGCTTCTTGACCTCCCACAGGTAGGCCGGGGTCAGCTTGAGGCCGTCGGCGCGTATGGTGCCCTGGCCGAAGCAGTCGTCGTCGGTCGGCATCGCCTTCATCGCGGCGACGGCGGCGGCGCCATCCGCCTTCATGAAGGGCACGCCCTTCTCGGTAGCGGTCTTCAGGTAGTGCAGCACGCTGGCATAAACCCCGGCATGGATCATCGTCGGGCGCACGGTGGGCGCCTTCGGCTTGAAGCGCTCGGAGAATTTGCGGGTGCGGTCGTTGGCGTCCCAGTAGAAGCTGTTGGTCAGCAGCAGGCCCTGGGCGATCTCCAGCCCGATGGCGTGGACGTCGCTGATGAACACCAGCAGCCCCGCGATCTTCATGCTCTGGCTGATGCCGAACTCCTGCGCCTGTTTGATGCTGTTGACGCTGTCCGCCCCGGCATTGGCGAGGCCGAGGACCTTGGCACCCGAGGACTGCGCCTGCAGCAGCAGGGAGGAGAAGTCGGTCGTGCCGGGAAACGGATACTTGACGCTGCCGAGCACCTTGCCGCCTGCTTGCGTTACGAAGTCCGTCGTGTCCCGCTGGAGAGCGGTGCCGAAGGCATAGTCGGCAGTGATGAAAAACCAGCTATCGCCGCCGGCCTTCACCGTGGCCGAGCCGGTGGACTTCGCCAGCTCATAGGTGTCGTAAGCCCAGTGGATGGTGTTGGCGTTGCAGAACGTGCCCGTGAGGTCGGAGGTGGCGGCGCCGCTGTTCATGTACGCCTTGTTCTTGTCCTTCGCGACACCGGCGATGGCGAGGCCGACGCCGCTGTTCGGCACGTCCAGGATCAGATCCACGCCGTCCCGGTCATACCACTGCCGGGCGATGCCAGCGCCGATGTCGGTCTTGTTCTGGTGGTCGGCCTGGATGACTTCGACGGTGAAGCCCTTGCTGGCGAATTCCTCGACTGCTTGGTTTGCCGCGGCAGTGGACACCGGGCCGCCCGCGTCGCGGTAGGTGCCGGAGAGGTCGGTCAGCACCCCCAACTTCAGCGTGTTGGCGGCCTGCGCGCGGGCGCGGCGGGCGCCCAGGACGGGGAGGGCGGCGGCGGACCCGATGAGGGCGCGGCGGGATAGCGTCATTTAAAAAGCTCCAGTCGATGTGGCCGGTTAGACGCCGAGGTATTCGTGCAACTTGTCCATATTGGCGGACAGGTCGCGGTTGGGGATCATGTCGATGATCCGACCGTGCTCCATCACGTAATGGCGGTCGGCGACGGTGGCGGCGAAGCGGAAGTTCTGCTCGACCAGAAGCACGGTATAGCCGCGTGCCTTGATTTCGCGGATGGTTTTGCCGATCTGCTGCACGATGACGGGTGCCAGGCCCTCGGTCGGCTCATCCAACAGGAGCAGCCGGGCGCCGGTGCGTAGGATGCGGCCAATGGCGAGCATCTGCTGCTCGCCGCCCGACAGCGTCCCG
>CAXTOB010000364.1:0-6568 GCA_964245505.1 uncultured Acetobacteraceae bacterium | reverse complement strand
GGGCCGGGGCGGCCGGCAGCGGCACCGGGTCATGCGACAGGGTGCGGAGGTAATCAATGATGTCCGCGCGCTTCTTGCCATCGGACAGGCCGGCATAGCTCATCTTGGTGCCCGGCGCGTAGGCGCTCGGCTTGGTGAGCCATTCATTCAGCTCGTCCAGGGTCCAAGGCCCTTCCTTGCTCTTCAGCGCGGCGGAGTAGGCGTAACCCTCCATGTGGCCATGCGGACCGCCGACCACGCCATACAGGTTGGGGCCGACGCCGGCCTTGCCGCCCTCGTTGAAGCTATGGCAGGCCACGCAGCCCTGCGCCTTCACCCCGGCCTCGCCCCGCCCGGGGTCGGCAGAGGCCAGCAGCACGGCGATCGGCTGCTCCGGCTCCGCCTTGGCGGCCACTGCGGCGCCGCCGGCTTCCGGCAGGTCTATCTTGATCGCCGTGTGCTGCAGCAGCTTCGGCTTCACCAAGGCATCCGCGAGCAACTGCGATCCCAGGAAGGCGACCCCCGCCATCAGCACGGCGGCGACCGCCTTGTTGACCTCCATACTGTCCATATCAAGCCCTTCCAAAGCCGTGCGGCCGCTGCCGGCGCACGGGATACACCACCCATGCCGCAGGGCAAGCCCTCGCAGCCAGCAATCCCGTGGGAACAAGGGTGGGGAAGGTTGCCCAACGGTCAAGCCGACCGCGCCGAATACAAGGTTTGGCCTAGACCAGCCTACGGTCAGGCTAGGCGCAGGCTGATCCAGCTTTCTTGTCTGCAAACAGGAACTTGTGGGTTCAAAGCCGGTCGTTGTGCGTCCGGACCCGACGGTGATCCGGTCTCGATAAAACAGAGGCCCGGCCAACCGGCCAGGCCCCTGCCCGCCCACCGGCGAGGTTAGTTGAGAGGCGTGGGCTGCATCGGCGGCGTCGTCCGTGCCCCTGCCGGGTAAACCCCGGGGTTCACCACCCGAAGGCTGGTCTGCACCAGCCCGGCCTCCGGCCCCGGCTGCTTCAGCTCGGGGAAGGCGTTGACCATGTTCACGCCATACAGCGGCTTGAACACCCCCTGGTGGCAGGTCGCGCAGTCCACCTTGGGCGAGTCTCCCGTGGGACCCAGGCGCCCCACCGGGAACACGTCATGCAGCGGGTCCATGTAGTTGGTGTTGATGTCCCGCACCATGCGTATGCCGTGCCAGGCCGCGACGCGCTGCGGCGTGCTCTGGCTCCAGTCGCCGAACGCCCGGCTGTTGTGGCAGTAGGTGCAGTTGACGCCCAGCGAGTTCGAGAAGTGGATCATCAAAGCGTAGGTCCAGTCGGTCTCCTTGATCGAGTGGCGGTTGCCGGATGGCAGCGCCGTCTGGCCCTGCTGGCGGATCGGATAGTCGCCCTCCAGCATCGGCGTGAACGGATCGTAGGGTAGGCTGCTGTCGCCGACCGACGCCTTGGCCAGGTTCTTGCCCTGGGACACCTCCAGCAAGCCGCCCTTCTGCGGCGTCGGGCCGGGGTCCTTGTACCAGATGTAGGTCGGCACGTTGTTGCCGCGGTGGCAGGTGTAGCAGGTGACGCCTGCCCCGCCCGGCGTGCCTGCCCCGCCCATGTTGCCGACACCGTTGCCATCCCCGGCGGCCACGCCCCAGACATGCGGCGCCCAGGTCGAGTTGATGTCCTGGGTCATCTGGATCATCCGCCGGGCGACGATCTTGGTGTAGTATGTGTCCTCCGACATGTTGGCGGTGTTGTGGCAGTAGGCGCAGCCCTGCTGCGGCGCCACCCAGTTGGTCAGGCTCACCATCAGCCGGGTGAATTGCCCGACGCTGAGATTGCCCAGCACCAGCACGTTCTTATAGACCTGCGCCGCCTTGGGTCCGGTCGCCGGCAGTTGCGGCAGGGACGCCGGCACCTTGTTCGCAGCGACATACTTCACCAGGTCGGCCCGGCTGTAGTTGACCTCCATCGCGACGCCGCGGAAGCCGCGCTGTATCCGCACCTGGCCCGGGGTTTCGAACTTCGACACCATCGCGATGGTCAGCAGCGCCGCCGCGGCCGCGCCGACGACGCCCAGGCCGAGCTTGATACCGGGGATCATTGCGGCGCTCCTGTTGCCGGCGGCGCCACGCCCGGGATGCCGGTGGGGATCGCCAGTGGGTTGACCGGCGGCGCCGGAAAGCCCGGTGTCGTCAGCGTGGGGTCCTGGATCGCGCCCCAGACTGCCGGATACTCGGGGGCGATCCCATGCTTCTGGCCCCATAGGAACCAGTTGTCCACGACCGTGCCCGTCAGCAGGATGCCGATGCCGCCGGTGATCGGCGTCAGGATGGCGAACCACCAGGCCCAGCGGTGGATGCTCTCGGCGCTGGCGCACCAGCCCATGGTCCAGCGCCAGAACAGGGCGCCGCGCTCGAATGCGGTGCCGCGGTCGGCGATCTGCTCCAGCTCACGCTCGCCGCCGTAGCGAGTGATCGCCAGCACCGTCGCGCCATGCATGGCGAACAGCAGGGTCGAACCATACAGGAACACGATGCTGAGCATGTGGAACGGGTTGTAGAACAGGTTGCCGTAGCGCAGTGAGAAGGAAGCGGTCCAATCCAGGTGCGGGAAGATGCCGAACGGCACCGCCTCCGACCACGACCCCATCAGGAGCGGCCGGATAAAGCCCAGCACGAGATACAGCCAGATCGCGGCGCCGAACGCCCAGGCGACGTGGTTGCCCATGCCCAGGCTTTTTGCCCGCTGATACACCCGCACCCACCACAGCAGGATGGAGGCGGTCAGGAAGAACCCGGCCATCAGCCACCATCCGCCCTCGGCCAGTGGCGGCAGGCGCAGGCCATACGACGGCGCCGGCGGCTCCAGCGCCAGCCAAAACAGCTGGCGGACGAACTGCACGATGTCCCAGTTCACCGACGCCCACATGTTGAGGCCGATGATCTCGAAGGCGATGAAGCCGCAGATGAGCGAGGCGACGCCGGTGACGCCCAGGTAGATCGGCCCGACCTGCGCATCGCCCAGCACGCCGAACAGGTGCAGGTAGAACGGCTTGCCCGACCGGGTCCAGCTCGTCGCCGTTACCGGCACCCCGGCGTAAACGGGTCCGCGGACCTGCACGCGGGTGAAAAGGTTTTGGTATTCAGCCATGAGGTTCCTCCCGGCTTTCTTTGTTATTCTGCGGGAACACTGATCCAGGCATGCCCGTCGTTACGAGGCGTGCAGCGTCGTGGCGCCCCAAGGGCCACGGCCGCAATCTCATTTGCCCCTGGTTCGCCGCGCCGCAAGCGGCTCGCGATGACGGCTCTTTGATGTCGGGGGTCGGCATCGTCCTACCTCCAGATCGGCAGGTTCAGCCACCAGCCCCACCACTCCGGCCAGCCGCGGCTCCAGAAGGGGCCGCTGATGATGATGCACACAGCACTCCAGAACCCGGCGGACAACGCCAGGAACAGGCCGAGCCGGTGGATGCCCAGGGTGCCGATGGACCAGCCGATGGTGTCGCGGAAGAAGGTGTTCTCGTGCTCGGCGGTCTTGATGACCTTGCCCTTGCCGGGGTTGGCGGCGGACAGCACCAGCGCGCCGTGCAGCGACAGCGCGAGCGTGGTGGTGAAGAAGAAACTCACCGCCAGCATGTGCGCCGGGTTGTAGTGGAAGTGGAGGTATTGGTAGCCGGTGTTGCTGACCCAATCGAGGTGGCTAAGAATCCCATACGGAAACCCGTGCCCCCAGGCGCCCATCAGCACCGGACGGATCACCACCAGGCTGACATAGGCGAAGATCGCCACGCCGAAGGCGAAGGGCACATGGTAGTTCATGCCGAGCTTACGGCTGATCTCTACCTGGCGCAGCATCCAGGACACGAAGGCGCCGATGGCGCAGATGGTGATGACCTGCCACAGCCCGCCCTCCTTGAGCGGCGCGAAGCCAAGGCCATACGATAGGTCGGGCGGCGCAATGTTGATGCGCCAGATGTTCCAGGTGGGACCGATGGCCGCGCCATAGACGATCAAGGCGGTGCCCAGCAGCGAGAAAAACAGCGCGGTGACGCCAAAGAAGCCGACGTAGAACGCGCCTACCCAGAAGTCGAACAGGTCGCCGCCGATCAGGGTCCCGCCGCGGACGCGGTATTTTTCCTCATAATTCAACATGGCCATGACGGGAGACTCCCTGGGCGGACCGCATGCGGCCCGCGTCGTGTCGGCGGATCGGCCCGGGCGGAGGAGGCGGTTCCCCCCCGCCCGGCGCCGTGGTTCGGGGTTACCGGGAGGCCGGCGGGGCTGTGGACGGCAGCGGCGCCAGTTGCGGGGACGCCAAGCTGCTGCCGGCGCCACGGACGGGGCCTTCCAGCCAGTTGAACCGGCTCGTGCTGAGCAGGATGAAGTGGATCAGCAGCGCCAGCACGAACAGGAACACGCTGAGCGCGACCAGGACCCGGCGGGGATCGAAAAGCAGCCAAACACGCCACATGGTATGTTCCTCCCTATGCCAGCATCGACTTGACGAACGCGATGCCGTCGAGCATCGCGGCGGGTGAGCCGGGGTAGCCGTTCGGCCCGGGCAGCCACGGCCGCCACTGCCAAACCAGGAAGTGCGCCACGATCGCGATCGCCGTGAACACGATGAAGCTGGTCACGAAGATGCTGTGGAACTCGCGGGCTTCGCTATCGGTCAATCCCGAGCTGGAATTGCCGCGTACTGCGACGTCAGACATCCTTAGGGTCCTCCTCCTTGGCCGCTGCTGGGGCCGTTGCTGCCGCACACGTCCCGTGCGGCTGGGTCCTTGCCGCGGCAACCGCCGGGGCCACGCGCCCACCGGCAGAGCCGGCAAGCCATTGCCTGCCGGCGGTGCCGGCAAGACCTCGCCAACCGGCGGTGCCGGTCAGACCTCGCCAACCGGCACCGCCGGTCGAACTGGGGAACCGTCCGGCAGTGCCGGCCCGGCTTGTAACGGGGACGGCGCTCATGCGGCCTGTCCTCCCGTCATCCGTTGCAGCGACTCCGCGACGCGCCGGGCGGTGACCCGGCCCTCGCGCGCCGCCCGCGCGTCGCCCTCCACCCGGTCGCGCGCCCGCTTGGCGGCGCTGATGCGGACCAGGAACGGCTCGCGTGCGACGTGCGCGTCCAGCGCCGCCACGGCATCGTCGTCCCACGGGTCGGCGTTCCATTCCGCGCCCTGCACCGGCGTCGCCTCCACCCGGTCCATGTCCGTGCCGAGCGGCAGGATGTGGAACAGGGCGTCGAACAGGGCGTTGCAGAACTCCTGCACCACATACGTCGCCCCGGCGTAGCCCATGAACGGCGTGCCTGTGGCCCGGCGGATCACCGCACCCGGGAACGACGCCGGGATATACATGCACCGCGCCCCCAGCTCGGCGGCATACATCCGCTCGTTGAACGAACCGAACAGCACGAAGGGCGGGGTCGCCTTCATCGCCGCACGGACGGCCACGTTGTCCGGCTTGGTGCCGGCGGTGCGGCTGAAGCTGAAGGTGCAGGGGATGCCCATTTCCCCCTCCAGGAAGCCGCGCAGCCCGCGGGCGTAGGTGTCGGTCGCCACCACGGCGAAGCTGGCGGTTGGGAAGAAGTCCTGGGTGACGGAGCGCCACAGGTCCCAGATCGGCTTGATGGTGGTATGCTTCTCCGCCTCGATGAACGGCTCGGGGTCGAGCCCGGTCAGCTCGCCGAGCTTGCGCAGGAAGTTGGTGGTGGCGAACAGGCCGATGGGCGCCTGCAGGTAGGGGCGGTCCAGCTCCTCACATAGATTGCGGCCGAACTCGCGATACAGGCAGATATTCACGTCGGCGTCGGGCAGGCGCGCGACATCCTCGATGTGCGACCCCAGCGGGAAGGTCAGGTTGACCTCGCAGCCGATGCCCTCGACCAGGCGGCGGATCTCGGCCAGGTCGGACGGCATGTTGAAGGTGCCGTAGATCGCACCGATCAGGTTGACGCGGGGCTTGGTGCCCGCCTTGCGCTCGGTGACGGGGGGGCGCGGCTTGGGCTTGCTGCGCTTGGCGCCGAACTCGCTCCATAGCCAGTAGATCGCGCGGTCGGCGGCCTGCCACTGGTCCTCATCGATGGTGCGGGGGATGAAGCGCAGCAGGTTGCTGCCCTCAGGCGTGACGCCGCCGCCGATCATCTCGGCGATGCTGCCGGTGACGACGACGGACGGCATGTCCTGGTCGCCGGTCTTGGCCGCCTGACGCAGCGCGCCCTCCGTGCCGGTGGAGCTGAGGTTGTCCTCCGACAGGCCGGTGACGACGACGGGCAGCTCGTGCGGCGGCAGGCCGTCGGTGTAGTGCAGCACCGCGGTAACCGGCAGGTTCTCGCACCCGACAGGCCCGTCAATGACGACGCGCAGGCCGCGTATAGCGGTAAACGCATAAACAGCGCCCCAATAGCCGCCAGCCCGGTCGTGGTCCTGCACTAGCATGACGGCTCCCTCTCCCTCCGGGAGAGGGTTGGGGTGACGGAAAGGCCGCATGGGCCGGCCTGTGTTGCCGGGCACGGATGGGGAGGCGCCGTCCTTGCGGCCGGGCGGCCCCCCCCCCCCCCCCCGGGGGGGGGGGGGGCGGGGGGGGGGGGGGGGGGGGTTTTGG
>CAXTOB010000363.1:1279-6569 GCA_964245505.1 uncultured Acetobacteraceae bacterium | reverse complement strand
CAGGGATGCGCGTGCTCGGCACGCGCGGACGCCGCGGCATCCGCGTGGCCATCGTGGGCCGCGGCACGCATCGCGAGTGGGTCCGCTGCGACGTGCTGGGCATGAGCGGGGGTTGGACGCCATCGCTCAACCTGTTCTCGCAGTCCCGTGGTAAGCTGCAATTCGATCCCGTCGCCGAGGCATTCCTGCCCGGCAGGTCCGCTCCGGGTGTCCGCTGCGCTGGCGCCTGCCGCGGCGTCCACGCATTGGCTGAGGCAATCGCAGACGGGTTCGAGGCCGGAGAGGATGCAGCGCGGGATGCCGGCCATGAGGCGCAGGCCGCAGTCCCGCCTGCCGTGGCCGGAACGCTGCCGGCCCGATGGTCGCCGCCAGTCGCCGCCCGGCGGGGCAGGGCCTTCGTGGATTTCCAAAACGACGTCACCGCCAAGGACCTGAAGCTCGCGACACAGGAGGGCTTCCGCAGCATCGAGCACGTGAAGCGCTACACGACGACCGGCATGGCCACCGACCAGGGCAAGACCAGCAACATGAACGCCCTGTCCATCGTCGCCCGGCAGTTGGGGCGTCCGATCCCCGAGGTCGGGCTGACGACATTCCGCCCGCCTTACACCCCGGTCACGTTCGGAACGCTCGCAGGCTATAGCCGGGGTGTGCTGTTCGACCCCGTCCGGACAACGCCGGTCCATGCCTGGGCAGCGGCGCAGGGGGCCGTGTTCGAGGATGTGGCGCTGTGGAAGCGCGCCCGCTACTTCCCGCGCGGCAGTGAGGACATGCACGCCGCCGTGCAGAGGGAATGCAGCACGGTGCGCGCCGCCGCCGGGCTGTTCGACGCTTCGACGCTGGGAAAGATCGAGGTCGCCGGCCCGGATGCCGCCGAGTTCCTGAACCGGATGTATGTGAACGCTTGGACCAAGCTCGCGCCGGGCCGGTGCCGCTATGGCGTCATGCTGGGAGAGAACGGCTTCGTCATGGATGACGGCGTCGTGGGGCGCCTGGCGCCGGGCCGTTTCCACGTGACCACGACGACCGGCGGCGCCCCGCGCGTGCTGGCCACCATGGAGGACTTCCTGCAAACCGAGTGGCCGGACCTGCAGGTTTGGCTCACCAGCGTGACGGAGCAGTGGGCGGTGCTGGCAGTGCAGGGGCCGCGGGCGCGCGACGTGCTGGCGCCGCTCGTGGATGGCATGGACATCAGCGGGAGCGCCATGCCGCACATGAGCGTGGCGGAGGGCAGCATCGGCGGCGTGCCGATGCGCTTGTTCCGCGTCAGCTTCACCGGCGAACTGGGCTTCGAGGTCAACGTCCCGTCCGATCACGCATCGGCCGTTTGGGAGCAGGTGCATGCCCGCGTGGCCGCGGTGGGCGGCTGCGTTTATGGCACGGAGGCGATGCACGTCCTCCGCGCGGAGAAGGGATACATCATCGTCGGCCAGGAAAGCGACGGCACGGCGACGCCAGGCGACCTGGGCCTGGGCTGGGCAGTCAGCAAGGCGAAGCCGGACTTTGTCGGCAAGCGGTCCCTGGCCCGCCCGGACATGGTGGCGCCCGGACGCCGGCAGCTTGTGGGCCTGCTGACGTCCGATCCGCAGCGCGTGCTTGACGAAGGGGCGCAACTGACCGCAGAGGCCACGCCGCTGTCGGGCACCCCGTCCCTGGGGCATGTCACGTCGGCCTACGGCACCACCACGCTGGGCCACTCCATCGCGTTGGCGATGCTGGCCGACGGGCGCAGCCGGCAAGGCGAGACGCTGTTCGCCCACGGCGGGGGCAGGCCGGCCGCCGTGCGGGTCGTGGATCCCGTGTTCTTGGATCCGGAAGGAGTGCGGCTCAATGCCTGACACGGTGATACCTGACGTTGGTGCGGCCACAGCGCCTGCACGCATGGGAGCGGACCCTGGTTTGTACTCCCGGCCTACCGGGATTGCGCTGTTCGCGGCGCCGGGCCGCGTTGCGGTCCGTCCAGCGCCTCTCCTTCACCGGCTCGCGCTCCGGGGCAATCCGGCGATGCTGAGCGTTGCGTTCGGCATCGCCCTGCCGACGACGCCGTGCCGGTCGGCAACAACGGATGGGCAAGCCGCATTGTGGCTAGGGCCGGATGAATGGCTGCTGCTATCGCTAAATCGCGTCGATCCGGTCGAGGTGCCCGGCGGCGCCGCGGTGGATGTGTCGCATCGCCAGATCGGCCTGCTGCTGGACGGCGCTGCGGCGGCGGACACGCTGGCGGCGGGCTGCCCGCTCGATCTGCATCCCGCCGCCTTTCCGCCGGGCATGTGCACCCGGACGGTGTTCGGCAAGGCTGAGATCGTGCTTTGGCGCACCGAGGCAGGGTTCCACTTGGAGGTGTGGCGCTCCTTCGCCGCTTATGTCTGCGCCTTGATGGCGGAGGCAAGCTCGTTCGGCGCCTAATCGGCCGACGATGGCGGACGAGATACATGATAAAGCCGATCCAACCCTTCCTGGCTCATTTGGATTTAAGGCGAAATATTTCTATTCCGGTTTATTGCCATCATTACAAGCGGAGCTGCTGAGTGACGGCCTTACTGGTTGCGCGTAGGCAGAAAAGGGGCTGACGCTGCCCCACTCCGTTTTCGGCTGGTGCCTGCGGCATTATCTCAGCGCAAAGCCTGGCCTCAGAGGAACTGGGATTGAGGTTGCCCGGCTTCGATCGATTCGTTCTTGCCAGAATGGCGCCACGAGCTGCATGTGACTGGTATCTTTGCCGGGACACAGCGCGTGGACGTGCGGGTTCGGCACGATGATGAAAAAACCTAGGCCGAACCCAGAAACGGTGGCAACGTTCGCCTGATGCAGCGGTCAACCGGGCATTTGTCCGACGTGACCGGGCAGCATCCATAACTCACTTGTCATTCGACGTGACGAACCTTGGGGAGTCAGTAGGCTCCTCATACCCTAACCTTGGACGTGCCGGCTGCATCAAGGCCGTCGGGCATGGCCGCGCGGTGAGATCAGGCTTTCCCTCGATACTCAAGGACAGCGGCATGAACGACCCGTCAGTGATCCGGCGCTACGGCGAACTTTGGCACAGGCGAAGGATTGGCGCTTGCTCGAGAACAATGACGATAAACCGATGAGCCCCGCAAACGGTGAAGGTACGACCCCTGGCCTGGGCCAATCCGACGGAGCCAGCACTTCCACACCGTTGCCCAGCTCGCGGGCAGACTGGGAGTTCCCCAGTCTCAAGTATTCGGTGCGCTTCCAGAATGCGGAGGCGCGGGACCGTGATGCCCCCAAGCGCGACGGCAGTCAGCAGGCCAAGAAGGACGGCGGCAAGGACACGAAGGGCTACGACGAGGGTGACGGCAAGAAGGACGCAGACCAGGATCGCAAGAAGAAGGATGACGGCAAAGGCGAGGACGACCAGGCAAAAGACGACAAAAAGGACGACGATGACGGCAAGGGAGGCAAGAAGCGCCGCTGGCCGATCATCATCCTGATCGTCGTCGTATTGCTCGCGGTGATCGGCGGCGGCGTTTACTGGTTCCTGACGCGCAACCAGGAAAGCACGGACGACGCCTATACCGAGGGGAACGCGGTGACGATCGCGCCCAAGGTGTCCGGCTACGTCGTGGAGCGCCTGGTGGACGACAACAGTTACGTCAAAGCCGGCGACCTCATGATCCGGATCGACCCGCGCGACTACATCACCGCGCGCGACCAGGCCCGCGGCAGCCTCGACCTGGCCCGGGCGCAGTTGGCAAGCTCGCAGGTGGACCTGGAGATCGCCCGCGTGCGCGCCCCGGCCGACCTGCAGCAGGCGCAGGCGCAGCTCGACCAGTCCCGCGCCACCCAGTTGAACGCCGACCGGGAAGCGCAGCGGCAGCGCAGCGTTGACCCGCGAGCGACGACGCAGACCAACGTGGACCAGGCCAACACGCAGCAGCGCTCGTCCAAGGCCTCGGTCGGCTCGGCCGAGGCGCAGGTCAAGATCGCCTCGCTGGTCCAGCAGAACATCCAGGCGGCCGAGGACACGGTGAAGCAGCGGCAAGGGCAGGTGGAGCAGGCCGCCGCCAACCTGGCGCAGGCAGAGCTGAACCTGTCCTACACCGAGCTGCGCGCGCCGCAGGACGGGCTGGTGACCCGGCGCAACGTGGACGTCGGCACCTACGCGCAGGCTGGGCAGCAGGTGTTCTACCTGACGTCGCCCATCACCTGGGTCGTCGCCAACTTCAAGGAAACCCAGCTCAACCGCATGCGGGTCGGGCAGTCCGCCACCATCAGCGTGGACGCCTACCCGAGCCTGAAGCTCCACGGTCACGTCGACAGCGTCCAGCAGGGCGCCGGCGCCCGCTTCACGACCTTCCCGTCCGAGAACGCGACCGGGAACTTCGTCAAGATCGTGCGGCGGGTGCCGGTCAAGATCGTCATCGACAGCGGGGTCGACCCCAAGCAGGGCCTTCCGCTCGGCCTGTCCGTCGAGCCGACGGTGGCGCTGCAATGAGCGGGAGCAAGAACGGCGCGGCGCACAACCCCTGGCTCATCGCCATCGTCGTGACGCTGGCGGCGTTCATGGAGGTGACGGACACCACCATCGTCAACGTGTCGCTGCCCTACATCGCCGGCGACCTCGCCGTCAGCACGGACAACGCGGCCTGGACGCTGACGACCTACCTGGTCGCCAACGGGATCACGCTGACCATCTCGTCATCCATCAGCCGGCACCTCGGCCGCAAGAAGTACTTCCTCATCTCCATCATCGGCTTCACCCTCACGTCCGTCGCGTGCGGCGTGTCCACCAACTTCGGGGAGTTGCTGCTGTTTCGCGCGCTTCAGGGCCTGTTCGGCGGCGGTCTGCAGCCGATGCAGCAGGACATCATCCTGGACACCTTCCCGCCCGAGAAGCGCCAGCAGGCCCTGTCCATCACCGCGGTCGCCACCATCATCGCCCCCGTCGTGGGTCCGCTGGTCGGGGGCTACCTGACGTTCGACCTGTCCTGGCACTGGATCTTCCTGATCAACCTCCCGATCGGGATGCTGACGGTGTTCGGGGTCCTGATGCTCGTCGAGGATCCGCCGGAAATGGCCGAGCAGATCCGCACCGCGCCGGGCTTTGACTGGATCGGGGTGGTCTTCATCACCCTCGCCCTTGGCTGCATGGAACTGGGCGCGGACCGCGGCGAGGACTACGACTGGCTCGGCTCCACCTTCATCCGCATCATGTTCGGCCTCTCGGTGTTCGGCTACGTCGGCGGGGTCATCTACCTCCTCTACGCCAAGAACCCGGCGGTGAACCTCCGCGTCTTCGCGGACCGGAACTTCGCCCTGTCCTGGT
>CAXTOB010000363.1:0-1269 GCA_964245505.1 uncultured Acetobacteraceae bacterium | reverse complement strand
GCTCTACGCCAGCGCCATCATCATGCCGGTGTTCTCCGAAAACGTGCTCGGCTACAACTCGGTGCTGGCGGGCTGGGTGCTCGCGCCCGGCGCCCTGGTCCTCTGCACCCTGATCCCGGTCGTCAGCATCCTGCTGAACAAGGTGCCGGTGAAGTGGGTCATCGCCTTCGGTGGCCTGGCGCTGGCAGCCTCCTGCCGCTACTCGATGACGCTGGTGCCGGACCTCGACTTCTTCCACGTCTCCCTCTACCGCGCCGCGCAGACGGCGGCCTTGGCGTTCCTGTTCGTCCCACTCAGCGCCAGCGCCTACTCCACCATCTCGCCCGACATCAAGGACAGCGCCGCAAGCCTGTTCACCATGGCCCGCAACGTCTACGGCGGCGTGGGCATCTCCATCGGCCAGGCGCTGGTCACGGATCACCTGCAGATCCGGCAGGCCCACCTCGTCCAATACCTCGACCCAACCAATCAGCCCTACAACGTCCTGCTGCAGGACGTGACCCAGGCCATCGTCACCTACGGCGGCGCCGCGCAGGACGCGATGGACCAGGCGCCCGGCCAGGTGTTCCAGATGCTGCAAATCCAAAGCCAGACCCTCGCCTACACGGACGTCTTCTTCATCATCGGCCTGCTGTCGCTGGCCATCACCGTGTTCGCCCTGTTCATGACCAGCACCAAGCCCGGCGCGGGCGCAGGCGGCGGCGCTTGAGGCAGTTCGCTGCGTCGTGCGTCGTGCTGCTCTGGACAGGCGCCTGCACGGTCGGACCGGATTTCACGCAACCCGATCCGCCGGAGATCCCGGCTTGGCAGAACGGCTCCGCCGCCAACGTGAGGGTGCTGACGACCAACCCCGACCCGCGCTGGTGGGCCACCTTCAACGACCCCGTGCTGACGGAGCTGATGGAAACGGCCATCCGCCAGAACCTCGACGTGCAGCAGGCCATCCTGCGCGTGCTCGAAACGCGGCAATCCATCGTCACCGCCCGCGCCGCGGGGCTGCCCAACCTGAGTGGCAATGCCAGCTACCAGCGGGAACAGCTCGGCTTGAAGGGCATCCTGGAATCACGCGGCGTCTATCAGCAGCTCAACACCCTGGCTGACGAGGCGGGGGGTCTGACGGGCGGTGCAGCCGGCGGCGCGTCGTCGTACCGCTCCTCCGCCGATGGCTTGGTCAACTCGCTGACGCAGCCCATCAACCTCTACCAGGGCGCGCTGAGCGCCTCGTGGGAGCTGGACCTGTTCGGCCGGGTCCGCCGCTCCGTCGAGCAG
>CAXTOB010000362.1:0-6594 GCA_964245505.1 uncultured Acetobacteraceae bacterium | reverse complement strand
ACGGCGCCAGAACGGGTGGGAGCTTGACCCCGACCTGAGCGGCCGTGTTGCGGACAGTCGAAGCCAGACGCGGCATGGGATAGATGTGGTTGTATGACGACGACAAATACGCGCCGCCGGCTACAACAAGGACGGCTGCGATTGCAGCGCCCGCGAGCAGGCCCTTACGCCGCCCCGCCGGACGCTGGCTCTCCGAACTCGGAAGCCTGCCTCCTGCCGCGAGCGCCTCCTGCTCGGATACCGGCCCTGGTACGGAGGAGTCGTTGTCGATCTCACCAGGAAGGCGCGCATGCAACGCATCCGCCTCATGGTCCAGGGCCGGGCTGGGAGCGAAATGCGTGTCCATCAAGACCTCCAGAAATGTGTAACTCCTAGTAGTCTCCCGCCACGCTCTGCGAACGGGTAAGGCTTTCTTATTCGCCGTGATGAGACGTGACGTTGGAAAGGAACATGACGCCAACGGCAACATTCGCTTCGAGCGAAACCGTCGGACCTTTAGGTGCTTCCTGGTTTAGGGTCTGGCCAACCTGGGCAGCAGCAGCCCCAGCGCCGACGCCCAGCTGCTGCTGAATGTTCAGATGATTGGTCGTTGTGGCACCTCCTAGCGGACTCAGGACGGCAACGCTATTCGAGGTGGTCTCAATCGCCTGACCAAGCCCGTTGACGAACGCTGCAGCGGCCGGAAGCAGGAACCGGGAAACATAGTGCTCGTCGACACGGGAAGCGACAGAGGCCTCCATCGTGTCGGGCGCGGTGACGACACCATCGCAACTGATGTTCTCGCCGTTGTGGATAATCGTGCTCACATGAATGATCAGCCGATTGGCCTGCTTGGCGAAAGTCCCAATCATACGATCGCCGGCGAGCGGTCCTGAGTCGGCCTGCAACACGACCGGGCTGCTTTCATCCGAACTGAGCGCGAGCACGGGATGGGCGTAAACGCCGCGGCCAGCAGGGACCAGGATGTCACCTTGATCCGCAGCCCTTGTTGACACCGGCAGCGCGGCCGACGCCGCTGAACGGGCACGTGAACTCAGTCCCGCGCCGGACGGGGCCGAGGTGTCAGGTGGATCGCCTGCATCGCCCTGAGACGGGGGCATGATCACGTCGGTTCGTGGCACACGCCCACCCCATTGCGAGAACATATCGCCAATCTGCTTGGAATAGAGTGGCTGGCCCTGTTGATCGACTGCTGGAGCAGCGACAGGAATAGGCTGCATCTGCGGTTCCGAGCGCACAGGGGGCGCTACCGCAGGAAACGTCGCCTCTGCTGGGGGTGTGTAGGGGCGCGGCAAAGGACGCGGAGCACGGCCGACGAAAACCGGCTGGGACGGCGCGGGGGCAGCGGGGACAGGAAAATCCACGTGAGGCGGCAAGGCGCTCGATGGCTGACTGGGCGCCATGGGCGGCGTGTAGGACGTGCCTTTCCGCAGCGCAGCCTGAGCTTCCTGGTCGTTGGCGGCCAAGCCAAGGGCATCCTGCTCGGGAGTACTGTGGAGCCCGCCTGGAAGCGGGTCCATTCTCATCAGGCGAGCGTCTTGGGAGAGGCGCGGCTGTTGGCGTCCCATGAACACGACACCTAACACAACGACCAGGGTTGCTGCACCGACGAGCATGATCGCCGCCAGGCGACGCGGACCGGCGCTGCCGGAGTGGTTGAACACGCGGCCTGCTGGCAGCTTAGGAAGATGAAAGCGAAACCGGGCAAGCACACCAGAGGCTGCATCGGACATGTGGATCACTCCTTCAGCTCGGCCGACACGGTGCGGCCATTGACGGAAAGCAGGACGACGGGCGTGTTTGGAACGGCGTAGACCGTCGTCCCGGCCTCTGCCTCAGAGGCGGTCCACTCCGGAGAGAGGAGGGTGTACCGCGTGCGCAGATAGACGTTACGGCCCAGCCGCCATGCGCGCAGCCCTTCCGGTGACACGCCCTCGACGGACAACGGAACGGCGTCCGCCGGCGGCGCGCCCTCCAGCATTCCGGTCAAGAATGGTGCGCCAGTATCGGGGGCGTCTGGCTGCGTCATGATCTCCACCCTCGCGTGCGGACCGCGGTCGGCGACGTGAACGCTAAGATTGGCATCGAAGCGACCGCCGCCGGACAGAAGAAGAAACGTGATCGGCTTGGGGGCACCTTCGAGCGACACCACAAGCCCACCCCGCGGGCTGATCGAGACGGGCGTGATCTCGAGCACATTGCTGCCTTTGGTCGGGGTGCAGACGTAGAAACCGATCGCCGCGACGGAGGGCCCACCCCCATTGGTCTGCGCGTTGCAATTGGTGCCGCCGGCGATGGCCGCGGGGTTGGAGTTCGTGTCCCACGCGATCGGCCACGGCTGGCCGGTGCTGTCAAAGAAGCTGACCGCCGTGGGATAGCCTTTGACGGTGTTGACGATGCTGGTTGCAGCGCCGGGTGCAAAGCTGACATTGACCTGGCGGTTGATCGGAGCGGCCAATTCGGTCGTGCCTTGTTCGACGGCCTGCTGCTGCGCCCGATAACGCCTGGCCAGATCCTCGATCATTTCCGGTGTGAGAGGGATAGCATCACGCGCCGCCCTCGTCGCCGCAGGATTGTCGGTGCTGGACGAGTTATCTGAACTTGATGCGCCGGGTGTGGCGCCGGGCGAGTTAGCGGGCTGGCAAAGGCCAGGGCGGCAAAGGGCCATGCTCGCGAAGCAAGCCGAAAAGAAGAGGGCTACGCGCACATGTGCCTCCGTGCTGAGTGACGATTCAGTGCTGGTTACTGGCGACCAGCTGATCGATCGCCAGTCCGTCGGGATGATCATCGCTGTTCGTGCGAACGACGAGCGCCGTGATCATCAGATCGTTGGTCGACGTCTGATTGACGTTCTCGCAGGTCTGAACCAAAGGGAATTGGACCGCGTAAGCCAACGAGCCTTGGACCATGGTAGTCTGATGTATGACAGCGGCCCGGGCGGATTGGGCATGGCACAACAACCGCGCACGCTTGAGCTCGTCGAAATTGCCGCGCTCGACATAACTGCCAGCAAAGGTGTTCCACCCCTTCAAGGTGAAGTGGTGGCTCGCGGTGTTCAGCTCCTTGGCGTAATTGAAGTAGTCGACGTTGTAAGGAGCGAGCGCAGACCGGACAGTCCACTCCAACAACTCAGTGTCGTCGACGATTGGACTGTCGACCGGAGCCATCGGCCTGGTGAAGCCTTTACCGTCCGATATGAAGTAGATCGGCTTGACGGGGTTCAGCCAAACGTAGGCGTCATGGACGAGCGAGGCCGCTAGTAGCGCGCCCATTCCCAGTGTAAGTCCAAGGCATTTGTTCACCAGACTTCCCTGAAAGTCCGGGTCGGATAGGCGGCGGGTTATTGCCGCGTTCGCGTTCCTCATAGGAGCCTCCTTGCAACATGCGGAGTGATCCTTGCAGAGGCAGTTGCGAACGGCTTATCGAATTTCCCGCAGACCTCGATGCAAGCGATTCCATCCGCGCAAGTCCGGCTTTCTTGGCGTCCAGCTCACAGCGTCGGATCAACGTTATCGGCTGTGACCTGTGACGCTCATAGTCGGCAAAGTCGAAGCGCTTCATCATCGCCTTGCGTGAAAGCTTCTGTCCTCTGGACCCCTTGGCCGACCAGAAGAGTGACTGTTGTGAGGCGGCACGATCCGGATACTGCCGGCAGCGCTCAAGAACATACCCTGACAGCTTGAACGTGACGATCCCGCATTCGAGGTCATACACATCCCCATATTTTGTGCGGTCGCCGTCACGCGGCATGTCGATGAAGTTCAGCAGCGAGGCGAGCTTGGAGGCTGTTGTGCCGAACCTTGAAGCCGCTGCGGTATAGCTCCAGCCGCCCAGAACTCGCATACTCAGATTCATGATCACGACAGGGTCTCTGACAATGAAGCGCTGGCTCAGTCTGAGTGCCACTTCATCGTCGGTGAGGTAGGGAACTGGGACACCGCCGAAATAAAGACCCGTCCAAAATGCCGGCTCAACGATCGGCGAAGCTGGAGTCTGCGGCTCAGCCTGCTGCTCAGCCGGTAGGGGCATGCTAACGGGGGCCGACGGCAGAGTTTGAGTTGGCAGGCTGCGCAGCAGCGGCAGCTCGCGCTGCGCCTTAACCTTAGGAGCTGATGCCTTGCATCTAGATGAAGCGGCCCTGGGTTTGCCGGTCTGATGGGGGTTGGAAGCTGGGCCGGATGCCGAACTCGTCGAGGCGGTTGGGCTGGGTGCGTTATGCAGCGCAGGGTTGCAACCATCCGCTTCGTTACTCTGACCGGGAAACCCGAAGTCGAGCTCGGGCTCAGTCAATAAGTCGGTGTTATAGCGGCGCAGCATGGCACGGGGTGGCGCCGGAACGCCGAGACGCCTCAGCTTGGCGTAGACACCACTGACTGAACGATCGAGTTTTGCTGCTATTGTGGCAGGATGGACACATCCGACGCGATAGGCGATCAACCGCATGACGTCCAAAGTTGACCAAGTCTTTCGACCGCCCTGACGGACCGGTCGGGTGTGGGGCTCCTCGAGGCCCAGGCGGACCAGGTTATGTTGAAGCGTGGCGCCTGAGAGGCCAAGGAACAGGCAGATCGCCTCCAGCCCAAGACCGGCGGCGACCATACCTATGAGCACTGCATCGTATCGGCACACGGCCGCCTTGATCAGTGGCGCCAGGCAAGACGGCCCTGATCTCGGGGTGTCCTCGCTATCTACATTTCTTGCGAGACCTGCTGACACGATGCTCTCCGGCTTCTGAACCGGAGCTATCTATATCAGTGGCAACCTGACTGTCCATGGGAAATCAGGTTCGGGGCAGGGTCTTCGCCGTGTGGCTCGGGCCCGGGCTGGAGCGTCCGCCTTAATGGCGGGTCGAGGCAAGCTGTTTAAGCTGAGTGGCAAAGTCCAAGTAACCATTTAGGTGTAGTGTGGCCTTAGACGTGTCTTTCTGGTGAACGCACAGCACTTCCATCAGCTCTTTCATCAACTCTAGGATTGGAACGGCAGTAACCGAGTCAAACTCCGTGTCGGGTATAAGGTCCTTGAGACCAACCTTGCACGCGTTCGCGACGGCAATCATGCCTTTTAGAGACATGTTCGAACCTTTAGTCTCGATTTCGAATACATAGGCCTGAGATAGACCAGCAGCAGCCGCAAGCTCAGCTTGAGTCAGAGCCGCTCTCTTTCTTGCCTCTCGGACCCTGCTGCCAAACGTTAGAAGGATATCATCGGCTACAGGATCAGGTTTGGTCTCGGTCTGGGAACGCTTAGCCATTCATTGGCCCTTCTTGAACATAAGTCATGGGGGTCAGGTCACGACTGTCAGCCGCGAACAACGAGGAAGATCAGGGCCGCCTTATCCATTGTCCGCGGCACGCGCTGCAATCCCCGTTCGCGAGCGGAGACGCGATAATCGTCTATGCTTTTCGAAGGATCACTCGATGCGCAACGCACTAAGAGCCCGTGTCTTCGTGGCGGCGCTGCTCTTGCCCATATGCGCCCGGGCCGACTTCGTCGTGTCGGGGCAGACAGCGGCGCACACGGCGATACCCGACGCGCCGCAGCCAACGCAATTGGACCAGAAAGCCGACGAGGCGGTTCCAACCAGTACCGAGACTTCACATACCTCAATCCGCCCCCGTTTCATGGTCGCCCAAGGCTTCGGCGACGACGTTCCGCTCCGATTCGCGATCCGGCAGATCGTCCCAAAATCCGTCCGGATCGTCTACGGCCCTGGGACGAGCCCGGATGCACTTGTCACCTGGAAAGGTGGGCAGGGATGGAACTGGGTACTTTTCCATGCAGTCAGACCGCTAGGCCTCCGCCTGGTTCTGACTCCCATGGCGGTCGAAATCCGAAAATAACAGCACCGTTCGCAAGGCGACCTTCCAGGATGCCCTGGAACGTCGCCACGAGAGAACCATGCCGGACCTCGAGAGGGTTGCTGTCGTCGAGTGGCTGAAGGAGCTGCGACCGGAGGCCGTCTCCCTCGAATGGCCGCCAGCAGTGCGTCCCAACGAGACGGAGCGCGGCGTGTCAGTCCAGTTGCAGGCATTCGGAGAAGCCCTCGACCGCTTCGAGAAGTCTGATCTGCAGGCATTAGCGCGGGCTCTGCAAGTCAATCCCCTGCGCGACGACCTCACCGCCGTCTTTGCGCAACTTGGGGCGGCTCGGATGCTGCGCCTGATGCACTGGCTGGCCGAGACGGGAATGCCGGACGTGCACACAGTCATAGGCGCCCTGGTGCAAGCCGACAGCCCGGCCGCGAACGCGCTGCGGGCCGCCATCGACGCAGTAACCCGCCGCGCATTGGTACGACGGATGTTTGCACCCGAACGGATTTCGGCCCTCGAAACCGCTTGCGAAACTCTAGAGGAGACCGACTGGCCATGACCAGACTCAAAGCTTGCGCCCTGCTGGCAGCGTTCCCCATCGCCGCAGCTTGCGGACCCGCATGGGGGCAGACGACCCCGACGACGGGACAAGGCAGCGTTGGATGTGCGGCCATCACACAGGCAGCAGCCAACGGCATCACTGCGCGCGTCGGTGCGGACGATCAAACTATCAACGCGCCAATGAGCGTCACCAGCATGACCTGTCTAGGGAACTTCTTTAATG